>NZ_JARVSW010000022.1:0-92912 GCF_030208985.1 Pseudomonas sp. MEJ108
ACAAGCTACAAGCTACAAGCTACAAGCTACAAGCTACAAGCTACAAGCTACAAGAGCATGGCCGGCCCGCCTTTGCCTTGCAACTTGAAGCTTGCCGCTTGAAGCTTGAAGCTTGAAGCTCAAAGCTGCCTCCCTCAGGGCATCATGCCCGCATGGGACAACCCGGCGCGCTCATCGAGGCCAAACAGGATGTTCATGTTCTGCACCGCCTGACCCGACGCACCTTTGACCAGGTTGTCGATCACCGAAAGCACGACGACCAGATCGCCGCCCTGCGGACGATGCACCGCGATGCGGCACACGTTGGCGCCACGCACACTGCGGGTTTCGGGATGGCTGCCCGCTGGCATCACATCCACGAATGGCTCGTCGGCGTAGCGCTTCTCGAACAGTGCCTGCAGGTCCACCGAGCGATCAGTGACCGTTGCATAGAGCGTGGAGTGAATGCCACGAATCATCGGCACCAGGTGTGGCACGAACGTCAGGCCGATGTCGCCACCGGCAGCGCGACGCAGCCCCTGGGTGATTTCAGGCAGGTGGCGGTGGCCCTTCACGGCGTAGGCCTTGAAGCTTTCATTGGCTTCCGAGTACAGCGAACCGATATTCAGACCACGGCCCGCTCCGCTCACGCCAGATTTGCAGTCGGCAATCAGACGAGTGTTATCGGCAATACCGGCTTCAAGCAGCGGCAGGAAACCCAACTGGGTAGCGGTGGGATAGCAACCCGGTACGGCGATGAGTCGCGCGTTCCTGATCTGTTCGCGGTTGACTTCCGGCAGCCCGTACACCGCATCCTCCAACAACTGAGGAGCACCATGAGGCTGGCCGTACCACTTGGCCCACTCGACCGGATCCTGCAGACGGAAGTCGGCAGACAGGTCGATCACTTTGGTGCCTGCCGCGAGCAATTCACCAGCCAGGGCATGGGCTACACCGTGGGGCGTGGCGAAGAACACCACGTCACAGGCACCCAGGGTTTTCACGTCAGGCACGCTGAACGCGAGGCCGTCGTAGTGCCCGCGCAGGTTCGGATACATGTCGGCGACTGGCATGCCGGCCTCCGAGCGCGAGGTAATGACCACTACTTCTGCCTGCGGATGCTGTGCCAACAGACGCAGCAGCTCGACCCCGGTGTAACCCGTGCCGCCGACGATACCGACCTTGACCATAACCTGCCCTCAACGAAACAACTGGAAAGCGGTCGATAATAGGAGCCTATCGCCTCTGCGACAACCGACAACGTGACGTATGGGCGCACAAGACACTACTATTCGGCCACCGTGAACCTGGGAATAATCAAAAATGCTCTATCTATGGATAAAGGCGCTTCATGTCATTTCAATGGTCTGCTGGTTTGCAGCCCTGTTCTATCTGCCAAGACTGTTCGTCTATCACTCGATGAGTGAGGACACGGTCAGCCGCGAGCGTTTCATCGTCATGGAGCGCAAGCTGTACCGTGGCATCATGACCCCGGCAATGATCGCAACGCTGGTCTTCGGCGGCTGGCTGATCAGCTTCGACCCCAGCGGTTATTTCAGTCAGGGCTGGATGCACGCCAAGCTCGCACTGGTTGTCCTGCTGATCGGCTATCACCACGTCTGCGGTGCACAGGTCAAACGCTTTGCCCGTGGCGAAAATGGCCGCAGCCACGTGTTTTATCGATGGTTCAATGAAATCCCGGTACTGATCCTGATCGCTATCGTCATTCTGGTTATCGTCAAACCCTTCTGACTTCAATCATCAGTAACGCGACAGGGCGCCCTGTCTCAGACAGGCGCCCGGCATTGTTTTCCATTTAAAGACAAGGAAGCCCCGTATGGCCGATTCACACTTCAAGATTGTATTTGAAGGGCAGGTGCGTGAAGGCGTCGAGCTCGACACCGCAAAGGCCAACCTGGCGGGGCTGTTCAAAAGCGAACCGTCTGCAGTGCAGAAGCTGTTCAGCGGTCAACCCGTCGCGCTCAAGCGCGGGATCACTTATCAGGATGCGGAACGCTACCTGAAGGCGCTGGACGATGCGGGCGTCGAAGCACGTATCGAACCTGACGTTGAAATCAGCCTGAGTCTGGATGAAGTCGTCAGCCAGCCCTCCCCCAAACCCGCGCATCTGGAAATATCGCCCTACGCACCGCCCAAGGCACAGGTCGGCGCTGATCAGCCCGGTCATTCGACGCTGAAGGTCTTGAGTATCCATGGGCGTATCGGGCGCTTGCGCTATCTGGCGTGGAGCATGGTCCTGAGTGCCGCGACGCTGGTGCTGGTAGGTGTGTGCCTGCTGGTCATGAACGGTTCGCTGGTCGCCGGCGGCCTGCTGATGGCGGTGGTGCTCGTCGTGTTCGCTGTCATAGGTGCGCAGATCGGCGTTCAGCGGCTGCACGATCTGGGTTGGTCGGGCTGGCTTCTGCTGCTGACCATGGTGCCGTTCGTAGGCAGCGTCTTCCCGTTTCTGATGATCCTGCTGCCTGGAACGAAAGGCCCCAACGCTTTCGGCCCGCCGCCGCCACCGAATTCCCGAGGCGTGAAGACCCTGGCCATTCTGTGGGTGTTACTGATCCCGATTGTCCTGATCGGACTCACCGCCGGCGGCGCAGGCATGCTGCGTGATGAGCTGGAATTGCAGACCGACGAATACGAGCAATCGCTCCCTTACGACGACGAAGAAAGCCGTGACAGTGCCTTGACCGCGCCAGCGGATGTCAACATAGAGCCCGAAGAACAAAGCGACAAGTAATAGACTGCTCACGGTTCGGCAGACTGCCGGTCGCAACACGCTCAATGGAGAAATGCATGACCCGTTACGCCCTGATCACCGGCGCGTCCAGCGGCATAGGCCTGGCGATGGCCGAAGCGCTGGCACGTCGCGGTCGCAACCTGATCCTGGTCGCCCGCCAGCGCGACCTGCTGGAAACAATTGCACTGGAATTGACTCAGCGTTTTGGCGTGGAAGTGCTGTTTCGAGCCTGCGATCTGGGCGAGCCGCTGAGACTCTCGGGCTTTCTGCTGGAACTGGAAGACGGCGCCCATCAGATCGATCTGCTGGTCAACGCTGCGGGCATCGGCACCTGCGGACCTTTTCTGGCTCAGGACTGGAGTGCAGAGCAGGACCTGATCGATCTGAACATTCTGGCCCTCACGCGCCTGTGCCACACGGTCGGCAACCTGATGGCCATTCAGGGCGGCGGCCAGATACTCAACATCGCCTCGGTGGCGGCATTCCAGCCCGGGCCATGGATGAGCACCTACTATGCAAGCAAGGCGTATGTGCTGCATTTTTCCGAAGGGCTGCGCGAGGAAGTGAAGAAAGCCGGCGTAAAGGTCTCGGTGCTGTGCCCCGGCCCGACCAGGACGGCTTTTTTTCGCACCGCGCAGTTGCAGGTCAATGTGGATAACCTGATGAGCCCCGAAGAAGTGGCGCTGTATACCGTTCGCGCGCTGACAAAAAACCGCGCAGTGATCACTCCCGGTTTCGGTAACCGGCTGTGGACGCTTAGCCCGCGCCTGGTTTCACGCTGGCTGGCCCGCCAGATCAGCGGCTACATCAACAAGAAATACTGCCCGCGCTGACCGACAAACGGCTGGGCGAGCCGCGTCTTGCTCAGTACACTCGGACGCGCTGAAGCACAGCGATACCCTGTGACGACCATCAACCGACAAGGAGCAAACGGCTGTGGACACTTTGTTTACCAAGATCATCAATCGGGAAATCCCGGCGAAGATCATCTATGAAGATGATCAGGTACTGGCCTTTCACGACATCGCCCCACAGGCACCCGTGCATTTTCTGGTTATCCCGAAAAAGCCCATTCGCACCCTGAACGATCTGACCGAGGAAGACAAAGGCCTGGCCGGACATATTCTGTTCACGGCGCAGCGTCTGGCCCTCGAGCTGGGCTGCGAAGAAGGCTTCCGCGTGGTGATGAACTGCAATGAGCTGGGCGGGCAGACCGTCTACCACATTCACATGCATGTACTTGGTCAGCGCCAGATGAACTGGCCACCGGGCTGAGCCAGCGTTTTCGGGCTTCCCGGCCGACCAGCGTGTGTGATCAGCGCTGGTCGGACGACACAAGCCCTGCCCGCTCCGGCCGATTGGGGTAAACTGCCCGCATGATCTTCCGGAGGTGCCCATGGCTACCGAACGTCAATACTCCCCCCTCGACCGTCTGTTACTGCAAGCCGACAGCGCGATGCGCACATTGCTGCCGTCCAGCGCGCACTCGCAGCGCCCTTCCCCCGCCGTTGTTCAGCCCGAGCACAAGATGAGCGAAGTCGACACGCGCCACGTCGCGGGTCTGATGCGCATCAACCATACCGGCGAAGTCTGCGCCCAGGCGCTTTATCAGGGCCAGGCGCTGACGGCAAAGCTGCCCAAGGTGCGCAAGGCGATGGAGCGTGCGGCTGAAGAGGAAATCGATCATCTGGTCTGGTGCGAACAGCGCATTCATCAGCTTGGCAGCCATACCAGTGTGCTGAACCCGCTGTTCTACAGCCTGTCCTTCGGGATGGGCGCAGTAGCCGGCGTTATCAGCGACCGGGTCAGCCTGGGTTTTGTCGCGGCGACCGAAGATCAGGTCTGCAAGCACCTGGCTGAACATCTGGAGCAACTGCCGACCGAAGACGGCAAGTCCCGGGCTATCCTGCAACAGATGCTCAGCGATGAAGAACACCACGCTGAATCCGCACTGGAGGCAGGCGGTTTTCGCTTCCCGGCACCGGTCAAGTTCGGCATGAGTGTGCTGGCCAAGGTCATGACCAAGTCGACTTATCGCATCTGACAACACGTATACAACCCCCCATAAAAAAGGCGCCTGCATCAGGCGCCTTTTTAATGTCCGGAATCCGGGTTTATACGGCGACGTTGCGGCCGTAGAAGATTTCCAGCATTTCGTGTTTGACCTTGGCGGTCACTTGCTCGCGCTGCTCGGGAGACAAGTTGCTGGTGGCGTCGCCAAACAGGTAGTTGTCCAGTTCGAACTGCTTGAGCAGCATCTTGGTGTGGAACAGGTTTTCCTGATACACGTTCACGTCGGTCATCTGGTAACCGTTGCGCGTGTCTTCGGACAGGTAGTTCTGGATCGAGTTGATCTCGTGGTCGATGAAGTGCTTCTTGCCTTCCACGTCACGGGTAAAGCCGCGCACGCGATAATCGACGGTCACGATATCCGACTCGAATTTATGAATCAGGTAGTTCAACGCCTTGAGCGGTGAAATAACGCCACAGGTCGACACATCGATATCCACGCGGAACGTGGCAATACCGTCAACCGGATGAATTTCCGGGTAGGTGTGGACCGTGATATGGCTCTTGTCCAGGTGCGCCAGGATGGTTTCCGGCAGTGGACCTGGCGACTCTTCGATCTGGCTTTCGGTAGGCGTCACCGGCTGCTCCGAGATCAGAATGGTCACACTGGCACCTTGTGGATCGTAATCCTGACGCGCAATGTTCAGGATGTTGGCACCAATGATATCGACAACATCAGTCAGAATCCGCGTCAGGCGTTCTGCGTCGTACACACTGTTGATGTACTCGACATACGCCTGCTGGTCCTGCGGGGTTTCCGCATAGCAGATGTCATAAATGTTGAAGCTCAAGGTCTTTGTCAGGTTATTGAACCCGTGGAGCTTGAGTTTGCTTTTCACCGTTAAAAACTCTCTATATGGGTGCGGCGCCAGCCGCGTGATCAAGCATGCCCGTCAGGTGAGCCCGGCTCATCTGCGTAGGACGGTTAACACCTCTTCGCGTTGGCGATTTTGGTTGTCTGTTCGGACCGGCAGCAGAAAACCAATACATGCTGCGCCCGTAAAAAGTGGCGCATTATGCAGACGTCCGAAGCCGTCTGCCAGAGTGTGCGCCGTTTTTATGATCGTTGGATGTCTGGCGTTCAGCCCAGTTCGACAATTTCATAATCGTGAGTGATCTTCACACCCGCGTTGCCGAGCATGATCGAGGCCGAGCAATACTTCTCTGCGGACAGTTCGATCGCCCGCTTGACCTGTGCTTCTTTCAACTCTCGTCCCTTGACGACGAAGTGCAGATGGATCTTGGTGAACACTTTCGGGTCTTCATCGGCCCGTTCGGCATCCAGAAACGCCTCGCAGCTTTCCACGGGTTGGCGCGACTTCTTCAAAATGCTCACAACGTCAAAGTTGCTGCAGCCACCCAGCCCGATCAAGACCATTTCCATCGGGCGTACACCCAGGTTGCGACCACCGCTTTCCGGCGGACCATCCATTACCACCACATGACCACTGCCGGATTCGCCGAGGAACATGGCTTCGCCAGCCCATTGGATGCGTGCCTTCATCGCCAAGACTCCACTGTAAAAAAGGGGTCGCCAGCTTAGCACAGGGCCAAAAGCCGCCCGGAAGAAATGCCTTTTGTAGGAAATGCGTAGGAATGTTCGCAAATAGCTTCCTACACGTCTGGAAAAGCTGGCGAGAATAAAGGCGCAGCCGATACCTATAGGTATGCCATTTGGCCATACACCTTATTTCGGAAGCCTCGCATGGTCGCAATAACCTTTACGCCCAAAGCAAACAGTCTGGACAAGCTGCTGCCCCATGCAGAACGCCGCCGCTGCCCCGCGAAAACCAACATCATCAATGCTGGTGAGCGTTCCGAGTCGTTGTTTCTGATCCTCAAGGGATCAGTCACGGTTTTGATCGAAGACGACGAGCGCCGGGAGATGATCGTCGCCTATCTCAACAGCGGGGACTTCTTCGGCGAACTGGGTCTGTTCGAGCAAGCGGGAAAGGAGTCCGTACGCAGCGCCTGGGTGCGGGCCAAGACCGAATGCGAAGTGGCCGAGATTTCATATGACTCGTTCCGCGAGCTGACCAGGCAAGAGCCGGAAATTCTGTATGCGCTCGGCAGCCAGATGGCCGAGCGCCTGCGCAATACAACGCGCAAGGTCGGTGATCTGGCGTTTCTCGATGTCACCGGGCGAGTGGCTCGCACGTTGCTCGAGTTGTGCAAGCAGCCGGATGCAATGACTCACCCGGACGGCATGCAGATCAAGATTACCCGCCAGGAAATCGGACGCATCGTCGGCTGTTCGAGGGAAATGGTCGGACGCGTGCTCAAGGCCCTTGAAGAACAGAGCCTGGTCAACGTCAAAGGCAAGACCATGGTGGTCTTCGGGACACGCTGAGCCCTTGGTATTCAGAGCCCGGCGAGCAGCTTGCGGTAAGCCTGCGCCAGACGCTCCAGGACGTCAGCACCCGGAAACGCTTCGTACAAGGCAATGTGACTTTCGGCCTGAACACGCGGCTCAAGCTCACACAGCTCATTGAAGCGGTTTACCGCGGCCGCCATCTGAACGCGCTCGTTATCCAGCAGCAAGGCGCCATGCGCCAGCACTACGGGACGCGTCCCGCCCTGGCTCTGACGCCAGCGCTGAGCCGTTCCAACCATTTTGCGACCATCGAGGTTGACGTTGAAGCGACCGTCGCAGAATGCGCCTGCCACCTCACCCAGTGAGGCTTGGCCACCCAGGTCGGTCAACAGATCGAGAATCGGCTGACATAATCGCAGGTAGGCGGTTTCTATACGGTCACGATCCACGTCAGTGGGCGGCTGCGCGTAGACCAGCGCGATGTTCAGCGTGGCAGAGGACTGCGGCACTGGCTCGCCGCCGGTTTCACGCAAGAGGACAGGCCATGCATTGTCCGACAGGGTCTCGCTGGCCTCGGCAAAACCCGCTAACCGGCTCATCCGCCGTGGCATGACCAGCGCCCGATCATTGGGCCGCCAGAACAGCAGCCCGTGATCTGCAGCACCTGCACATACCGACGCCAGAAGATCCTGCTCGGCCTGCAGGCCTTGTTCGACACATATGTCGATGATCGAGTCTTGCATGCCGGCCCTCGCAAAGATGTTCAGCTCAATACGCTCAGTCGCTGGACGAAGCGCTTACTGCAATCTTGCGCTCCGGGAAGAACAACCGCTGCAACTCGGCGCCCGGGTGTTCGGCACGCATGAAGGCCTCACCCACCAGAAACGAGTAGACATCGCTGATTTCCATCAGCTCGACATCCGCACGATTGAGAATGCCGCTTTCGGTAACGACCAGGCGATCACGCGGGATGCGCGGGAGCAAGTCCAGCGTGGTTTCCAGGCTCACCTCAAAGGTATGAAGGTTGCGGTTGTTGATGCCCACCAGCGGTGTATCGAGCGTTTTGAGTGCGCGCTCCAGTTCGTCGCCGTCGTGCACCTCGACCAGTACATCCAGCTTCAGGCCCTTGGCAACGGCAGCCAGTTCAGCCATTTGCACGTCATCCAGTGCCGACACGATCAACAGAATGCAGTCAGCGCCCAAAGCACGTGCTTCGACCACCTGATAAGGGTCGATCATGAAATCCTTGCGGATCACTGGCAGGTTGCACGCCGCACGTGCCTCCTGCAGATAGGCATCGGCGCCCTGAAAGAAGTCCACATCGGTCAGCACTGACAGACAGGTCGCGCCACCGGCCTGATAACTTCTGGCGATCTCGCCCGGCAGGAAGTGTTCGCGGATGACGCCCTTGCTCGGCGATGCCTTCTTGATCTCGGCGATAACGGCAGGCTGCTTTGCCTTGGCCTGAGTGATCAATGCCTTGGCAAAGCCACGTGGCGCGTCGGCCCGGGCGGCCTGTTGTTCAAGCTCGGTCAGGCCCACAATCGCACGACGAGCCGCAACTTCCTCGGCCTTTCGGGCAAGGATCTTTTCCAGTACGGTTGGCACACTCATGCTTCGTTCTCCTGCTTGAATACCGCCGTGAAGGCACCCAGTTCTTCCAGTTTTTCCCGCGCCAGGCCAGTGTGCAGCGCATCGTGCGCCAGGGCCACGCCTTCTTTCAGGCTTGTCGCGTGATCAGCAGCATAAAGCGCGGCGCCGGCATTGAGCACGATCATCTCCGCAGCTTTCTGCCCGTTCTCGGTTTTGCGGCGTCCCAGCGCATCGCGGATCAGCTCCAGCGAAGCCGCCGGGCTTTCCACGGCAAGGCCGTACAGGCTCTGACTTTTGATGCCCAGGTCTTCGGGCTGTACCCAGTATTCGGTGACTTCGCCGTTTTTCAGCTCGGCCACGAAGGTCGGTGCGGCCAGACTGAATTCGTCCAGGCCGTCCTGCGAGTGGACCACCAGCACATGCTTGCTGCCCAGACGCAGCAGCACCTCGGCCAGCGGGCGGCACAGCGCCTGGTTGAACACGCCGACGATCTGATGACGAACGCCGGCCGGATTGGTCAGCGGGCCGAGCATATTGAACAGTGTGCGCAGACCCAGTTCGCGGCGCGGCCCGGCCGTGTGCTTCATGGCGGTGTGATGAGACTGGGCGAACATGAAGCCGATACCCACGCTGTCGATGCAACGCGCTACCTGAACAGGCGTGAGGTTCAGATAAACCCCGGCAGCCTCGAGCAGATCGGCACTGCCGCTTTTGCCCGAGACGGCACGATTACCATGCTTGGCCACGGTGCAACCCGCGGCGGCGATGACGAAAGCGGAAGCTGTCGACACGTTGAAAATATTCGCGCCATCGCCGCCCGTGCCAACAATGTCGACCACGCCGTCCAGGGTTTTCAGTTCGACCTTGCCAGCCAGCTCGCGCATGACCGACACCGCACCGACGATTTCATCGATGGTTTCGCTCTTCATGCGCATGCCCATCAGAAACGAACCGATCTGCGCTTCAGTGCATTGGCCGGTCATGATTTCGCGCATGACATCGCTCATCTCTTCAGTGGTCAGGTCCAGCTGGTTGACCACGCGATTGAGCGCGCTTTTGATATCCATGGGGGTACTCATAAAAAATCCTTAGCCCTGACGATGACCGCCACTCTGCTTGAGAAAATTGGCGAACAGCTCGTGGCCCTGCTCGGTCAGGATCGACTCGGGGTGAAACTGCACCCCTTCGACGTTCAATGTCTTGTGGCGCAGGCCCATGATCTCATCGACCGAACCGTCTTCCAGCGCAGTCCAGGCCGTCACTTCCAGGCAATCGGGCAGCGTATCCTGTTTGACCACCAGCGAGTGGTAGCGGGTGACCACCAACGGATGATTCAAGCCATCGAACACCCCGCCGTCTTGGTGAATGACCGGGCTGGTTTTGCCATGCATGACCTGACGCGCGCGGACCACGTCGCCGCCAAAGGCCTGACCGATGGACTGATGCCCGAGACACACGCCCAGAATCGGCAGTTTGCCCGCGAAGTGCTTGATCACATCCAGCGAGACGCCGGCTTCATTGGGCGTGCACGGGCCAGGCGAAACGACGATGTGCTCCGGGTTCAGGGCCTCGATCTCGGCGATGCTCAGTTCGTCATTGCGAATGACTTTGACGTCCGCCCCCAGCTCACCGAGGTACTGCACGACGTTGTAGGTAAACGAATCGTAGTTATCGATCATCAGCAGCATTTTGCTATCAACCTTTTGATTTACTGACTTGATTCAGGCCTTCCGGATTCTGCTTCACTCATGCATCCCCTCGTCAGCCACAAGGCCGGGGGACGGAGAAAAACATCACAAAATCGAAGGCATACAGGTACGGGACCGGCAGGGCCGGCAAGGAAATAGTCAGGCGCGCCAACGCCAACGGGCGTGAGCCTTGATAACGCGCATCAAAAGCTTGCTGACTGTCGTCACGGAAGGGGTCTCATCGGTACGTTTCAAGACATTAGCGTACCGAATCGGCCGGTGCAATATGAATGTACCGGGCCGCGCCGATTGAAAAGCAGTTAAAGGCTGAAAAGAGGGCCGCGCCTCCTTGCGGAGGCGGGATTGAGGCAGGGGCACGATGGCCTGGGAGGTGGGGAGCCGAGAGGAACATCAGTGCGCAATCTCGCGCACATAGGCTTGGCAGGCCTTCAAAGCGATCAATCCCTGATCGCCGTAGTCGGTGATGGCGACAATTCGTCCAGCAGCCGCTGGGTCAAGTTCGCCTCGCGGGCTTCCATGAACCACGCCGCCGGTGTCGGTGCCGGCTGGCATGCCATCACGGTTGGCGGGGCTGTTGGCGAGGAGGACTGACAAGCGCAAATCAGCGGTAGCCAGGCGATCACGCAAACGAGCCTGAGCAGTCTGTGCATCGCTCAACTCCTTGTGGATGGTTGTATCGTTGGTGTGCAAACGGACTTCCAGCGCCCGTCGTTGTGCCTGCTCGGCGTTCTGCCAGTCGACGACCGCCAGCGCCGCCTGCTCGCGCTCGCGCTGCCACGTCAGCGCTTGCGTGGACAGTTGCAGGCCATAGCGGGCCGCCTGCCATTTCCAGGCGGCCCAGGTACCCAGCCCTGACCCCAGCACGAATGCGAGGATCAGGAATCGCATATCCAGCACTTTCACGGCAGCACCTCCAATGCCCGCTGGTAAAGCGCCTGCCGATCCGCCAGGCCGTTGGTACCGCCGTTGATGCGGCGGGTGATCATCAAAAAATCACCCTGGTCTGCCAGCACGTTGAGGTTGGCCCGATCCCAGAACCATGCCGCCGACATGGCCGCGTGGCCGGGTTGTTCGAGCAGTTGCGGCTGGGCAAGCAAGTCCAGCCCGAGCGCCTCCCCGCACGCCTCGTAGTTGGTCCGCCCCGTCACCTGAATCAGCCCACGGCCCCGATACAACTGACCGTCGCCATCTGCTTCTGGCGTGTTGCCCAGACGCAGCGCCAACTGGCCCGTGTCGTACTTCGCCAGGTAGCTGTCACTGCCCAGCTCGCGCACATAACGAAGCTGCCCGGACTCATGCCCTATCTGAGCAATGAACGCGGCGATACGCAGGCGGGTGTCGATGGCGTAACGGGCCATGGCGATGTTGAGAGCAGGAACGAAAACGCCGGCTTTAGAGCCGGCGTTGGGGAGGATTTGCAGTAGTTGTTGCTGGTTGATAGGCATGGTTACTCCTGCCTTGCTTATGACGCTCGTCAGTGTCCCCCATCGACGAAGCTCTCGTGACTCAAGAACGACGCGCATTACGGGTAAAAAAACGCCCCATCATTGACCTGAGTCGTTAGCAGCAGTCATATCGGCAGGTCGCGGCCATAGCGAAAGCAGAAACAACAACTCCAGCCTCATAGCTGGCGCCGGATGCAATTCGTTTTCGCGCACGCCCTGCCAAATGGCTAACTACTCAGAAGGTGGCACATACACAAAAGGCTGCGCAGGCGCCACTGGCCAGTCGAACTTCCTTGGGTAACCTGGCAATGTGTCAATTAGGGAAAGCTGCACGCGATAAAGACGGAACGCGTACAGCTCAGCTTTTAGGGCTGGCACGGATTTCAATTGCTCTTCGGTCGCCAGATTCATTGCTATGGCGTCTTGAAGAATATCCAGTTCGTCCAGCAACGAGTGAATTCGATAAGTAGCGTTACTTGACAAGTTATTCCGCTGACTCGTCACCAGCTGCAGGACCGCCTCCTCGGTCGGCTCGAGAACCGGGCCGAACTCACCGGCGAGGGCACGGTTAAACAGATCGACGCCATGAGCAGCGGAGTCGTTGGGAGACGCACTAAAAGGCACCTCGCCGTAAGTGTCTTTAAACTCTGCAAACAACACCCACAGATTAATGTATGTGTGTGCCATATCGGACCAACGTGGATCACGAGCGCTTATTACTGTGTACATATGAATACCTTCGGTTTTCTAGTGAGAGAGTATGGGTTTATGAATGATTGACGCTTGCGGGCGTCGGCGGACCTCCTGTTTCGTTTGATGACAGGAACTAAAACGCCGGCGGTGGGGCCGGCGTCAGGGATGATGTTGAGTTGTTGTTGCTGGTTGACAGGAATTGATACTCCTCTGGGGCTTGCGGGACGAGCCCACCCCTTGAGTCGACAAGGCTCTCCTGTTCAAAAGCGAGATTAAATGGCGAATAAAACAACGCCCCCTCAGAGCGGGGCAGTTCGTCTGTACTTGCGCCCTACCGGGGCTAGCTGTTCTGTAGGCACGGGCAAAAAAAAACCGCTCTCGCAGTCATGTCTACAGGGCAGTTGTACCCGAGGGCGGTGAAGGCCATTTGATCTGGAGAGGGTAATCCGGGGTTTGCTCGATCCGGTTCAGTTCTACGCTATAGCGTTTCCATTCGAGCAAACTTGCCTTCTCCGCCTCGGTGGCATCTCCCAGTTCTTCGGCATACTGCAACGGGGCGATACGTGTAGCTGCTTCCTGCAAACGCTGGTCACGAACCAGCAGAGCGGCGGAAGCCAAAGCGGCCTTCTGCGCTTCCGTATCAAGAACCCATTCACCCTCTCGCCAAACGTAATACTTGCCGGGCCATTGTTTGGCGGTGAGCCGTTCAGGCGGCAGACCGAGGCTGCTCCACTCCTCTACCGAGCCGTCGTTTATTCGATACATCAAGCCACGGCGATCTATGACCTGCTGCAGCTCACCATTTATCAGTGTCCAGGCAAATCCTGTGTTCGGTTCGTTAAGCAACTCGGTCATGCTTACAGCATTGCTGGGCGTTTGCTCGCCCAGTCCAGGAACAACCGGTAATTCAACAGGCCCTATCAAGGCCCCAGAGTCGTCTATCAAGTAAGTAGGCATAATGTCCTCAGATCAGTTTAATACGGCCGGGATAGGCCATGTTGCGGCTACGGAAACGAATCCAGTTGTTCATCGGTTGCTGGTCGTCTCTCATAGCAGCTCCCGTCACGCCGTTATCTGTCGTTTCACGGAGATACGCAGAACCTCCAGCTGGAACCAATGCACCGATCGGCAACAAGCCATTAGGGCCTGTGGAGTTGAGGCGTCCATCTGCCTGGGCGTGACCACTGCCCAACAAGTAAGTACCCGTTTCTATGTCAGACCCGCTCCACTCCTGAGCCACCGTCCTCAGCCAAGTGCCGTCCTGCCAAGATCCGGCGACACGCGACGTATCGACGCCACGAGACTCATCCAGTACCCGCAGGAACTCGCCCCTACCTTCGGGCCCTCGGAAGGTCAGGGCGCCGTCGCCACTGCTCCATCCACCTTCCTTGCCGGTACGAGCTGCTTCGGTGTAAACCATCCCGGACTTTTGCGCATGATCCCAAAGCCACGGCCAGTCGGCGCGGTTGAGAAGCCCACCGTTCAACGCTCCGTATCCTCCTGGGCTGAACAACGTCGTTGTTTCGAAGACGGGTCGTCCCAGAGGTGTGTTGTCGTAGCGTCCTACCGGCCACCAACTCCCGGCACCATCGCTGCGCAGATGCCACCAGTCTCCAGCCCCCATCAGAACCAGAAAGGAATAACCAGCAGCATTTAGATGGGTATGAAACCTGATCTTTTCCCCGGCACTTGCATTAACGGTCAGCCGGTTGCCACTGCCGTCTATTCTGCGAACAATGACGTCCTTGACACCTAGTGCCGCGTTTGAGGAGGGCAGTGTGAACGCACGATTGCCGCCAGTGGCATCCAGTAGCAGCAACTCCATCTGGTCTCTTGTAAAAACTGTATCGGTGGTGAAAGAGAACACTTTTTGAGAGTCGACCTCCTCTACCTCTGTCATTTTGCCGCGCTTGGTGATGTAGATCGCGTCAGTATTAAAAACAAGCTCTACCCACTCCGCCGCATTGAGCTTCAACGTATTGCTGCCGGCACCGTATAGGGAGATGATCTCAGCACCATTGGCCTTGATAGTTGCCGCTGCTGGCGATGCGTTATGAAAGGTTATCGACTTACCTACCACTACGTTCGCTTTGGGAGGCAAGGTCAGCGTGATGCCCCCAAGGTTGATTCTGTGCCAATGCCCCGCCGCTCCGGGCAACAGAGTTTCAGAAGCGGTGTAGCCAAACCCGGCACCTTTATAGGCCTGCCTGACTTGCGAACCAATCTGCGTAATTGCGGTTGCGAGCTGGTCTGTTCTGGTTTCATCAGGCTGCTCACCACCGGCCGCCATCGCATTCAAAATCTCCTGCGTGATCGAGTTACCCCACTGCGCAGGAATAAGCGAGCCGGGCATGCCGGTCGCCGGGTTTTCATCTACAAACTTGCCGCTTGCCAAGCCTACGCCCGGCACACTCTTGGGATAATCCACATTGTGTTCCTCAGTTGAAGTTTACGAATTCGACGCTGTGCGCCGGTGCTGCTCGACGGATCAAACATTCGATTGCGAGCCCGGGATTCACCCCGAACCGCTCTCCCCAGTAGCTGGCCCCGAAGCGTCGGCCCAGGCGCTGGCGCCCGCCGGTGTTCAGGGTCCACATGAATTGCGCGTTCCAGGTGCCGAAGTACGCTTGGCCAAAACGCGAACGCCCCATACGGGGCGCTCGGTGTTCGGTCACGGTGGCATCGGGGTAGCCCTGGCTGATGGCAATGTCGATGTAGAACGCCGCGTTTTGCCCTCCTGTTGCCACGAGCCGCTGGCGCACCGACAGACGCCGGTCAGCGAACAACGGTTTGAGCCCCAGGCACGGGTCGGGCAGGTTCATCACCCGCTCCCAGTCCGGGACCAGCTCACTGACGGTGGCGGGGTCCATCTCGTTGAGCAGGTCGAACGCGCGGCCATCGATGCGCGCGAACTCGCGGGACAGCCCGGTAATCACCTGCTGCAATTCCGGCACCCGCTCCGGATCCCACGCTGGGCCGGGGGGCAACAGCGCCTGCAGTTGCCCGGCGTAGTGTTCGGCAGTTCTTATGAAGACCATTGAATACCCCCGAACGTGAGCAGCTGGTTGGCCGCCGCGGTAACGTTGGCCACGGGTGAAACCAGCACATGATCGGTTTCGCCCGTCGCGCGACTGATAGCCTCGGCGATGTGCGTGAGCAGCAGGGTTTCGCCCAGCCCGCCCTCACGGTTGTGCAGGTCCAGCAGCTGCGCCTCGACCGCCGCCCGCACGGCGGAGGTGTCCGGTGTGAGCCGGATCGTGTAGACCACCGGTTTCTGCACCGGTGCCAGCACATACACATCCGCCGTAACCGGACGCAGCGGCTCGATATACGCCGCGACCGCAGCGAGCTGCTCAGCGTCAGGAATGGGATCGGCCTGGTCGTCACGCATGAAGAACACCGCCACCGTCCCCGGCCCCATGAACCGGCGCACACACCAGGCACGCGTCACGCCCGGTACCTCCAGCGCCCAGGTCACGTAATCATCCTGATTGCCGCCATGCGGGATGACCCGGTAGGAGCGCACGACACGCGCACGCAACGACTCGATACTTTCCTGCGAAATGCCGCCGGACAGTCCGTCGGCAATGACGGTGAAGGTGCTGTCGATGCCTTCGACCGGTTGCACGGCAGTCATCACCAGACCGGCATCCGCGTTGCCCAGAACACCGGCATCCACCGCTTCGACCGTGGTCGTGTTATTGCCCGCAACTGTGGTGACGCCTTTGGTGACACGGTAGAAGCGTCCATCGCTGAACTGCAGCACAGTGTCCGCATCCAGCACCGCGCCGGCTGCAGCGCTGAAGCGCACCGTGCCAGTAGCGGCCTGTGCCACCTTGCGCGGTTGCCTCAGGCGCAGGATGGCTTGCCGCTCGAGGGTTTCCTCGTCGGCGGTGTCCGGCAGAATCTGGTCGGCGATCCAGTCCTGATAGCCGTACAGCCCGTAGGCCGCACCGCTGTGCGCGCGGGACAATACCCGGGCATCGGACTGACGTAGCGCTTCGTCGGCGAGGTCGACCTGGGTTCGGTTGATCAGCGCCGGTAACGTAGGTGTTTCAAACGGCATAAATCACCTGCCACTGTTCAGAAGGGTTGAAACGCACGATCTGACCGTCCGAGACGACCAGCTCGACGCCCAGGTTCAGGCGGTTGCTCTGAACCTGTTCGGTAAGGATGTTGATGTGCTGGACCTGGCCATCTTCGATCAGCCAGTCGAGCGCTTCGCGGGCATAGAACTCGGCGTCGCGCTGGGTCTGGGCAGTCAGCCTGACCCGGCGCAGCAGCCACAGCCTGGAACCGATGCGGTCATTGGCCTGTGCCGGGTAGGTGTCGCCCCACCAGCCATAGCGCTCGGCATCGTCGAACGGGTCGTCCGCTTCAGCACGTCGCCAGGTGAACAGGCTGATGACCACCGAGCGCAGCAGAGACGCCTGCAGAGAGCCTTCGATGATCATCCGGCACCTCCAACGGGCGGCCCGCTCTGGCCATTCCCGCCCTGCACGTTGCCGTGCAGATGGCTGATCTGGCTGATACCCGCGGCGAGCTGGTCGCCCTGGGAGACGATCTTTCCGGTCTGGGTGATCTGCGGTGTGTCGAAGTTCACGGCCACCGTCGCCTTGATGTTCAAGGTGTCGGTTTCAATGTCGATGACCTTGCCGCGCTTGAGGTGAATCTTGTCGCCCTCGTCGGTGTAGATCGCCACTTCGCCCGACTCCAGCCCTTTGAGCCGATAGCGCCGGTCGGCCACCACCAGCAGCAGACCGTGCGACCGGTCGCCACCAATGAACGCGGCGATACCTTCAGCGCCGGCCAGTGGATTGCTGGTGAAACCGTAGGGTTCGAAGTGCTCCATGTCGTCCTTGACCTCTCCGGCGGTGAGGCGCATTTGCAGCGCCTGCATTTTGCTGCTGGCCCTGGCGAGCACCACGGTGCCGCGCACCAGCATGCGATTGAGTAAGCTCATGAGGTTGTTTCCTCGTCGATGGGCAGCAGCCAGGAGTAAGCATCCTGATTGACCTGCACCTTGCTGCGCTTGTTGGGGTCACCCGGCTCGGCCTGGAAACCTTCAGGCGGACCGACCACCAGTGTGGTGATCGTGCCTTGGTCACTCAGCGAATAGGTCACGGCTGAAATCAGCATGTTGCGGCTCGTAAAACCGATGACCGGATCGATCACCCGGACCATGGTGTTATGCCGCCAGAGCGCCCCGTTGGACTGCCGCCAGCCCTGGACCTTGTAGGTGGTGAGCAGCGCCTTGCCAGCCCGCTGACCACGCTCCCAATTGGCGCGACTCAGGGCGAGTTTGGGTGTGATCGGCGCATCCTCATGAACGACCAGTACGCGAAGCCGCTTTTTATGCGCGGGATCGTCATGCCGGTTATCCGTGACCTCGGCCGAGACCTCCGACGACTCCTTGCCGAACGTCTGGTCATTACCGGTTTGTTGACCGATGACCCGGTACTCGGAAAAAAGCCCGGAAAAGTCCCGCGCGATGACGGCGCTCAACACGTTCTTGCCAAGTTCGAGCGCGTCTGCGCTCTGCCCGCGACTACCCGGCCTGGCCAGCACCACATTGCCGTATTCGTCATCGGTGGAAAAAATCCGGAACAGGGTCAGCAGCCGGTCAATGGACTTGAACACGGTTTCGGCAGGCTCGATGGTGTGATCGGCCATCTTCGAGGTTTCCGGTATTTCGCTGATCACCGACAAACCATAGGGAGCAGCCAGCGCTTCAACGATCTTCAGCACCCCCACCTCCTTCCACTGACTCGGCTTGTTGATGGCCGAGCAGTCGATGAGGTCGGCGGTTTTCGAGCGTCCGGAAATCTTTAGCGTGACTTGCTTGCCGTCATAGCTGATCGGCGCGGCAAACACCCAACCGGTCAGAATCAACTCGCCGCCGATACGCACTTCGCACGCGGCGCCAGGCGTGATCGGATGCGAGATTTCAGTGCCCGGCCACTGCCAGGTAATGCTCACGTCAAAGCTGCGCGCCTGACGCTCGATCCCGGCAGAGATTTCCACCGACTTCCAGCCGGCATAGTCGTGCTCGTCAACCGTCAGGGTGACAACGTTAGGGTCGATCATGGGTCACTCCTGAGCGATCTTCAGCGTGCCGGGCGGCACGAAACCCGGATGGGCCAGCCGATTGCGCTGCACCATTTCCTGCGCCCGGCTGGCGTCACCGAATCGGCGATAGGCCAGCACCAGCGCGGGCAAAGGCTCGGACACCTTCAGGTCCACCAGACGCACGCCAGAGGCCGCCACCGCGTTGAGGTGCCTGATCAACGCCTGACGCAACGTGTTGAGCGCCAGGTAATGTTCAGGGTCGGCTTTCAACGACGCTTCCCAGATGGCTGAACTCAGCGTGTCGCGCAGTTCGATGACGTCATCGGCAACCGGCACATCGACGCGCTGCAGTGCTTGCGTCACTTGCTGATCCAGCGACGGCACCACAGTGAGCGGCATGACGGTCGTCGCAACCGGCATGCTCGCGACGATTTTCGCCACCTTGACCAACAAGGCATCCTGGACCAGATTGGCCGCGGCCTGCGCCGTCACGCCGGTATCCAGCCCGCTGCTCTGGCTGACCAGATTGATGCCGGACACCGCTTCCGCCTGTTGCGTGGCCTCGGAAATCACCGACCGGTAATCGACCGTTTCAACAGAGGACACGCCGCCATTGCTGCCGGACCTTGCTGCCGCGCTGCTCGCAGCGGTGCCGTTACTGCCACTCGCGGAACCATTGCCTGAGCCGCCCCCTGTCGAGTTGCCGGAACCTGAGCCGGCATCCGTTCCGGTACTCGCCCCGCCAATACTGCTGGTGCCGTTCGCTCTTCTGGCTCGACGACTGTCACCGTCGAAACTGGCGAAGAACGTGCTAAACAGCGTGCTGACCGTCAACGGCGCATTGACCAGCGAATGCACCAGCGCGGTGACATCCGAATAAATCGTCATGAACGGTGTGAACTGCCGCTGAATGGTCGCGAATACTCCCGACAGGGCGCTGCGCAGCGCCTGAATATTGATACGCACCGCGTCCACTGTGGCCATCACCGAGCGGTAGCGCCTGAGCGCCGAGCCCAGCAGGCTCTCGGACGCCCCCAGCAACTGCCGTCGCGTATTGAGCGTCGACACGGGAAACTTGAGCGGGTTGGCCGGATAGAATTTCAGGTCCAGCCGGACGAGTCCGCCTTCGCTCAGGTTGTGTGTAACACCACATTCGCCAACCTGGACCTGCACGCGACCCAGCCAGGGATGTACCAGCTCGCCGGCACCTTCCTGCTCCAGTGCCTGCAGCAATTTGTCTCGCTGTTCGAAACAGTCGGGACCGACAATGAACCCCGTCAGCGTATGCACTTTCGACTGTTTGCCCAGCGACTCGAAATAAGGCTCGTCGCGTTGTGGAAACTCATGCAACTGCCCCTTGCGGCCTGCCGGGACGACGGCTTTTTCAATAAAAAAACCGACGCCCCGGAAAGACGCTGGCAGCAGGCTGTCACGCCATGTACTCATGATCCGGCTCCTGCGCCGAGGGTTCGATAACCGACGTTTGGCGATATCGTCAAACCCGGCTGGTTGGTTTGCACTTGCCCGGCACGCATGCCCGGCGGCGCGTTTTCAAAGCGAATGTTGAGCTCGCCTTCAAGTCGCGGGCCGGCCCCGGCTGCGCCCTGTTGCAACAACAGGCTGCCGGGGGCCAGCGGGGTGGGTACGCCGAGCAATTGGCTGGTCGGCGGCACGCCAGTGGCCTGATTGAGCAACTGTTGATTTGTGCGAACGTTCTCGACGGCACCGGCCGCCAGAAACGTTCCAGTCCCGCCGCCTGGCCCTGCGTTGCGTATCCGCTGTTCTTCCGCGAACTGATTGGCCTTCTCGGTCGCCCGCTGCAGGACGGTCTTATTCGTGTCGCCACCAAACCAGCTCATGATCGGCTCGATGAATGGCTTGATGTCCGCCCATAGACCTGCGAACCAGGTTTTGATCGGCTGCCAGTTCTCGATGACCATGCCCAGCGGCGAAAAACTGAACAGCGTTGCCAGCACATCAGTAAACGGTTGTGCCTCGGCCTTGATGGTTTCCCACAGGCCGGCCAGGTACTCGGACAGCGGCTGCCAGTTGGCCACGACCATGCCCAATGGCGACCACGCAAACAGCGTCTGCAGAAAATCGAAAACCGGCGTGGCCAGCGCCCTGATCACGTCCCACAGCGCAGCAAAGAATTCGCTCAGTGGCTGCCAGTTGGCTGCGATCATGCCCAGCGGCGTCCAGGCGAAGACCGCCTTGAGTACGTCCCACAGCGCCATCACCGGTCCGCGAATAGCCTCCCAGACCGCCTGAAAATAAGGTGCAACGGTCGACCAGTTGGCGATCAGAAAACCTGCCGCCAGCGCGAGGCCGCGCACGATCAGGCCGAGCGGGGACATGCCCATGACCGCAGCCAGCAGCCCGGCGGCACTCGTTGCAGCGAGAACGGCGACTTGCAGTACGCCGAAAGCAATCGCGGCGCCCACGACGCCCTTGATCACCTCTGGGTGTTCGGCCGCCAGCGCGGCGACCTGAGAAATCATCGGCCCGATCACGGCCATTGCTTCGTTCATCGCCGGCAGGAACATACTGCCGATATTGATGCCCAGACGATCGACACGGTTAGTCATCTCTTTGATGGCAGTGGCCGTGGTCTGGGAGTTGTCTGCGAACTCCTTCTCGATGGAGCCGCTGTTTTGCACGCCCTCCCCGACCTTGGCCAGGTTGGACTTGAGCACATCGAGGTGGGCCAGCAGCGGCGTGATCGCGCCCAGCGATTCGGCACCGAACAGCTGCGTGATGACGTCCGACTGTTTGCCAGGATCAACACTGGAAACCGCCGTCAGGACCTTTTCAATGGTCCCGGACGGGTCACTCTGCATGCCTTGGGTCAGCTGGTTGACGTCGAGCTGCAACGCCTCGAACGCCCCGGCTTTCGCCGCGCCCCCTTCGGTCAACGACTGCATGAACCGCTTCATGCCGCTGGCGGCCACATCGGCCGGCACATCGACGCTGGCCAGGGTCGCGCCCATTGCCGCCAGTTGCCCGGAGGCCATCCCCGCAACCGGCCCGAGCGGGCCCATTGCAGTCACCATGGTGGCGATTTTCTTTTCCAGGTTGTTGCCGCCGAGCACGTTGATCTTCTCGGACAACGCCGCGACCTGCGGCTGAGTCATCTGAAACGATGACCGCCATGAGGCCATCATGTCGCCCGACTCGGCCGCCGTCTGATCGAATGCGACACCCATTTTCACGGCGTCGCTGGCAAACCCGGTCAGTTCTTCGCGCGGTACGTTGGCCTTGGCACCTGCGGCGACAATCGCCGCGATACCGTTGGCGCTTTCCGGCAGTCGTTCACTGAGGTCCAGAATGTCGGAACTCATCTGCTGGAACTGTTGCGGTGTTTCAAAGGTGACCGATCGTTTCACGCCGGCCATGCTGGTCTCGAAACCGATCGCTGCCTTTACCCCGGCAATCAAGGGCTCTGCCAAAGCATTGCTCTTGATCATCTCGCCCACTTCGACGTTCCCAAGACCAGAGCCTTTAAGCCTGGTCTCGAAGCCTTCAACGTTGTTGCGGATAGTTGCCAGCGTTGGAGACAGCTTGTCGACGCCGGTAATCAGCGTCTTGATAGTGTCTGCCATCACTCCCCCTGCAGGATCTGGTTGATGCGTTGCGTCTGCAAGATCGACTCGGTGATGATGTCCAGCTCCCTGGACATCATCAGTTCGGGATCGGTCTTCCAGAAGTACGCGAGGTCGTAAACGACGGCGATCAGTCCTTCGAGGTCGCTGATGCCGCTGCCATGAAAAAACTCGCAACCTTCCAGCTCAGCGTGTTGATGTCGCACAGGTCCATCTGATTGACCGACGAGGGCGGGATGCCAGCGCAGACGGCGATGTATTTCGCCGCCACGTCCAGATCCAGGGAGACTTCCTCGTTCTTGTCGATCCTGTACGGCAGGGCCTTGATGGCCCGCGCTTCCTGCGCCGTAGGGCGCCGGAAGGTCAGTTGCGAAAGGGTTTCGCCGTGCGCTTCGATCGGGCTGGCCAGGTCGATGACTTCACTCATTGCCAGCTCCCCTGATTGCCGTCGAATTTCAGCTCGATGGTGCCGTCGTCAGCTTTGCTGCTCGGCTCATCGACCAGGTAGGCGCCGGACAGGACGTAGGTCTTGCCGTTCTTGAACTCACAGGTGATGGTCATGTCCACACCGGTGGTGAGCAGCTTGAGCGGCAGATCGGCGGTATGCACGGCGGTAAATTTCAACCACGCGGCCTTATCAACTTCCTTGTAGTAGCCCGGTACGACGGTATCGCGCTTGATGTTCATCAGAGGCGCTTCGCCGCCGCCGCTGATGGTCAATTGGGTGCCATCCACTTTGATGTAGCAGGTACCCGCAACTTTCTGACCCATGTTGTTTATCTCCAGAATGAAAAAACCCGCACGAGGCGGGCTTGAAAGGGTTGGTTAGGCTTATGCCGCTTCGTCGTACTGCAAGCGGAACTGGTTGAGCAGCGCGAACACGCGCAGGCCGTTGATGTAGTCAGGCGGGAACATCACGTTCACGCGGCTTGGGTCATTGCCGTCACGCTCGACGATCAGGTGCTGGGCGAACGTTTCGGCGTTCTCCACATGACCCTCTTCTTCAAGACGTGCGTACTGCGCAATCAACTCGCCACGGATGGTGCTCGGCGTGATGATCGGCTGACCGGCACCGAAGCGCGTGCCATCGTTGGCCAGCTTGTGGCGGCCGTACTTGCTGGTGATGATGCCTTGCAGGCGACGGATGATGAACGCCGACTGGTGCATGGTTTCGCTGTCCAGGTACGAGTTGTCAGCCTGGCCATAAGCGTTCTTCTGATAGGTGGTGATCGAACGCTGAATGCGCACGTAACCGCCTTCGTAGTACGCCGTGGCGATGCCGTAACGCAGCAGCGACTCACGCTCGGTCAGGGTGAAACGCTGACTGGCCGGAGCCGGATCGATGCCAGGCATGGTGCCGCTCTGGGTCGGACGGCTGGCGTCGGCAGAGATGAACACCGCCGTGCGCGCAGCCAGTGCAGCGGCTTGCAGCCAGACCGGTTGCGGAACACCGTTTTCCACACCCTGCAGGGTGATGTGCTGATCGTTGCGCAGTTGACCTGCGGCCACCAGCGTACCGACCGTGCCGCGCTTGGCGCTGTAAACGTGACCGTACAACTGACGCGCCCAGCTCCAGCGACCGGTGCTGTCGTCCATTGCCGCTTTCCAGGCATCCAGCGTAGCGGTGTCGGTCCAGGGCATGCAGATGAACTCGAACGGCTCATCGCCCAGCGCAGCCAGTGCCTTGAGCTGATCAGGCGTACCCACGCCGCCGGTCATGGCTGATACTGCCGCCGTCAGGCCAGCCGGAATGACTTCGCCATTGGTCTTGCCCTGGCGATTGAATTCCAGCTGGATGTCATTGCCGCTTGCCCCGCTCCATTTGCAGGAAAGGGTCAGCACACCCGCTTCGACAGCCGCGGTGATCGGCAGGTCAGGCGTGGCATTGATCTTTACCGACAGTGCCGTGGCCGCCTGGGCAGCGGTTGCGCCGTTGACCACAGTGGCCTGCACTCGCATGCCGCCGACATACAGGTTCAGCAGACCGGCTTCGGTCGCCGCCCCGGTGAGGGTGACTTTCGCGCCGGCCTTGGCGCCTTCGGTACTGAGCAGCGGCAGGCACCAGACTTCGCCGGTGGGGTCCGCCTTGCGCCAGGTTTCATACATGGAGGCCAGCATGGAGCCCTGACCGCCGATGTTTTTCGCCAGCGCCACGCTCGGCACCAGCACCAGAGAACCCAGTTCGGGACCGGACACATCGTCGTTGACCTGCGCAACGATCAGGCGACGCATGCTGGCCGACGCGCTGTTGGCGGCAGAGTTGTCCATCTCCGCATAAAACAGCGGCACGCGGACATCGGATGGAATGTTGTTAAAGCTGATAGCCATTGTTTGGCTTCCTCTTGGTTAAGCCGTGAAGGCTTGATGGGTGGTGGTGGATTGCTCGGTTTTAATGGTGATGTCGCCGTCGTTCTGACGACGCTGCCACCAGGCGTTGAAGGTCACCTGCCGGCCTTCGACGGGCAGCAAATCGCCCGCCTCCGGATCCGGCACAGTGCGGCCCTCGGCCGGTATTACAGTGATGCGTTGAGTCATGGGGTTACCTCTGCTGTGAACTTCGCTTCGATACGGCCATCAGGGCCGGGGGATTTCAGATTCGGATCTGCGGGGTCAACGCAGTCCATCTCGAGGGTGGCGCCGGTAAAACCGGGCAAACCATCCAGATACGCTTCGTGCCAGGTCTCGGCAGGCTGATCGGCGGTGTTGCGGCCCAACTGGAACTGCGCGGCAAAGCCGAAGCGATACGTCACCCGGTCGCCGCTGATCTGCACCAGCGCGCCACCGGTGTATCGCATCGCGTCGTAATCGTGATCCGGGTTCCAGCCCACCAGTGCACGCCACAGTTCGGCGCGCAGGGCATGCAGTTGCTCACTGGCTTGCTGCCCGCGCTTGTCACCGCCATCGAGCACCACCACGACATCAATCGTGTCGGTGATGTTCTGGCGAATGACGTTCTGCAAATCGTTGGCCGTGGACTGATCGCCAGTGGCAATCACGTACGCCGACGGGTGAGCGAGCTGATCGCCGAGGGCGACCGCAGCCCAGTCGATACCGGCACTGATTCGCCCGGCAAAGCTCGGGCAGGTCGCCTGCAAATGGGCAACTATCGGGGTTATCTTCATAAGGGGTTCCGCGTGTGTTGGAGTGATCTGACGTGATGAATGCGCCTACTGGCTTACCTTGCCCAGCGCCTCATCCGCCTTGTCCGCCGCGCGACTGGCCGCATGCGCAGCCTGGCTGGCGATGGAGGCAGCCGTCTCGACCTTGTCCGCCGCCTGCGTTGTGGTTTCGGCCAGCCTGTCCAGGCGCCGGTCACGTTTGCCCAGAGCTGCGTCATAGGCATTGCGAACCTCGGCCAGCTGCTGCGTATGCTCGGCATTGGCCGACCACTGCCCGGCCTGAAAACCGAGCATCAGGCAGCCAGCGATCAGCAGCACGGAAATCAGCCAGACCTCCAGGCGCCGCCACCAATGGCGAGCGATGAAATCAATTGCGCATCTGTGCATCGTTTGCACCTCCGAGTTGGGATCGCAGCCGGGCTATTTCGGCGCTTTGCGTAGTGACCTTGTCGGTAAGCTGAACGATGTGGCTGGTGAGGGCTTCGATCTTGCCCTCCATCCGGCCAACCGCTGCGGCGAGCTCGTTGCGCTCCTTGGCGAACTGATCAGCCCGCGCTTCAGCCTCCTTGCGCGCCTGGCGCTCGGAGTCGAGCAGTTCATTGAGGCGGCGAACCGTGCCGATGTCCGCGTTGTCCATCGCCCGGTCTGTTGCATCTCTGGAAAGAAACTTGCGCAGCCATAAAAAGCCGCCAAGCAGAATTGTGCCCGTGCCGCCCAGCCAGGTAGCTGTGCCTGGGCCTAGGTCGGTTGGGTCCATGGGTACTCCGTAACAGGCTGGTGGACTCTCAAGGCCCTCGTTGATCGAAAGCCTGAACAAACTGGAAAGAGCCCCTTGATACGGGGCTCCGTTGTCGGGTCAGAACGGAATGACTTGCACCGTCATGCCTGTGCATAACCCCACAGGGCAATGCGCTCGGCAAAGTACGGTGTGACCAGTGCGACGGTCTGCGCCTGGTTGCTGGCTTCCAGGCTCATCTTTTCGCCATCGGTGCCGGGTCCTGTAACCCACAGCGTCACTGGCACCATTTCTGCCTTCGCTTTATCGAGCAGGTTTTTCAGCGCGGTGCGACCGGCAGCCGTTGGCGGAATCCCTGTTTCACCGATAAATGCGGCCATCTTGTTAGTCTTGGCATAGGTCAGAAACGGACCCACGATTTCATCGCGCAGAACGGTCGGCGAGATCAAATCGTTGTTATTGGCGTAGGCACCGCTGGAGCTTTTATCGTAATCGCCGTAAGCGTGGGCTTCCCAGACGATTGCATTGGCCGGATCGACAATCTTCGACTGAAGGTTGGCGGAGACGGTGGCCCAGTTTCTGGCGCTTGCAAACTCCAGCCCACAAATGAACACCGGCTTTTTCGAGCTGTTGCGCAACGCCTGCAGCAGGGTATTCATCGTGCTGATGTACAGCGCTTCAAGATCAGGCAACGTAATGTAGTCTTTGGCACCTACCGTGGTATTCGAATACGGCTCGTTACCCAACCCCCAGCCCAGCACCATCGGATCGTCGCATTCAGTGACCAGCTTCTGGTGGAAGTTGGCCAGGTGAACGGCGCTCCAGAAAGTGCCGTTGACACCGTTCCCGTCCTTGATCAATACCGATTCGGTTGCCTTCCAGCCATTCTGATTACCGGCCTCTGCGGCAGGAAGAATGCGTCCGGTCAGCGTCCCGTTTGCATCTGTTTCGTAGCGATGCAACCGCATGTAGTGGTGCGGATCAGGAATGATTCTGGCCTCGCCGTTGGAGTCATCGCGAATCCAGCCAAGCATTTCTTTCCAGCGCTTCACAAAATCGGTGTTCAGGTTCGCCCCTTGGCCTGGCAGACCGTCCAGAGTCGACAGCTGAATGGCGCGCTGAAGTTCGAACGGAAACCGGATCAGACGCACGCCCCGGTTCTTGACCCAGGTCGTGATGGTTCCACGATTGGGCCACTGGTAATGAGTCCCGGCCTCGCCCGGCACGATCTGTCCGGCGTTCGCCACCGAACCCAGGTTGATACCTACCAGCGGAATATTCTTCAGCTGGCTGACAGCAGAACTGCTATTGGACATGATTGATACCTCTAGTTGGCACCGCGAGGCAGCAGCGACGCTGCTGTACCTCTTTCGCTCAACGGCGATAACTCGAGGCTCGCGGCCTTCACATGATTCAACGTCCCGCAGCGGGAACATTTGATCTGGAGCTCTGTGTATTCACCCATGCGGGCCAGCAGTTTCTTGCACTGCCCGCATCTAAAGTTTTTCAACATCTACATTGGCCTCCATGCGCCTGGCCCAATGAAAAACCCCGCCGGAGCGGGGTTTGAGGTGGGTCGCGAGTGACCGGTTGTGGCTGTTGATCAGCCTGTTTCCGGCTGCGGCCCTGAGGCGCAAATCGCATATCGTGGGACCTTTTTACCCCCCTCCGGAAAGCCTGGGAAGGGGCAGTTTCGGGGTGGGTCGAGTTTGACCGGAGTTCAACACGAGTTCGGCCACAGCTGTGCAATCGACCCGGATAAACGGCGTGAAACCGTGTTTTCATTCACCCTTGGGCAGCCTTGTCGGCGACCGCATTGTTGCTTCTGGAAGCGCTGCGCTCAGCGAGAATCGCCAGCACTTGCTGGTGCAGCTTGTTGATCCAGTTGCGATAGGTGCGGTCTGCGCCTTCATTGATGCCCACCAGACGCATCTGCTCGCGCACCGGCAATGACTCGACATAACGCAATGTCGCCAGTTGCGCCAGTTCAGGCCCGCGGCTCTTTGCCGGGCTGCGCGACAGCTGCGCCACGGCCGCCTCGACTTCGCTGCTTATATAGTCCAGGCCGCTGCCATTACCCACCAGCGCGCGCGAGCCGGGTGTGCGACGCGGAATGTACGCGCCCCATTCCATGATCCCGGCCATCGGACTGCTCAGCCCGCCGCCCAGACCAATGCGCATGCGCTGTTCACCCCAATGCTGCATCACGGCTTCTACTTTCTCGATCATTGTGTCTCTCCTGTAGGACCTTTCTGAAAAGCTGTGCAGCGTCTTTCGCTACACAGAACCGAGGCCTTACAATACATTTTGTATTTTTATGACACAACGAAGCATTACATTATGTATATTGCTCAACACCCTACAGCCTGTATGATTCGACGCATGAACAGAAAATGGTATGAAGTCGCAAGACAGGTCATGGAAACCCAGGAAATCAGCCAGGAAGAAATGGCTGAGCGGATGGGCGTGACGCCCGGCGCGGTAGGGCATTGGCTGAACGGCAAGCGTGAACCGAAGATCGAGGTCATCAATCGATTTCTGACCGAGCTCGGCCTGCCGATTCTCACCACCTCCATCCCGGCCAGCGAACCCGGCATGCACAACGTGGAGCCCACGGTGCAGCCTTCGCGTTTCTATCGCTATCCGGTCATCAGCTGGGTCGAGGCCGGTGGCTGGAGTGAGGCCGTCGAGCCCTACCCTGCCGGCTATTCGGACACTTTCGAGATCAGCGACTATAAAGCCAAGGGCAGAGCTTTCTGGCTGGTAGTGCGTGGCGACTCGATGACCGCGCCCGCAGGGCAGAGCATTCCCGAAGGCATGTTGATTCTGGTCGACACCGGAATCGAGCCCACTGCCGGCAAGCTGGTCATCGCCAAACTGCCGGAAAGCAACGAGGCCACCTTCAAAAAGCTGGTCGAAGACGCCGGACGCTATTTTCTCAAGCCGCTGAACCCCGCCTACCCGACCCTTGCGGTGACCGAGGAGTGCAAACTGATCGGCGTCATCAGGCAGATGACCATGCGCCTCTGAATCCCGGCACGCCCCGCCCAAGCCCCGATAATCGGGGCTTTTTCATGCGCCACTGTTTCAGTCCGGGCAGGTGTCCGTGTAGGAAACATTTGTAGCTTGCGTGAGAAACACCCCTCAATTACTGTATGCACATACAGTAAAAAGGAGTTCACTCATGCTCAAGCAGTTCCCCGACACCTCGCAACATGACGCTTATCTGGCCCTGGCACAGCGGATTCAGGACGCTATCACCAGTGACAAGGCCCAGATCGAGCATCAGGTCCTGCTGATCAGAGAGCCTGGCGAGTCGGTGGCCCACTGGGAGCGCATCATGGATCAGATCAGCGAGGCCGACGGCATCAACGTAACCCGCAGCTCTGAAAACGGCACTGCCCACGTGTCCTGGTACATCGATTCCCTGTGATGCGAACTATACAGATCGTATTTAAAATACAAACTGTATTGTCACGACGCGCTACATATCGTATTGTTTGTCTGCACCCCATTTCGGGAGTACTCACATGCAAACCACAGGGAGTCATGGAATGAACGAAATACTGGATCAACTCCGCAAAGAATTCGCCACGCCGTGCCCTTCGCTGAGCGCCGTCAGAGAGCGTTATTTTTCGCACCTGTCGAACGACAGGAATCTGCTGCGCAAGATCAACGCAGGGCGCATCGACTTGAAGGTCAGCCGTACAGGCGGCAGTCGTCAGGGCCACCCCTTCGTGTACCTGCACGACCTGGCCAACTACCTGAGCGCCATCGTGACCAACAGGGCCGCCTGAGGTCAAAAAAGCACCGCCGCAGCGCGATAATGTTCATCGAACTTTGCAGTCATGAAAAATCTTGCTACGTTTCCGGTACAAAACAAAAACAATCGGGATCCGTTCATGACCAAGACATCGAGGCGCTGGCCCTTCGCGGCCTGCCTGTTATCGCTTGCCTGCGGCACCGCTGCTGCCGCGCCCTATTCGACCATGGTGGTGTTCGGCGACAGCCTGGCCGATGCCGGGCAGTTTCCCGACACCGCCGGGCCCAGGGGCTCTACGCTTCGGTTCACCAATCGGGTCGGCCCCACTTATCAGGACGGCAGTGGAGAGGTGTTCAATCTGAACTCGTCGACGCTGATCGGCAGGATGCTCGGTGTGCAGGCAGGAGATCTGGCGGCTTCCACGTCGCCGGTCAATGCTGCGCTGGGCGCACCCGATGGCAATAACTGGGCAGTCGGCGGCTATCGGACCGACCAGATTCTTGACTCGATCAACTCGCAATCCACCGTCGTCGACCCGAACACCGGCACATTGCTGCGCAGCCGGACCGGTTATCTGCCCGCCAACGGTTTTCGCGCCGACCCCAACGCGCTTTATTACCTGACCGGAGGCGGCAACGACTTCCTGCAGGGTCGTGTGTTGAGTGCCAGCAGCGCCGCGCAAGCTGCCAATCAGCTGGCTGACAGCGCGCAAGCCCTGCAACAGGCCGGTGCGCGCTACATCATGGTCTGGTTGCTGCCGGATATCGGTAAAACGCCAGCCTTGAGCGGTTCGCCACTGGCTTCGGCAACTTCCGCACTCAGCGCGGGCTTCAATCAGCAGTTAGTCAGCCGACTGGCGCAGATCAATGCCCAGATCATTCCGCTGAATGTTCCATTGCTGATCAATGAAGTCCTCGCCGAACCGGCACGCTTCGGGTTCGATCCCAACGAGAATCTGGTCAGTACCTGTTTCAGCGGCAATAGCTGCCGGAAAAGCACCACCAACGGCCGGTCCAGTGCGACGCCGAATCCAAACCGGCTGTTCTTCAACGATCGCGTGCATCCGACCGAGGCCGGGCAGAGGTTGCTGGCCGACTACGCCTACTCGCTGCTTTCGGCCCCCTGGGAAATCTCCCTGCTGCCGGAAATGGCCAATGGCACGCTGCGCATGCATCAGGACGAGATCCGCGCCCAGTGGCTCAGCGACTGGGGCAACTGGCAAGGCATAGGACAGTGGCAGAGCATGCTTTCGGCAGGCGGTCAGAAAATGGACTTCGACGCGCAGGACAGTTCGGCTGATGCTGACGGAAGAGGCTATAACCTGACCATCGGCGGCAGCTACCGATTTGCCGAAAACTGGCGCACTGGGGTTGTCGCCGGGGCGTATCGCCAGAATCTTGAGGCAGGGCCAAGGGATTCGGACTACAAACTCAACAGCTACATCGCCACTGCGTTCCTGCAGTATCAGGCCAACCACTGGTGGGGTGATCTGGCGGTGTCGGGCGGCAAACTGGACTACGAAAATGCCGAGCGCAAGTTCGCGCTGGGCGTCAGCGAAGGTCAGGAAAAAGGCGATACCGACGGCGAAATGTGGGCTGTCAGCGGGCGGGTCGGTTTCGACATCGCGGGCCCGACCAGTCGCTGGCATCTGTCGCCGTTCGTCAGCGCCGATTACGCGCACATCGATGTCGACCGCTACTCGGAAAAAGGCGACCGCTCGACCGCGCTGACCTTCAGTGACCAGACGCGCAAATCGCGGCGTGCTGGCGCGGGTGTGCAGGGCAAATTCCAAGTGACACCGAGCACACAGGTATGGGGCGAAGTGGCCCATGAAAGGGAATTCGAGACCGATCAGCAGGACGTGACCATGGCGCTCAACAGCGTCCAGTCAGTCGGTTTCACGCTGCAAGGCTACACACCGCAACGCGACCTGAACCGGGCCACGCTGGGTGTCAGCCAGAAGCTGACTCAGGACCTGACACTGCGCGGCAATTACAACTGGCGCAAGAACGACGACGTGACCCAGCAAGGGGTGAATGTTGCGTTGAGTCTGAGTTTCTAGACTGCCCGCAGGAGGGAGCGTGAGGAACGATAATCTGACTATCGTGCCCATGCTCCGCGTGGGCATGCCGTTCTGGACGCTTCGCGTCCTGTCCTGAGAACTGCGGCGCGGCGCAGATCTGTGACGCGGAGCGTCACCCGCGGCATTCCCACGCTGGAGCGTGAGGAACGATAGCTCTCCAACTACCGTTCATTACCAGAGCAGCAAGCCTGACTATCGTGCGACGCTCTGGACGCTCCGCGTCCTGTCCTGAGAACTGCGGCGCGGCGCAAATCTGTGACGCGGAGCGTCACCCACGGCATTCCCACGCTGGAGCGTGAGGAACGATAGCTCTTCAACTACCGTTCATTACCAGAGCAGCAAGCCTGACTATCGTGCGACGCTCCGCGTCGCATGCCGTTCTGGACGCTCCGCGTCCTGTCCTGACTCTGCGGCGCGGCGCAGATCTGTGACGCGGAGCGTCACCCATGGCATTCCCACGCTGGAGCGTGAGGAACGATAATCTCAAGTATCGCGGGATGCTCTGCGTCCGCTTTGAGACGCAGAGCATCCCGCCTGCTCAACCCTCGGCAGGCTGCGAGGCCAGGGCTACGGCGCGGAACATGGCGCGGCGTTTGTTCAGGGTTTCTTCCCATTCCAGCACTGGCACGGAGTCGGCGACAATGCCGCCACCGGCCTGTACATGCAGCTCACCATCCTTGATCACCGCAGTCCGAATCGCAATCGCCGTGTCCATGTTGCCGTTCCAGGCCAGGTAACCGACTGCGCCGCCGTAGACGCCGCGTTTGACCGGCTCCAACTCGTCGATGATTTCCATGGCGCGGATCTTCGGCGCCCCGGACAGGGTGCCCGCCGGCAGAATCGCGCGCAGCGCGTCCATCGCGCTCAACCCGCTTTTCAACTGGCCTGTGACGTTGGATACGATGTGCATGACGTTGGAATAACGCTCGATGACCATTTTCTCGGTCAGTTTGACCGTGCCAATCTCGGACACCCGACCGGTATCGTTGCGGCCGAGATCGATGAGCATCAAGTGCTCGGCGATTTCCTTGTGATCGGAGAGCAGGTCTTCTTCCAGCGCGCGATCCGCCTCTTCGGTGGCGCCGCGAGGACGAGTACCGGCGATCGGACGCACAGTGATCAGATTGTCCTCGACCCGCACCAGCACTTCCGGCGAACTGCCGACGACATGGAAGTCGCCGAAGTTGAAGAAATACATATAAGGCGTCGGGTTGAAGCAGCGCAGCGCCCGATACAGATCGATCGGCGCGGCGCTGAAATCGATGGACATGCGCTGCGACGGTACAACCTGCATCACGTCGCCGGCGAGGATGTACTGCTTGATCGTATCGACCGCCGCCTCGTAATCGTCCTGGGTAAAGCTGGAACGAAACACCGGGTCGGCCGCCGGCGGCCGGTCCAGATCAAGGCCGCGGCGCGGCGTGATCGGCTGACGCAGCTTGTGCATCAGTTCATCGAGCTGTGCAACACCACTCGCGTAAGCGTCCTGTTGCGCCGGATCGATCAGCACGATGGCGTGCATCTTGCCCGCCAGGTTGTCGAACACCACGACCGCGTCAGACACCATCAGCAGGATATCCGGCACGCCCAGCGGGTCAGGGTTCGGACAGTTGGCCAGACGCTTCTCGACATAGCGCACACAGTCGTAGCCAAAGTAGCCCACCAGCCCGCCGTTGAAGCGTGGCAGCCCGGCAATGGTCGGCACGTTGTAACGCGCCTTGAAGGTTTCGACGAAGTCCAGCGGGTCTTCGACATCCAGGCTTTCGATCTCGACGCCATCATGGGTCACGCTGACGTGATGACCGTGCACACGCATCACGGTGCGGCATGGCAGACCGATGATCGAATAACGCCCCCACTTCTCGCCGCCCTGCACCGACTCCAGCAGATAGGAGTTGGGCTGATCGGCAAGCTTGAGGTAGATCGACAGCGGCGTGTCGAAGTCGGCCAGGGTTTCGCGGGCAAGCGGGATGCGGTTGTAGCCTTCGGCGGCCAAACGCAGGAATTCTTCACGGTTCATGAGCAACCTCGTGGTTTGAGGACAAAACGGTCAGTAAGGCAAACGTGCCGGCAGGCCGGCCAGGATCAGGTCAGGCGCGCCAACGCCAGCGGGCCAGGGCCTTGATGACTTTCATCCAGAGTTTGCGAGTGACCACCACGATGGATTCTCTTGAGGAGGGACGTTTGATGTCGGGCAACAGTATCTCAGCGTCCATGTCCAGGCAACCGGGAATCAGTTTGCGCAGATCATCGATGACCATCGCCGGGTTTTCCTCGGCAATCGGTCGCCCGTGGTTGTAGCCATAGCTCAACGCGACGCAGGCCACACCGGCAGCCTTGGCAGCCTGCACGTCACTGCGCGAGTCGCCGACGAACAGCGATTGCGAGGCAGGGGCACCAGCCATTTTCATCACGAAGAACAGTGCAGCAGGATCAGGCTTTTTCTGCGGCATGGTGTCACCGCCGACGATCCAGCGAAAGAAACGCCCCAGCTTCATCTCGTCCAGCAGCGGCGCGACGAAGCGCTCCGGCTTGTTGGTGATGAGCGCCATTTCGACACCCATTTTCTGCAGCCACTTGAGGGTTTCGCGCACGCCGGGGTAGACCACGGTGAATTTATGCTTTTGTGCATAAGCGCGCATGAAGATTTCCAGGCCCTGCTCGGCCAGGGCGTCATCGACTCCACTGTGGTCGAGGTTGTTGGCCAGCGCGCGGCGTACCAGCACCGGCGCACCGTTGCCCACCCAGGCCCGCACCGATTCCAGCCCGGCGATCGGACGCCCCAGTTCAGAGAGCATGGTGTCCACCGCCACGGCCAGATCGGGCACCGAGTCCACCAGGGTGCCGTCCAGGTCGAACATGATCAGCTTGGGAAGCTTGCCTGCAAACAACTGCTCGAAGCCGCTCATGCGCGGGATGACGCCAGTTCTGTGCGCATCTTTTCGATCACTTCGCGGTAGTCCGGCGCATTGAAAATGGCTGAACCGGCGACGAAGGTATCAGCACCTGCCGCTGCGATTTCGCGGATATTGTTGACGTTCACGCCGCCGTCGATTTCCAGGCGGATGTCGCGTCCGGAAGCATCGATCAGGGCGCGCGCTTCACGCAGCTTGTTGAGCGTACCGGGAATGAACTTCTGCCCGCCGAAACCGGGGTTGACGCTCATGAGCAGGATCATGTCGACCTTGTCCATGACGTATTCGAGCAGGTTCAACGGCGTGGCCGGGTTGAACACCAGGCCCGCCTTGCAGCCACCCTCGCGGATCAACTGCAGCGAACGGTCGATGTGCTGGGTCGCTTCCGGGTGAAAGGTGATGTAGGTGGCACCGGCCTCGATGAAGTCGCCGATGATGCGATCCACCGGGCTGACCATCAGGTGCACGTCAATCGGTGCAGTGACGCCATATTTGCGCAGCGCGCTGCACACCATCGGACCAATGGTCAGGTTCGGGACGTAGTGATTGTCCATGACATCGAAGTGGACAAAGTCGGCGCCGCTGGACAGCACGTTGTCGACTTCCTCACCCAGACGGGCGAAGTCAGCGGAAAGAATCGATGGGGCAATAACGAAGGGCTGCATGACGCACCTGTTTGAGCAGAATCACGGTGCGCGGATTGTACGCCAAGCTTCGCCCGGAGCGGTAAGCTTCGAGCCTCAAGCCTCAAGCCTCAAGCCTCAAGCCTCAAGCCTCAAGCCTCAAGCTTCAAGCTTCAAGCTTCAAGCTTCAAGCATTTTGATTTGCTTCTGCTTTTAGCTTGTAGCTTGTAGCTTGTAGCTTGCAGCTTGCAGCTTGCAGCTTGCAGCTTGCAGCTTGCAGCTTGCAGCTTGCAGCTTGCAGTCACTGCGCCGTTCTGAGTTTTTCACTGCGCCCGCGTAACCATTCGAGCACCAGCAGCAAGACCACCGAAAAGCCGATCAGCAGGGTCGCAGCGGCGGCGATGGTCGGGCTGAGGTTTTCGCGAATGCCGCTGAACATCTGCCGAGGCAGGGTCGCCTGTTCCGGCCCGGCGAGGAACAGCGTGACCACCACTTCGTCGAACGAGGTCGCGAAGGCGAACAGCGCGCCGGAAATCACCCCCGGCGCAATCAGCGGCAGCGTCACGCGCCGGAACGCGGTCAGCGGCGATGCACCGAGGCTGGCAGCAGCGCGCACCAGGTTGTGATTGAAGCCCTGCAAAGTAGCCGACACCGTGATGATCACGAACGGCACGCCCAGCACCGCATGGACCAGAATCAGCGAGGTGTAGCTATTGCCCAGGCCCAGTGGCGCGAAGAACAGGTAGCTGGCGACGCCGACGATCACCACCGGCACCACCATCGGCGAAATCACCAGGGCCATGACCAGCGCCTTGCCGGGGAAGTTGCCGCGGGTCAGGCCGATCGCCGCCAGCGTGCCGAAGCCCATCGCCAGCAGGGTCGCAGCCGGGGCGACGATCATGCTGTTCTTCAGCGCGCGCATCCACTCGGCAGAGTTGAAGAAGTCCTGATACCACTGCAACGAGAAGCCTTGCAGCGGATAGACCAGAAAGCTGCCGGAGTTGAATGACAGCGGCACGATGACCAGTATCGGCAGCACAAGAAACAGCAGCACCAGCGTGCAGATGATGCGCAAGGTGTAATACCAGAGGCGCTCGATCGGCGATGTGTATGGGTTCAGCATGGTCACGCTCCTTAGCTCAGACGCAGGCGGCTGGCGCCGACCAGCCAGCTATAAATCAGGTACAGCACGATGGTCGCCAACAGCAGCAGCCCGCCGAGCGCGGTGGCCATGCCCCAGTTGATGCTGGTGTTGGTGTAGAACGCGACGAAATAGCTGACCATCTGATCGTTCGGGCTGCCCAGCAACGCCGGGGTGATGTAGTAGCCGATCGACAGAATGAACACCAGCAGACAGCCGGCCCCGATCCCGGCGTAGGTCTGCGGGAAGTACACGCGCCAGAAGCTCGCAAACGGATGGCAGCCCAGCGAAATCGCCGCGCGCATGTAGGTCGGGGAAATGTTCTTCATCACGCTGTAGATCGGCAAGATCATGAACGGCAGCATGATGTGCACCATCGAGATGTACACCCCTACCCGGTTGAAAACCAGTTCGAGCGGCTTGTCGATGATGCCCATCGCCAGCAAGGCACTGTTGATCAGACCGCTGGACTGCAACAACACGATCCAGGCGGCCACGCGCACCAGAATCGAGGTCCAGAACGGCAGCAGCACCAGAATCATCAGCAGGTTGCTCTGCCGCGCAGGCAGGCTGGCGAGCAGATAGGCCAGCGGATAAGCCAGCACCAGACAGATCGCGGTAATCACCAGGCCCATCCAGAACGTGCGGGCGAAGATGTCCAGATAGATCGCCTGGTCCGGAGTCGCCGGGGCGATTTCGCCGAGGTCATCGATGCGATGGTCGACCGCCGCCAGCAGGTAATACGGGGTGATGCTGCTGGTATTGCGACGCACTGCCTGCCAATAGGCCGGGTCGCCCCAACGCTCGTCCAGCGCTTCGAGTGCTTCTTTATAAGAGGCCGGTTCAGTCTTGAACGGCAGCGCGCGTACGGTTTTGCTCAGCAGGCTGCGGTATCCGGCCAGTTCGATGTTCAGACGCTTGGACAGATCGCCCAGCGTGGAATTCTTGCGCGTTTCGACCAGGTCCAGGCTCATCGCTTTGTAGACCGACTCGGGCGGCAGCCCTTTACCATCCCATTTTTGCACTTCGACCACGGTGGTCGGCAGCGCCGTCACGACTTCGGGGTTGCCGACGCTCTTGTAAAGCAGCGCAGCGATGGGCACGAGAAACACCAACAACAGGAAAATCACCAACGGCGCGATCAGTGCCTGAGCCTTCCAGCGGTTGACCCGCTCGGCGCGAGCGAGACGTTGCTTCAAGTTAGGGCTGGCGCCTTCAGTCAAGGGCACGGCGATGGCCATAGCGAACTCCGGAATCTTTCAACGAGGGGGCGCTCCCCGCTTCAGGGAGCGCCCGGTTCTGACTCAACGCAAACGGATTACTTGGCAGCCCAGGCAGTGAAACGCTGCTCGAGGGATTCGCCGTTGTCGGTCCAGAACGCCACGTCCATCTGCACCTGATCCTTGATGTTCTCAGGCGTGGTCGGCATGTTCTGCAGGGTTTCCTTGTCCAGCAGCTTGACCGCCTGGGTGTTGGCCGGGCCGTAGGCGATGTTCTGCGAGTAGGTCTTCTGCTGCTCGGGGCTCAGCATGTAGGCGATGAACTTCTTCGCGGCATCGGCGTTTTTCGAACCCTTCGGGATGGCCCAGGCATCGAAGTCATAAACGCCACCGGTCCACACGACTTTGAGATTGCTTTCCTTCTGCACGGCGGCGATCCGGCCGTTGTAGGCCGAGCTCATCACCACGTCACCGGAAGCGAGGTACTGCGGCGGCTGTGCGCCAGCTTCCCACCACTGAATGTTTGGCTTGAGCTCATCCAGCTTTTTGAACGCGCGGTCCTGGCCGTCTTTGCTGGCCAATACCTTGTAGACGTCTTTCGGCGCAACGCCGTCGGCCATCAGGGCGAATTCCAGGGTGTACTTGGCGCCTTTGCGCAGGCCGCGCTTGCCCGGGAATTTCTTGGTGTCCCAGAAATCGGCCCAGCCGCTGGGTGCAGTGCTGACTTTGTCAGCGTTGTACGCCAGCACGGTGGACCAGACGAAGAAGCCGGCACCGCAGGTGGTGATGGCGCCAGGCACGAAGTCAGCGGCATTGCCCAGCTGTTTCGGGTCCAGCTCTTCGAACATGTCTTCGTCGCAACCACGCGCCAGTTCCGGCGATTCGACTTCTACCAGGTCCCAGGAAACGCTCTTGGTGTCGACCATGGTTTTGACCTTGGCCATTTCCCCGTTGTACTCACCGGCGATGATCTTGCCGTTGCCAGCCTTTTCCCAAGGCGCGTAAAAGGCTTTTTCCTGAGCGGCCTTGTTGGCACCGCCAAAGGAGATGACGGTAAGATCAGTGGCAGCCATGGCCTGCGCCGCGCACATCATGCCCAACGTGATGGCGGTGAACTTCAAAGACTTCAACATAGGTTCTTTTCTCCACGAGCAGTGTTGGTAAGCGATTGGGATGGGCGATCAGGTCGCCTCTGTTATTGCTTTTGTCGGTAGATCAATGCACTGGCTGCAAGGGGTCGAGCGCACGGACGTGCTCGACTTGCCAGCCGATGGGCACCACGTCGCCCACGCTCAGGCCGGGGTCCAGTTCGGCAATCGGCTGTTTGACGAAGAAGTCGTGCTTGCCGGCCACTTCCAGACGCACACGAACGTGGTCGCCCAGATAGATGAACTCGGCCACACGACCGGAAAAACGGTTGGCGCAGCTCTCGCTGCGGCCATTGAGGTTGATGCGCTCGGGACGGATCGACAGGGTGACCGGGCCACCTGGCTGACCGACATTGATTGCCAGCGCGTGGACTTTTTCGCCACGCTCCAGCTCGACCACACAGCGGTCGCCGTCCTGACTGACCAGACGTCCGTTGAGGCGGTTGTTCTCGCCGATGAAGTTGGCGACGAAGGTGTTCTTCGGTTCTTCGTACAAGCTGCGGGGCGGCGCGATCTGCTGGATCTCGCCCTGATGGAAGACCGCGACCCGGTCCGACATGGTCAGCGCTTCGCCCTGGTCGTGAGTCACATAGACCACGGTCACACCCAGGCGCTGGTGCAAGTGCTTGATCTCCATCTGCATGTGTTCGCGCAGCTGCTTGTCGAGGGCGCCGAGCGGCTCATCCATCAGCACCAGTTGCGGTTCGAAGACCAGCGCACGCGCCAGCGCAACGCGCTGCTGCTGGCCACCGGACAGCTGCGCCGGATAGCGATGCGCAAAGGTATCGAGCTGGACCATGCCCAGTGCCTTTTTGACCTTCTCGCCGACGTCTGTCTTGCTCATGCCACGCACCGATAACGGGAACGCCAGGTTCTCGGCCACGGTCATGTGCGGAAACAAGGCGTAGTTCTGGAACACCATGCCGATGTCGCGTTTATGCGGTGGCACGTTGTTGATGGCGCGGCCACCGAGGAGGATTTCACCGGCCGTCGGGGTCTCGAAACCGGCCAGCATCATCAGGCTGGTGGTCTTGCCGGAGCCGGAAGGACCGAGCAGGGTCAGGAACTCGCCCTTGCGAATGTCCAGGTTGAGGTCTTTGACGATCAGTGCTTCGCCGTCGTAGCTCTTCTGCACACCACGAAAGCTGACCAGAACATCATTTGCTCCAGCGCTTGTATCGACGTCGCTCATTACCCACACCCTTGTTTTGTCTGCGTGGGCTCCAGCCTAGAGCAGCCCGAAGCCCCCGCAAATCGGTGGCCGGGAGAGAATCGCCTAGGCCGGCTGGAAGGCCAGGGGTAGGGATTGCCCTACAGAGATGGCGCGATTGGATAAGTCGGCTCAGGCATCCTTCTCGACGCACTGCGTTGCAAGAGGACGCAGAGCGTCCCGAACGGCATGCCCACGCGGAGCATGGGCACAATAGTGTTCTCACGGACGCCTATCGTGCCGGGTGTCGTTTTCAGACTCAGAGCAGCTTGTGCTCCATCGCGTACTTGACCAGATCGGCCAGCGAGTTGAGTTTCATTTTTTGCATCAGCCGCGCCTTGTGGGTGCTGATGGTCTTGCTGCTCAAGGCCAGTTGCTGAGCGATGTCGTTGACGTTGGCGCCCTGGGCGAGGCGCTCGAATACCGAAAACTCGCGCTCCGACAGCAGCGAGTGCAGAGGCCGGCTGTCGGTGAGACCCACTTCAAAGACCATGCGGTCAGCCAGGTCCGGATCGATATAACGCCCACCGGCCGCCACCCGGCGAATGGCCGTCAGCAGCAGCGCCGGGTCGCTGTCCTTGGTGGCATAACCTGCTGCGCCGACCTTCAGGGCACGCGCGGCCATCTGCGCCTCATTGTGCATCGACAACACCAGAATGGCCGGCGGGTTGGTCAGTGCGAGAATCCTCGGTATCGCCTCGAGGCCATTGACGCCGGGCATGGAGATATCCAGCAGCACCACTTCGCAGGCCACATGACGCAGGGTTTCGAGCAACTGTTCGCCGTTGCTGGCCTCGCCCACCACCTGCAGATCCCTGGCCAGACCAATCAATTGCTTGATCCCTTCACGCACGATGGTGTGGTCTTCGGCTACCAAAACACGAATCACTGTCTTCGCTCCTGTGCGAGGGTGTCCAGCGGGATATAGGCGCGCAAGGTTGTGCCCTCACCCACCTCGCTGTCCAGCTCCAGTCTGCCGCCGAGCATCAGCACCCGCTCGCGCATCCCGACCAGACCGAACGAAACCGCCCTGCCCGACTCGATGACAAAGCCCTGCCCGTCATCAGCGATGCTCATGCACATCATGCCGTCCTGCAGCGTCAGGCTGATCTCTACCGTGTGTGCGCGGGCATGGCGCATCACGTTGGTCAGCGCCTCCTGAAGGATGCGGAACATGCCCGTAGCCCTGGCATCGCTGAGCGCCGGGAGATTGTCCGGCACCTGCACCAGGCACGGAATCTGAGTACGCGCCTCGAAACGGCGTGCCTGCCATTCGATGGCCGAAGCGATACCGGCGTCGAGAATCGGTGGGCGCAAGGCCGTGGCAACATCGCGCACCAGTTGAAACAACTGAGCGATCAGACGCTTCATGCTGTCCAGCCGCTCGCTCAGGCCAGGGTCGAGGTCGGCATAGGCCAGCTCGCACATCGACGTCTCGAGTTTCAATACCGTCAGCATCTGACCCAGCTCGTCGTGAACCTCGCGGGCAATATGCGCCTTCTCTTCTTCACGCACGCTTTCCAGATGCGCTGACAACTCACGTAACAGATCATGCGCGCGGCGCCGCTCGCTGACGTCAGTGAGAAACACCACCAAGTATTCAGCGTCACGAAAGCGCAGGAAGCTCAACGAGACATCGACAGGCAGCAGGCTGCCATCGGCGCGCAGGCAATGGGTCTCGAACACTTGCGGGCTGTCTTCGCTGGAGCGTGCGTTCTTCCACAGGTTGAGCCAGCGATCCATGTGCAGACCGGGCTCGAAATCGATCAGCGGGCGCTCGACCACCTGCCCCGGCGCATAGCCCAGCATGGATTCCGCCGCCCGGTTGGCGTAACGCACGCGGCTGTCCCAGTTGACCCAGAGGATGCCGACGGTGCTTTGATCAATGGAAAACTGCGCCAGGCGCAGCGCCTCCTCCTCTTCGACACGGCGGGCGAGTTCTTCACGCGCAGCCAGCAGCTCCTGCTCCAGCGCCTGCTGCTGGCGACGCTGCCAGATCACGATGGCGAAACACGTCAGCAACATCACCAGCAGCAGAATGCACAGGTTCTTCCAGAGTTTGGTCGACTCGATGAAGTGGGACGGGGTCAGCGGCATCCAGCGCGCGTGCAACTGCTCCAGCTCCTTGGCAGGGATCGCTCGCAACGCTTCGCTGACGATGGCGGCCAGCTCCGGCATGTCGCGTCGTGAAGCCACACGCAACAATTGCGGCAGCCCGATATCCCCCACCACCGCCAGCCCGGCGAACTCCGGCTCGCGCAGCAGACGACTGAGTTGCGCTTCGTCCACCACGGCATAACGAGCTTGCTGGCTGAGCAACAGCTGCAAGGCCTGGCGCTCCAGCGGCACGCCTTGCAGGTTGAGGTGTGCAAAGTTGCTGCGCAGGTAGTCGGCCGTGGTGCTCGGCATGCGTACCGCGACGCGCGAAAGGCTGTCGAGTTTCTCCAGGTCCACGGCAGTGCTGCCATCACGTTCGCCGATCAACAGCTGCGAAACACGCAGATACGGGTCGGAAAACAACCACAGACGCAAGCCTGCGGGGGTTTGCATCAAGCCGGGCGCAACGTCGATTTCCCCCTTGGCCAGCGCGTTCTCCAGCGCGCTCTGATCAGGAAAATTCCGCCACAGCAAGTCGACCGGCAGCGTCGCCGCCAGCGCATTAATCAGGTCGACGTTGGCGCCGGATAACTGCTGCAAACGTTGATCAAACTGTGCGTAAGGCGCGCGCAGTACCAGCCCTACGCGCAGGGGGCCGTGCTGGTCGAGCCAGTTGCGTTGCGCTGCGCTCAACTGCGCAACGGCAGGTGTTTGAGGTTCATCAGCCTGCGTATTCGCCATCTGAGCCATCAAGAGCAAGGCCAGGCAGCCGATAAAACCGGTGCGCAGAAGACGAATCATCAGTATGTCGCTCTCGTGTGTGCGTATCACGGCCGTGTGCCGCGCAGGCTCAGGCCTGACAAAAGCCGATCAACCCATTAGGCTGCCGGGATAGTTTCTGGCTTGGAATATCCGATGTCCTACACCTTTCGCGCAACGTTTCCTGCATTGTTTCTGTCATTGATACTGCCTTGCGCCTTGCCTGCCCTCGCAGCCGACCCGGCGCCTGCCCCGGCCAAGGACGCGGCTGCAGAAGCGCCCGTCGAAAGAGCCCCGCTGCTCAGCCGCTCGCAGGAAGACGCAATAGCGCTGGAACGTCAATTGCCGCGCGAAGATCAGCAACAACTTCAGGCTGGAGACGACAGCTTTCTCGCGCTCTGGAAACCCGCCAACACTGAGGCCCCTGAAGGCGCGGTCATCATTGTGCCTGGCGACGCCGAGTCACCGGACTGGCCCGACGCTGTCGGCCCGCTGCGACGCAAGTTTCCGGATGTGGGCTGGTCGAGCCTGAGCATCACCCTGCCGGACCCGCTCGACAACACGCCAGGAGCACGCGAGCCCGATGCTGCTCCAGCAGATGCAAACACCGCCAAAGCCACTGACGCACCGAAGGAAACCCCCAAGGACGCCACCGCGACGGCAAAAGACCCGGCCGCAGAAGCCGAGGCCCTGGCTGCGGCTGAAACGGCCAAGGCTGCTGCCGACGAAGCGCTCGACAAGGCTCAGGCCGAGCGCATCTTCGCGCGGATCGAAAGTGCGATCAGCTTTGCGCAGCAGAACAAGGCACGCAGTATCGTGCTGATCGGCCACAGCAGCGGCGCGTACTGGGCGGCCAGGTTCCTCAATGAGCGGACATCGCCTGTGGTGCAGAAACTGGTGATGCTGGCGGCGCGTGAGCCTATGAATGCCAAGCCTTCGCTGCTGGACATGGTGCCTCAGCTGAAAGTAAAAGCCGTCGACTTCATCTACAAAAACTCACCTGACGAGGCCGCAAAGGCCCGCCTGCAGGCCAGTAAACGCACCAAGGGGCCAGGCTTTACCCAGATCGGCCTGATCAACATCGCCGGCAGCGGAGATACCGAACAAGAGCAGCTATTCCGCCGTGTTCGTGGCTGGATAGACGCCAAAGAGGAAAAATAAGCGCCACACGCACCAGCAGGTTCAGTTGAACCCGCGTCGGGCTTTGACCACCCGATAGGCATTGTGCAACTCGCTGGTCTTCTCGGTCGCCACCCGCACTTGCTGAGGATTGGCGCCCGAACCGGCAATCTTGTCAGGATGATGGCGGCTGAGCAGACGCCGATAGGCGCGCTTGATGCTCAAAGGATCGGTGTCCGACCTTACCCCCAGCAGCGTCATCGCACTTTTGTAGTCGTCGCCGCTGCTGATCGGCGAGCGCTTCATGGGGTCGTGGTCAGCAGCCAGCGCCTCGACTTGCGGCCCTGTCCAGCCAAGCCACATCCCCCATACCCCGATCAGCTCGCGCTCGACCCGAGAAGCCTTGCCGTCCGCCCAGGCCATCCGCCAGCAGGCACGCAACATATCTTCGGCAATGTCCGGCTGCCCTTGCAGACCACGCAGATAACTGCGCAGGCCATCGCTGCCATCGCGGCCGCGCTTGAAGGCGTTGATGGCGCGCAACTGATCCGTCTCGTTCAGATTCAAACGGCGCATCTCGATACGTGCCTGGTGGATATGGCTGGCCAGAACCCGTCCGCCACTTTTGGCCAGACGGCCCAGCAACACAAACAGCAGGTCATTCTGGGGGATCGCTGCACGTCCACCCAGGCGCTCACGCAGATGCGCCCAACTCTGCAGTTTCAGGCGCCGATCCAGCGCCTGACCCAATAGAGCCCCGAGCATCGCGCCTGGAATGCTGGCAATTGCATAACCGGCTCCAGCGCCGATCAATGTGCCGGGCCAGAGCATTCAGCGAGTCTCCGCAAGCAACTGCTCGACTTCAGCCAGGCGCTCGTGGGTACCGACATCGACCCAGCGCCCTCTGTAGTGCTCACCCGTGACCAGCCCCTGATGCATCGCCTCGCGCAACAGCGGCGCGAGCTTGAACGCGCCGGGCTCGCAGTTGGCAAACAGCTGTGGATGGAGGATGGCGATACCGCTGTAGGTCAGCCGCTGCCCCGCCGAATCGTCGTCGCGCACCTGACCATCGACCAGCGAGAAATCACCTGTCGGATGATGCGCGGGGTTATCGACCAGTACCAGGTGCGCAAGGCCTTCAAGCGGCACGCGCAATGCGCCGAAGTCGTAATCGGTCCAGATATCCCCGTTGATCACCACGAACGGCTCCAGGCCAAGCAATGGCAACGCCCGCTGTATGCCGCCGCCCGTTTCCAGCGGCAGACCTTCGGGGGAGTAACGGATGCTCAGGTCGAAACGCTGACCGTCGCCCAGGTAATCCTCGATCTGCTGGCCCAGCCACGCATGGTTGATGACCAACTGGTGAAACCCTGCATCGCGCAAGGCGTTCAGGTGGTATTCGATCAACGGTACATCCCCGACACGCACCAACGGTTTGGGCGTGTGCAGGGTCAACGGGCGCATTCGCTCGCCTTTACCGGCAGCGAGAATCATCGCTTTCATGCAGTCCTCTTCGACACAATCAAGATCTTTTCCAAAGTGGCCATCTTTCAAAGCGGCCCTTTATAAAACCGGCTGTTTATCACGTTGACGGTTTCTGTCAGACAGCGGTGTCTACCGGCTGCAGACTGGTAAGCAATTGCCCGAGCTGCGCCAGCTCTGGGCGACGTGACAGTACCGCCTCTATATAAGCGAAAAAGCGCGGAACGTCTTCCAGGTAACGAGGTTTTCCATCGCGGTGGCAAATACGGGCAAAAATGCCGATCACCTTCAAATGTCGCTGTACGCCCATCAGATCACTGGCGCGCTCGAAAGCGGCAAAGTCTTCCTGTACCGGAATGCCGATGGCCCGCGCCTGATCCCAGTAGGTGCGCAGCCAGTCACTCACGCGCTCCTGTGGCCAGCTCAGGAATGCGTCCTTGAACAGGCATGTCACGTCATAGGTAACCGGGCCATAGACCGCGTCCTGGAAATCCAGCACGCCCGGATTGGGCTCGCTGATCATCAGGTTGCGCGGCATGTAGTCGCGATGCACCAGCACTTTGGGCTGTGCCAGGGCGCTGTTGATCAGCAGCTCGCTGACCTGCTGCCAGTCGCTCAGCTGCGCCTCGTCCATCTCGACACCCAGGTGCCGCTTCACGTACCACTCGGGAAACAGCTCCAGTTCACGGCGCAGCAACGCGACGTCATAGCTGGGCAACGGCGCGTCCATAGGCAGTTGCTGGTAAGCCAGCAACGCCTGAATGGCATCAGCGAACAAGGCATCGGCATTGTCGGCGTCAATGACATCCAGATAAGTCTGACGACCCAGATCGTTGAGCAGCAAAAAGCCTTGTGTCAGGTCTTCGGCATAAATTTTTGGAACATTAATGCCCGACTTTTCCAATAAATGAGCGATATCCACGAACGGTTTGCAGTTTTCCTGCGGTGGAGGGGCGTCCATGACAATAAAAGTTCGGCCCGCACCCTCCCAGCGAAAATAACGGCGAAAACTTGCGTCACTACTGGCCGCAGTCAACGTAGCCGGGGGCACGGCGCCCCAACCGTGCGCCGAAAACAGCGCCGGCAACTGCTCATCGAGCCAAACTTTCAGGGATTGCAGGCGTATATCTTGATCTGACATTACAAGGGTCTCCGACGGCGCTAGCCGTCAAGCGGGTCATGCTTTATTATCCGGAATCTTTTTCAGCCCATCGAGAGGCGTGCGGCCCCCCCGCGGGCAGATGGCGCGCAGGAAGCCCGGACTAATAAGATGGCATTGAAATCCCCCGCGTTTCGTAAAAAATTTCCGTTGCTCGTAACCGGCAGTCTGCTGGCGATGCAACCTCTGGCCACTCAGTTCGTGGTCGCCGCGGAACAGTATGACTGCTCAGTCTCTGCTTCGGGTGCCTGGAACTGTGCGCCGAAATCCAATGCTGCTGCAGTGGATCTGCCTCCGCGCCCCGTGCATGACACGACGTCGGTCAGCTCCAACGGCACGGTCACCTCACAAGGCACCTCTTCGGGTGAACAGTCTGCGGGTACGCAACTGGTCACTGAAGCCAAGGGCAAAGGTCTGAAGTCGCGTAGTGCTGACTACAGCCACCTCGATTGGGTTCCTCGCGAAAAGCTTACCGCAGCGCAACTGGCCGAGACCGGCCCGTATTGCTCGGGTGCCTACGTCGAGCCGATCCGTCCTGGCATGGACGACAAGACGCCGATGAAAGACGCGCCGATGTTCGTGGGAGCCAAGGCTTCGCGTTACGAACAGGACGCGCAGGTCGCAACGCTGGCCGGTGATGTGGTGATGCGCCAGGGCAGCATGCAGGTGCAGGCCCAGGAGGCTGCACTGCATCAGGCCGAGAACCGTGGCGAGCTGAACGGCGATGTCCGTCTGCGCGACAACGGTGCGCTGATCGTCGGTGACAAGGCCGAACTGCAACTCGACACCGGCGAAGCCCGTGTCGACAACGCCGAGTACGTCCTGCACAAGTCGAACATTCGCGGTAACGCCCTGTACGCCAAGCGTGCAGAGAACGCGATCATCCGGCTCAAGGACGGTACCTACACGACGTGCGAGCCGAACAGCAACGCCTGGACGCTCAAGGGCAACAACATCACGCTGAACCCGGCCACCGGCTTCGGTACCGCGACCAACGTTACCCTGCGGGTCAAGGACATACCGGTTCTGTATACGCCGTATATCTACTTCCCGATCGACGACCGTCGTCAGTCCGGTTTCCTGCCGCCGACCATTGCAGCAGGTGGCGACAACGGCTTCACGCTGGTCACCCCGTACTACTTCAACCTGGCACCGAACTACGACGCCACGTTGTACCCGCGTTACATGGCTGATCGTGGCTTGCTGATGGAAGGCGAGTTCCGCTACCTGACCAAGGGCAGCGAAGGTCAGTTTGGCGGCGCGTACCTGAACGACGAGAATGACGACCGCAAACAGCAGTCCGATTACGACAAGACCCGCTGGATGATCAACTGGCAGCACAAGGGCGGGCTTGATACGCGCTGGCTGACCCAGGTCGATTACACCGATATCAGTGATCCGTATTACTTCCAGGATCTGGAAACCGATCAGATCGGCGTGAAAAGAACAGACTTCCTCAACCAGCAGGGCTCCCTGACCTACCGTGGCGACAGCTTCTCGGCAGTGCTCAATGCTCAGGCCTACAAGCTGGCGACGGTTGCCAACGTTACGCCGTACAACCGCCTGCCTCAGCTGACGCTCAACGGTACGTTGCCCTACAACCCCGGCGGCCTGAAGTTCGATTATCAGACTGAAGCGGTGCGCTTCGAGCGTGACCTGCGCAGCGGCGCGTTCATCGATGAAGATGGCAACTCCGAAACACGTCTGGACAACAACATCTCCGGCCTGGCTCGCGCAAACGGTGATCGCCTGAACCTGGCACCGTCGGTCAGCTTGCCGATGAACTGGACCTATGGCTTCCTGACGCCGAAGCTGAAGTATGTCTACACGCAATACGATCTGGATCTGGACAGCCAGGGCAAAAACACCCTGCTGGCCGGCGAAGAGTACAGCAGCAGCCAAAGCCGCAGCGTACCGATCTTCAGCGTCGACAGCGGCCTGTACTTCGACCGCAATACCAACTGGTTCGGCAAGGATTACCGCCAGACCCTGGAGCCGCGCCTGTTCTATCTCTATGTTCCCGAGAAAGACCAGACCGACATCCCGGTATTCGACACCAGCGAAAGCACGTTCAACTTCGCCTCGCTGTTCCGTGACAACCGCTTCACCGGTTCCGACCGCATCGGCGACGAGAACAAACTGTCGCTGGGCGTCACCAACCGCTGGATCGAGAACAACGGTTTCGAACGTCAACGCTTCAGCATCGGTCAGGCGCTGTATTTCGAAGACCGCAAGGTGCAGTTGCCGGGTGTCGCGTTCGCTGACCGTGACGATGCGCGCTCCAACGTTTCGCCTTACGCACTGGAATACGAATACCGCTTCAACCGCGACTGGCGCTTCAACTCCGATTTCAACTGGGATCCGGACAGCCGAAGCACCCGTTCGGGCAGCGCAATGTTCCACTACCAGCCTGAAGACAACCCGAACAAGGTCGTCAACCTCGGCTATCGCTATCGTAACGACCAGATTCGTTACGACGAAAGCACCGGCCGTTGGGTCGTGGGCGGTGGCGACTACGGCACTCCGGGTTCGCCAAACTACGTGAAGGACTACTACAAGATTCAGCAGCACGATTTCTCGGTCATCTGGCCGATCGTGCCGCAGTGGAGCCTGATCAGCCGTTGGCAGTATGACTACAACCGTGAACGCACCATCGAAGCTTTCGGCGGGTTCGAGTACGACAACTGCTGCTGGAAAATGCGTCTGGTCAATCGTTACTGGATCGACTACGACGAATTCAGCCAGGCAGCACCTCAGAACGAGAAAGGCGACCGCGGCATATTCCTACAAATCGTGTTGAAGGGGCTCGGCGGTGTAACTGGCGCCAAAGTAGACAGCTTCCTCGACAAAGGCATCCAAGGTTATCGTGAACGTGAAGACCAAGCTTTCTGATTGTCTGCGCCCGCTGATGCTGGGCGCGTTACTCCTGAGCGGTGCAGTGCATGCTGCGGTTCAACCTCTGGACAGTGTCGTGGCCATCGTCGACAACGACGTGATCATGAAAAGCCAGATGGACCAGCGTGTACGTGAAGTTCAGCAGACCATTGCCAAGCGTGGCTCTGGTGTACCGCCTGCCGAAGCCCTGCAACCACAGGTTCTGGATCGTCTGATCCTGGAAAACCTGCAGTTGCAGATGGGCGAACGGTCTGGCATTCGAGTCTCCGACGAAGAGCTGAACCAGGCCATCGGCACCATTGCCCAGCGCAACAACATGAGCGTGGAGCAGTTCCGCGCCGCGCTGGCGCATGACGGCCTGTCCTATAACGATGCGCGCGAACAGGTGCGCCGGGAAATGATCATCAGCCGCGTGCGTCAGCGCCGGGTGGCCGAACGTATCCAGGTGTCCCAGCAGGAAGTGAAGAACTTCCTCGCCTCCGATATGGGCAAGGCTCAGCTGTCTGAAGAGTTTCACCTGGCCAACATTCTGATCGCCACACCTGACAGCGCTTCTTCGGACGCCATCCAGGCCGCAGCGGTCAAGGCCAAGGGTATCTACGACCAGCTGAAGAAAGGTGCTGACTTCACCCGTCTTGCAGCCACCTCCTCGTCCAGCGAAAACGCACTGGAAGGCGGCGACATGGGCTGGCGCAAGGCTGCACAGTTGCCACCACCCTTCGGCGACATGCTCAGCTCGATGCCGGTCGGTGACGTAACGCCTCCTGCGCGTACGCCGGGTGGTTTCATCATTCTCAAGCTGTTGGAAAAGCGTGGCGGTCAGGGTCAGGCGCAAATGCGTGATGAAGTGCATGTGCGTCATATCCTGATCAAGCCAAGCGAAATCCGTAATGAGGAAGAGACCAAGCGTCTTGCCCAGAAGATCTACGACCGCATCGAGAACGGCGAAGATTTCGCCGAGCTGGCAAAAAGCTTTTCGGAAGATCCGGGTTCTGCACTCAATGGCGGCGATCTGAACTGGGTTGATCCCAATTCTCTGGTTCCGGAATTCCGTCAGGTCATGAGCGAAACACCACAAGGCGTCTTGTCCAAACCGTTCCAGACCCAGTACGGCTGGCATGTCCTCGAAGTGCTCGGTCGTCGCTCCACGGACGCTACCGATCAGGCTCGCGAACAGCAGGCGCTGAACGTACTGCGTAACCGCAAGTACGACGAAGAGCTGCAAACCTGGCTGCGTCAGATCCGCGACGAAGCCTACGTTGAAATCAAACTCCCTGGCGCGACCCAGGCTGCACAGTGAAACCCAAGCGTTTCGCACTGACACCCGGCGAGCCGGCCGGCATAGGTCCTGACCTTTGCCTGCTGCTCGCCACGCAGCCTCAGCCATACCCCCTGATTGCCATTACCAGCCGTGACCTGCTCCTGGAGCGGGCCGCGCAACTGGGTGTAGCGGTCAGTCTGATCGATGTCACCCCCGAAGCGTTTCCCGACCTGCCTGCACCTGCCGGCAGTCTGTACGTCTGGGATACGCCACTGGCTGCTCCGGTGGAAACCGGCGTACTGAACAAGGCCAACGCGGCGTTCGTCCTGCAAACCCTGACCCGCGCCGGCCAGGGCTGCCTGGATGGGCTGTTCAGCGGCATGGTCACCGCCCCGGTGCACAAAGGCGTCATCAACGACGGCGGTATCGCATTTTCCGGACACACCGAATTTCTCGCTGAACTGACTCACACCGAACAGGTGGTGATGATGCTGGCAACCGGCGACCTGCGCGTGGCACTGGTGACCACTCACCTGCCGTTGCGCGATGTGGCCGACGCTATCACAGCGGATCGTCTGGAGCGAGTGACACGCATCCTGCACGCTGATCTGGTCACCAAGTTCGGCATTGCCCACCCACGCATTCTGGTCTGCGGCCTCAACCCTCATGCCGGCGAAAGCGGGCATCTGGGTCGTGAGGAAATCGACATCATCGAACCTGCTCTGGAGCGCCTGCGCAGCGAAGGCCTGGACTTGCGCGGCCCGCTGCCTGCAGACACTCTGTTTACCCCCAAATATCTGGAGCACTGCGATGCAGTGCTGGCGATGTACCACGATCAGGGCCTGCCCGTGCTGAAATACAAAGGTTTCGGCGCAGCGGTCAATGTGACGCTCGGCCTGCCAATCATCCGCACCTCTGTCGATCACGGCACGGCGCTGGACCTGGCTGGCACCGCGAACATCGACACCGGCAGCCTGCACGTCGCACTGCAAACCGCCTACCAGATGGCCGAGACCCATTCATGACCGAGCAATACCAACACCGGGCGCGCAAGCGCTTCGGGCAGAACTTCCTGCACGACGCAGGCGTTATCGACAAGATCCTGCGTGCCATCCGTGCCAGACCTGAAGACCGGCTGCTGGAAATCGGGCCGGGCCAGGGTGCACTGACCGAGGGCCTGCTCGACAGCGGCGCTCAGCTGGACGTGGTCGAGCTGGACAAGGACCTGATTCCGATCCTGAACGGTCAGTTCGCCAGCAAGCCGAACTTCAACCTGCATCAGGGCGATGCACTGAAGTTCGACTTCAACACCCTCGGCGCCGAACCGCGCAGCCTGCGGGTGGTGGGCAACCTGCCGTACAACATCTCGACACCGCTGATTTTTCACCTGCTGCAGAACGCCAGCCTGATCCGCGACATGCACTTCATGCTGCAAAAGGAAGTGGTCGAGCGCATGGCTGCCGGACCCGGCGGCGGTGACTGGGGTCGTCTGTCGATCATGGTCCAGTACCATTGCCGCGTGGAGCACCTGTTCAACGTCGGACCGGGTGCGTTCAACCCGCCGCCGAAAGTGGACTCGGCCATTGTGCGCCTCGTCCCATACGAAACACTGCCGCACCCTGCCAAGGATCACCGTGTGCTGGAGCGCATCGTGCGTGAAGCGTTCAACCAGCGTCGCAAGACCTTGCGCAACACGCTCAAGCTGCTGTTGACCAGCGATGAGATCACCGCTTCCGGAGTAGACGGCAGCTTGCGCCCCGAGCAGCTCGATCTGGCTGCATTCGTTCGTCTGGCGGACACTCTCAGCGAAAAAGTTGTGACAGAGTGAACCCTGGGGACAAGTAAACGGCAGGCTCAGTCGTCATTTTCCGCTTACTTGTCCTAGACTGATCTACCTGCCGCACACGCCCTTTTTTCGCAGCTATGGATTTCAAGGCCTATTGCATGCCCGATTCTCGTTACAAGGTCGACGTCAGCGTCGTCACACGCTTCCTCTCGGAGCAGTCGCAACCCGAGCAGAACCGCTTCGCTTTCGCCTACACCATCACCGTGCACAACAACGGCGAGTTACCTGCCCGACTGCTGTCGCGGCACTGGGTCATCACCGACGGTGATGGCAATGTCGAGGAAGTGCGTGGCGAAGGCGTGGTTGGCCAGCAGCCACTGATCAAGAACGGCCACAGCCATACCTACAGCAGTGGTACGGTCATGACCACCAAGGTCGGCAACATGCAGGGCACCTATCAGATGCTGGCCGAAGACGGCAAACGCTTCGATGCCGTCATCGAGCCATTCCGGCTGGCCGTTCCGGGCTCGCTGCACTGATGGCGGTGTACGCCGTGGGTGACCTGCAAGGCTGCCTCGAACCTCTGCAATGCCTGCTCGAGCACGTTCACTTCAACCCGGAGCAGGATCGCCTCTGGCTGGTAGGTGACCTCGTTAACCGTGGTCCGCAATCGCTGGAAACGCTTCGCTACCTGTACAGCCTTCGCGAATCGCTGGTGTGCGTGCTGGGTAATCATGACCTGCACCTGCTTGCAGTGGCGCGCAAAAAAGAGCTGCTGAAAAAAGGCGACACGCTGCTTGAAATCCTTGAAGCGCCTGACCGTGACGACCTGCTCGGCTGGGTGCGTCGGCAAAAGCTCATGCATTACGATGCTCAACGCAATGTCGCCATGGTGCATGCCGGTATCGCACCACAGTGGACGCTGAAAAAGGCCTTGAAGCACGCTGCCGAAGTCGAGCACGCGCTGCAGGACGAGCAGTTGTACGGCGCCTTTCTTGACGGCATGTACGGCAATGAACCGACCAGGTGGGACAACGACCTGCAAGGCGTGACGCGTCTGCGGGTCATCACCAACTACTTCACGCGTATGCGCTTCTGCACCAGCGACGGCAAGCTCGATCTGAAGAGCAAGGAAGGGGTCGGCACCGCGATACCTGGCTACGCGCCCTGGTTCAGCCACCAGAGCCGCAAGACCCGCGACGTGAAAATCATTTTCGGCCACTGGGCTGCGCTTGAAGGTCGCTGCGACGAACCGGACGTCTTTGCCCTGGACAGCGGATGTGTCTGGGGCGGTTCGATGACGCTGCTCAATGTCGATACGCTTGAACGCCATCAGTGCAATTGCGATGCTATGGGCAATGCCGCAGACGGGCTTGTTACCCGAGTGCAACCCGGCGCTACTCCCCTTCCGTAACCTCAGGCTCAGGAGCCCAGGCAATGACTGAATTCAAACGTATCCCACCCGAACAGGCCCAGGCTCTGCGCGAGCAAGGCGCCGTGCTGGTCGATGTCCGGGATCCGCAGGCTTTCGAGAGCAATCACATTCCCGATTCCGTGCATCTGGACAACCACTCGATCGCCGACTTCATCCGCGAAGCCGACCTGGACAAGCCGCTGGTGGTCGTCTGCTACCACGGCAACTCCAGCCAGAGCGCTGCAGCCTATCTGGTCAGCCAGGGTTTCTCCGATGTGTACAGCGTGGACGGCGGTTTCGAGCTGTGGCGCGCCACTTACCCACAAGAAACCGTGCAAGGCTGATAGAAAATATTTTTATGACAGCTGATCCCGCGTTCTACGCGGGCTCGCGAGCCATCTGACGAACGGTCAGCCCGTCTTCTCGCGCATCCCTTCTTTATCTTTCCGAATCCGAACTATCCTTAGCCTAGGCCATCCGTATTCAGGGGAGAGCCGGTACACCGGCGCGTGGGTCATCGGTAGTTACTTTTAGGGTGTTCTGGGGGGAAACAGTGGCCGTTAAGCGGCTGCTGCCAGCATCGACTGACGATCCGCCGCCGGCTCCACGTATCGAGCGAGGTGACGTCATGAGTATATTCAGCCACTTCCAACAACGCTTCGAAAGCACGAGGCAAGAAGAGCTCTCGCTACAGGAGTACCTTGAGCTCTGCAAACAGGACCGCAGCGCCTATGCCTCTGCCGCAGAACGTCTTCTGCTGGCTATCGGCGAACCTGAACTGGTGGATACCTCCACCAACTCCAGGCTGTCGCGCATTTTCTCCAACAAGGTCATACGCCGCTATCCGGCCTTTGCCGACTTCCACGGAATGGAAGAATGCATCGACCAGATCGTTTCGTATTTCCGCCATGCCGCCCAAGGCCTGGAAGAGAAGAAGCAAATCCTGTATCTGCTCGGCCCGGTGGGTGGCGGTAAATCGTCCCTGGCGGAAAAACTCAAGCAACTGATCGAAAAAGTCCCGTTCTACGCCATCAAGGGCTCGCCAGTCTTCGAGTCGCCCTTGGGCCTGTTCAACGCCACGGAGGACGGCGCGATTCTCGAAGAAGACTTCGGGATTCCGCGACGCTACCTGAGCACCATCATGTCGCCCTGGGCGACCAAACGCCTGGCCGAGTTCGGCGGCGACATCAGCCAGTTCAAGGTCGTGAAGCTCTATCCGTCGATTCTCAACCAGATTGCCGTGGCGAAAACCGAGCCTGGCGACGAAAACAACCAGGACATCTCTGCGCTGGTCGGCAAGGTGGATATCCGCAAACTGGAAGAATTCCCGCAGAACGACGCCGACGCCTACAGCTACTCGGGCGCGCTGTGCCGGGCCAACCAGGGCCTGATGGAATTCGTCGAGATGTTCAAGGCACCGATCAAGGTCCTTCATCCGCTGCTTACCGCAACCCAGGAAGGCAACTACAACAGTACCGAAGGGCTGGGCGCGATCCCGTTCACCGGTATCCTGCTGGCGCACTCCAACGAGTCGGAATGGCACAGCTTCCGCAACAACAAGAACAACGAAGCCTTCATCGACCGTATCTACATCGTGAAGGTGCCGTATTGCCTGCGTGTCAGCGACGAGATCAAGATCTACGACAAGCTGCTGTTCAACAGCTCGCTGTCCAAGGCGCACTGCGCGCCGGACACCCTGAAAATGCTTGCGCAGTTCACCACGCTCTCGCGCCTCAAAGAGCCGGACAACTCCAACATCTACTCCAAGATGCGCGTGTATGACGGCGAGAACCTGAAAGACACCGACCCTAAAGCCAAGTCGATCCAGGAGTACCGCGACAGTGCGGGCGTCGACGAAGGCATGAATGGTCTGTCTACCCGCTTCGCGTTCAAGATTCTGTCCAAGGTCTTCAACTTCGATCCGCACGAAATCGCCGCCAACCCGGTGCATCTGCTTTACGTGCTGGAACAGCAGATCGAACAGGAGCAGTTCCCCGCCGAAACGCGCGAGCGTTATCTGCGCTTTATCAAGGAATACCTGGCACCGCGCTATATCGAGTTCATCGGCAAGGAAATCCAGACGGCGTACCTGGAGTCCTACAGCGAGTACGGTCAGAACATTTTCGACCGCTATGTGCTGTATGCAGACTTCTGGATTCAGGATCAGGAATACCGCGATCCGGAAACCGGCGAGATTCTCAACCGTGTGGCCTTGAACGAGGAACTGGAAAAGATCGAGAAACCGGCTGGCATCAGCAACCCGAAAGATTTCCGCAACGAAATCGTCAATTTCGTGCTGCGTGCCCGCGCCAACAACAACGGCAAGAACCCGACCTGGCTCAGCTACGAGAAGCTGCGGGTGGTGATCGAGAAGAAAATGTTCTCCAACACCGAGGACCTCCTGCCCGTTATCAGCTTCAATGCCAAGGCCAGCAAAGAGGATCAGCAGAAGCACAACGACTTCGTGACACGAATGGTCGAGAGGGGCTACACGGACAAGCAGGTACGTCTGCTTTCCGAATGGTATCTGCGCGTGCGGAAATCGCAGTAAAGCAGCTGCAAGCTTCAAGCTATCAGCTGCAGGCGAAAAGCGATCACCCCCCGGGCTCGGGATTCATCGCGGCTCGCCTGCAGCTTGAGGCTTACAACTTGAAGCTCCCCGGAGGAGCCTATGAGCTATGTGATCGACCGACGTCTCAACGGCAAGAACAAGAGCACGGTAAACCGCCAGCGGTTTCTGCGGCGCTACCGTGACCACATCAAGAAGGCGGTGGAGGAAGCGGTCAGCCGACGCTCCATCACTGACATGGAACACGGCGAGCAGATCAGCATTCCCGGACGTGACATCGACGAACCGGTCCTGCACCACGGTCGCGGCGGCAAGCAGACCGTTGTTCATCCTGGCAACAAGGAGTTCACCACAGGTGAGCACATCGCCCGCCCTCAAGGCGGCGGTGGCGGCAAAGGCCCCGGCAAGGCAGGCAACTCCGGCGAAGGGATGGATGAGTTTTCGTTTCAGATTACTCAGGAAGAATTTCTCGAATTCATGTTCGAAGACCTGGAGCTGCCGAATCTGGTCAAGCGTAACCTGACCGGCACCGACACCTTCAAGACTGTGCGCGCCGGGATCAGCAACGAGGGCAACCCGTCGCGGATCAACATCATCCGTACGCTGCGCTCGGCACATGCACGCCGCATTGCACTGTCCGGCAGCAGCCGGGCGAAACTCAGGGAAGCGACCGCCGAGCTTGAACGCATGAAGCGCGAAGAGCCGGATAACTTTGGTGACATTCAGGAACTGGAAGTAGAGATCGACCGACTGAAGGCACGCATTCGTCGTGTGCCCTACCTCGACACCTTCGACCTCAAGTACAACCTGCTGGTCAAGCAACCCAACCCCAGCTCCAAAGCGGTCATGTTCTGCCTGATGGACGTCTCCGGTTCCATGACCCAGGCGACCAAGGACATCGCCAAGCGCTTCTTCATCCTGCTGTACCTGTTCCTCAAACGTAACTACGACAAGATCGACGTGGTCTTCATTCGTCACCACACCAGCGCCCGCGAAGTGGACGAGGAAGAGTTTTTCTATTCCCGGGAAACCGGCGGCACCATCGTTTCCAGCGCCTTGAAACTGATGCAGGAAATCATGGCCGCACGCTACCCGAGCAGTGACTGGAATATCTACGCGGCACAAGCGTCGGATGGCGACAACTGGAACGATGATTCGCCCATCTGCCGGGAAATCCTCACCAAACAGATCATGCCCTTCGTGCAGTACTACACGTACGTGGAAATCACGCCGCGTGAGCATCAGGCCTTGTGGTATGAATACGAACGCATCGGTGAAGATTTTGCCGACACGTTTGCCCAGCAACAGCTGGTCTCTGCCGGTGATATCTACCCGGTATTCCGCGAACTCTTTCAGCGAAGGTTAGTGTCATGACCGCCAGAGAGCAGAAGCGCCAACCCCTCTCCACGGGGTCAGAGTGGACATTCGAACTGATCCGCGCCTACGACCGCGAAATCGGCAGGATTGCCGAGCGGTATGCGCTGGATACCTACCCCAACCAGATCGAAGTGATTACGGCCGAGCAGATGATGGATGCCTATGCCTCGGTGGGTATGCCCTTGGGCTATCACCACTGGTCCTACGGCAAACACTTCCTCAGCACGGAAAAATCCTATTCGCGAGGCCAGATGGGCCTGGCCTACGAGATCGTCATCAACTCCGACCCGTGCATCGCCTACCTGATGGAAGAGAACACCATCTGCATGCAGGCGCTGGTCGTGGCTCATGCGTGCTATGGCCATAACAGCTTCTTCAAGGGCAACTACCTGTTTCGCACCTGGACCGACGCCAGCTCGATCATCGATTACCTGGTGTTTGCCAAGCAGTACATCATGCAGTGTGAGGAACGGCATGGCATCGATGCCGTGGAGGACTTGCTCGACTCCTGCCATGCACTGATGAACTACGGGGTGGATCGCTACAAGCGCCCCTACCCGATTTCCGCCGAAGAGGAGCGGCGTCGGCAGAAGGACCGGGAGGAGCACCTGCAGCGGCAAATCAACGACCTGTGGCGCACCATCCCGAAAAGTGCCGACAAGAGCAGCAAGGAAGACAACGCGCGCTTTCCGGCAGAGCCGCAGGAAAACATTCTCTACTTCATCGAGAAACACGCCCCGCTGCTGGAGCCATGGCAGCGTGAAGTGGTGCGCATCGTGCGCAAGATCGCGCAGTATTTCTATCCACAGCGCCAGACCCAGGTGATGAACGAAGGCTGGGCGACGTTCTGGCATTACACGCTGATGAATGATCTGTACGACGAAGGCCTGGTCACCGACGGCTTCATGATGGAGTTCCTGCAGTCGCACACCAGCGTGATTTTCCAGCCCGGTTTCGACAGTCCGTATTACAGCGGTATCAATCCCTACGCGCTGGGCTTTGCCATGTATCAGGACATCCGCCGGATGTGCGAAAACCCTACTGACGAAGACCGCCAGTGGTTTCCGGAAATTGCCGGCAGCGACTGGCTCACGGCGATCAAATTCGCAATGACCAGCTTCAAGGACGAGAGCTTCATCCTCCAGTACCTGTCGCCCAAGGTGATTCGCGACCTCAAGCTGTTCAGCATCATGGACGACGACCAGCAGGAGGACCTGCTGGTGCCCGCCATTCATGATGAAAACGGCTATCGGACCATTCGCGAAATACTCGCTGCGCAGTACAACCTGGGCAATCGGGAGCCCAATGTGCAGATCTACAGCATCGACCGCCGAGGCGATCGCTCGCTGACCCTGCGCCATCAACAGCACAATCGCAAACCACTCGGTGACTCGACAGACGAGGTGCTCAAGCACCTGCACCGGCTGTGGGGCTTTGACATCCACCTGGAAACCCTGCAGGGCGATCAGGTGGTCAAGACTCATCACGTCCCCCCGAAAGGCGAGCATGCCGACAGTGAATATCCCCGGCTTGATATGGCGGTCGTTCACCTTTAAGCACTAGGGGAATAGGGTTTTAAACGCTTGTTCATGCAGCTTTAGCCTCCGCAAGTACGACACAAGGTTTATCCTGTCGCGCTTACGGAGGCTTTTTATGCAGATTTATAAAGTGGGCGGTGCTGTACGCGACCGTCTTCTGGGTCAACCTGTCACGGACATCGACTGGGTCGTGGTCGGTGCAAGCACCGAGGACATGCTGATCAAGGGCTATCGCCCGGTCGGTACAGATTTCCCGGTGTTTCTGCATCCGCTGACCAATGAGGAATACGCGCTGGCGCGCACCGAGCGCAAGAGCGGCGTGGGCTACGGGGGCTTTGTTTTCCACGCCAGCCCCGAGGTGACGCTTGAGCAGGATTTGATTCGGCGTGACCTGACGATCAACGCCATGGCTGAAGACAAGGACGGTAATTTAACCGACCCCTACAACGGCCAGAAGGACTTGGAAGCGCGGATATTACGTCACGTTTCCCCCGCTTTCGCCGAAGATCCGCTCAGGGTTCTGCGCGTAGCGCGATTCGCCGCACGCTACGCCGGTTACGGTTTTACCATCGCGCCCGAGACCCTTGGGCTGATGCGACAGCTCAGTGAATCGGGCGAACTCAAGGCGCTGACTGCCGAGCGAAGCTGGAAGGAAATCTCGCGCGCGCTCATGGAAGAACAGCCTCAGGTATTCATTCAGGTGCTGCACGACTGCGGCGCGCTCAAAGAGCTGATGCCCGAAGTCGAAGCGTTGTTCGGTGTACCGCAGCCGGCGGCGCATCACCCGGAAATAGACACTGGCGTCCACGTGCTCAGCGTCCTCGAGCAGTCCGCACGCCACAAACACCCGCTGACGGTGCGCTGGGCCTGCCTGCTGCACGACCTCGGTAAAGGGCTGACGCCGGAAGCCGAATGGCCAAGGCACATCGCTCATGAACACACAGGCCTGCGCCTGATAAAAGCGGTCAACGAGCGTTTTCGTGTGCCGAGGGACTGCCAGGAACTGGCGCTGCTGGTCGGCCAGTACCATACCCACGGCCACCGTGCGCTGGAGTTGAAACCTTCGACCCTGCTGGAGTTGCTGCAAAGCTTCGACGTCTACCGCCGCCCGCAGCGCTTTGAAGAGTTCATTGCAGCGTGCGAGATGGACGCCCGAGGACGTCACGGCTTCGAACAACGCAGTTATCCACAGGCCGACTACCTGCGCGGCGCCGCCGAGGCCGCACGCGCGGTATCAGTACAGCCGTTGCTGGAACAGGGTCTGAAAGGCAAGGAACTGGGTGACGCGCTGAAGAATGAGCGCTTGAAGGCACTGAAAACCTACAAGACCAGCACTGTGTGACGCGGAGCGTGAGGAACGAGAGGTGTCCGGGGGAGCACTTTTCGTAACTATGCGCAGCCATGGACGCTCTGCACTCGGGCTGAAAGACGAGGATGACCTCAGCTACGCAGCAAATCCTCAGGCGTCAGTGCCAGCCCGCGCCACTCGAACGCCACAGGCCAAAGCTGCTGATCGATCTGCGCATCAGCCCAGAGTTTGCTGAAGGCAATGCCCACACCGGGATGCAGACGTTCAGGGGCAATCAACGCCAATGGGCGAAGCACGAAGGCATTCTTCAGGATTTCTGCCCTCGGCAGGATCAGCCCGTCGAAATTACCGACCTGCTCGCCATACAGCAGCACATCGATATCCAGCGGCAACCCTTTGCGATCCGGGGCGTAGCGGCCATTGTCCGCTTCGATGAATTTCAGGCGACGATCCAGCTCCATCAGGGGCAAATCAGTCAGCGCCGATACGACGAGATTGAAGAACGGCCCGCTCTTGATACCCACGGCATGGCTTTCAAAAACCGGCGAACAGCTCAGATCGGTCAGGAAGCCATCCAGCGCATCGAGCCCCGCAATCAGGTGACGCTCACGCTCGATGTTGCTCCCCAGGCCGAGGAAAATCCGCGTCAGCGACATCCGCGCTCGATCTCCACGCCCACACCGGCAGCGGCCGCTACAGCACCAGGCTTGGTCAGTTTCAGGCGCAGCCAGGGAATATTGAATTCACCCATCAGCACTTCAGCCAGTCGCTCGGCGAAGGTCTCCACCAACTGGAACTGTGCCTGCTCGGCGAACGCCTGAATACGTGTCGAGACACTGGCGTAGTCGAGGGCCTTGCTCAGATCGTCGCCTGCGGCTGCGGGGCGATTGTCCCAGGCAAAGCTGAGGTCCAGACGCAGGCACTGACGAATGCCACGCTCCCAGTCATAAGCGCCAATGACCGTATCGACCTCAAGGCCCTCGATGAAAACTCTGTCCAAGCACTACTCTCCACTGCACGACAAGGGCGCGATGCGCCGTTAGAATCAGGGCATCCTCGCCCGGAATGGTTCGCATGTTTTGGTTACTGGCCACCTTCGCCTACCTGCTTGGCTCGCTGTCCTTCGCCATCCTGCTCAGCCGCCTGAGCGGCAGGCCGGACCCGCGCGCCAGTGGCTCCGGCAATGCCGGCGCGACCAACATGCTACGTCTGGCCGGGAAAAAACTCGCCATCCTGACCCTGCTCGGCGACCTCTGCAAAGGCCTGGTACCGATCCTGATCGCCAGCACCTTGAGCATGGACATCGCACAACAGGGCTGGATCGGCGTCTGCGCAGTGCTGGGCCATCTGTTCCCGGTGTACTTCCGCTTCCGCGGTGGCAAAGGCGTAGCGACCGCCGCCGGTGTGCTGCTGGGCCTGTATCCGCCCGCCGCTGCCCTGGCGATAGTCGCCTGGCTGCTGACGCTGTACCTGACCCGCACCAGCTCGCTTGCCGCCCTGATCGCCACACCCCTGACACTGCCATTGCTGGCGTGGCAGGAGCCTCATGCGCTGCTGCCGATGAGCGTGTTGACCCTGCTCATCGTCTGGCGCCATCGCGGCAATCTACGCGACCTGCTCGCCGGGCGCGAACGACATTTCTGAGGCGTAACCCGCCTGGTCTGCCGTCACAGCCCCGACAACTGCTCCATGGGCCAGCGTGCCTGCACGCTGATGCTCAAATCTTCCTTCTGCCCGACCTGCAAACGCTGGCACCCGGCAAACGCGATCATCGCGCCGTTATCGGTACAAAACTCGGGCCGTGCGTAATAGACATGGCCGCGCAGGTCGCCAAGCATGCTTTCCAGCGAAGCACGCAGTGCCTTGTTGGCGCTGACGCCACCGGCAATCACCAGGCTCTTGAGACCGGTCTGCTTCAGCGCGCGCTTGCACTTGATGGTCAAAGTCTCCACTACCGCCTGCTGGAAGGCCAGAGCGATGTCGCAGCGGGTTTGCTCACTGTCGTCTCCAGCATTCCGGCATTGCTGCCAGGTATTGAGCGCAGAGGTTTTCAGGCCGCTGAAGCTGAATTCCAGCCCGGGACGATCGGTCATCGGCCGAGGGAAGACAAAGCGCCCTGCCACGCCCTGCATGGCCGCCTTTGAAATCTCCGGGCCGCCGGGGTACTGCATGCCCATCATCTTGGCGGTCTTGTCGAAGGCCTCGCCTGCGGCATCATCCAGCGTCTCGCCCAGCAGCTCGTACTGACCGATGCCGTCGACGCGCACCAGTTGCGTATGGCCGCCCGACACCAGCAAGGCGACGAACGGGAACTGTGGCGGGTTTTCTTCCAGCATCGGGGCCAGCAGATGACCTTCCATGTGATGCACGCCCAGCGCCGGGATATCCCAGGCGAACGCCAGCGCCTGAGCGCACGAAGCGCCGACCAGCAAGGCGCCGACCAAGCCAGGGCCGGCCGTGTAGGCAATGGCGTCGATATCAGTGGCCACGCAGTCCGCCTCGGCCAGTGTCTGGCGAATCAGGGGCAGCATGCGCTTGACGTGATCGCGCGAAGCCAGCTCCGGTACCACACCGCCATAGGCACGATGCAGGTCGATCTGGCTGAATAATGCGTCCGCAAGCAAACCGCGTTCGCTGTCGTATAACGCGACGCCGGTTTCGTCGCAGGAGGTTTCTAATCCCAGTACTAGCATGGGGTTGCGCCTTGTAGGGGGCAGATTTGAAGGCGCGCATAATAGTCGCCGACCGAGGTGCCGACCAGCGGTTTTCGATCAGAGGCTTTGCATTCCTCTCAATGAGGGGTTAACATCCGCAACCCTTAAAAACCGACGTACTTTTGTGCAGTGTTTGCACTGAGCGTTGACCCCGGTAATGAATGAAGGTAGCTCTGGATGCCAGCCGTCAAAGTTAAAGAGAACGAACCCTTCGACGTAGCTCTGCGTCGTTTCAAGCGCTCCTGCGAAAAAGCCGGTGTTCTGGCTGAAGTTCGTAGCCGCGAATTTTACGAGAAGCCGACTTCGGAGCGTAAGCGCAAGGCAGCAGCTGCTGTCAAACGCCACGCCAAGAAAGTCCAGCGCGAACAGCGCCGCGCCGTTCGTCTGTATTAATTTACAGACCTTCGTCGCAAGCTTCTGCCTTGCCCGGCCAACCAGCCGGGCTGTCGGCAGTTACAGCTTCGCTGTTTTGCGTTCGCTTTATTGATTGACCCTGTCCAGGCCGCCGATGCGACTCAGACATTCATTCAAGCACGTCCAGCCTGTTCACAGGCCACATCGGTCATGCCCACTCGGGCAGCACATCGACCGATGACAAGACGAGTATGCCTTGATGACTTCGCAAGAAGCTCAGCCAAGGCAGCGTCTTCCGTGTCCCCAGGCTCTGACCACTCGCGTGGGCAGCGAAGCTTGTGGCCTTTCCGATCCTCTCGCAGGATCAAGCTTCATTCCTTTCAGGCCAACACCGTCCTTCGGATGCAAAGACGTGCCCGTTTATTGCCGACGTCTTCAAAAAAGACGGCTGACAGGCTGACGGAACGCTCGTAGAGTCGTCCGATACTTTTGCACCACGCTTGAATGATGAGAACGCCATGGCCGGGCTGATTCCCCAGAGCTTTATCGACGACCTTCTGAACCGCACCGATATTGTCGATGTTGTCAGTTCGCGCGTGCAGCTCAAGAAAGCCGGGAAGAATTACACCGCGTGCTGCCCGTTCCACAAAGAGAAAACCCCCTCTTTCAGCGTCAGCCCGGACAAGCAATTCTATTACTGCTTCGGTTGCGGCGCAGGCGGCAACGCGCTCGGCTTCATCATGGACCACGACAACCTGGACTTCCCCCAGGCTGTCGAAGACCTGGCCAAGGCCGCCGGCATGGAAGTGCCTCGCGAACAAAGCGTAAAAGGCCAGAAGCCTCGGCAACCGACCGATTCCCCGCTCTACCCGCTGCTGACCGCCGCCGCCGAGTTCTATCGCCAGGCCCTGAAAAGCCACCCGTCACGCAAGGCTGCGGTGGATTACCTCAAGGGCCGCGGGCTGTCCGGCGAAATCGCCAGAGACTTTGGCCTGGGCTTCGCGCCGCCCGGCTGGGACAACCTGTACAAACACCTGAGCAGCGACTCCTTGCAGCAAAAGGTGATGATCGATGCCGGGCTGCTGATCGAGAACGCCGAAACCGGAAAGCGCTACGACCGCTTCCGCGACCGGGTGATGTTTCCGATCCGTGATTCGCGCGGGCGCGTCATCGCCTTTGGCGGCCGTGTACTGGGTGATGACAAACCCAAGTACCTGAACTCCCCGGAAACGCCGGTGTTCCACAAGGGTCAGGAGCTGTACGGGCTGTTCGAGGCGCGCAAATTCAATCGCAACCTCGATGAAATCATCGTCGTTGAAGGCTACATGGACGTCATCGCCCTGGCCCAGCAAGGCTTGCGCAATGCCGTGGCGACTCTGGGCACAGCAACCAGCGAAGAGCATTTGAAGCGCCTGTTCAGGGTCGTACCCAACGTACTGTTCTGCTTCGACGGCGATCAGGCCGGACGCAACGCTGCATGGCGTGCGCTGGAAGCGACCCTGTCGAACCTGCAGGACGGACGCCGGGCGCGCTTTCTGTTTCTTCCCGAAGGCGAAGACCCGGACACGCTGGTGCGCTCCGAAGGCACCGACGCGTTCAAGGCACGCATCAATCAGCACGCGCAGCCGCTGGCCGATTATTTTTTCGAGCAACTGACCAAAGAGTCCGACCCGCGCTCGCTGGAGGGCAAGGCGCACATGGCCACCCTCGCGGCGCCATTGATCGACAAAGTGCCCGGCGCGAACCTGCGTATTCTGATGCGTCAGCGCCTGACCGAAATTACCGGGCTGACCGGCGAGGCCGTCAGCCAGCTGGTACAGAGCGCGCCGGCAGAGGCGCCACCGAGTTACGACCCGTACGTCGACTACGACGCCATGCCTGATTTTGCCGATTACCAGCCACAAGGCGGTTACGAGCCTCAGCAGGAATGGACGCAAAAGAAAACCGGCGGTCCGAATCAAAAAAAATGGGACAACAAATCCTGGGGCAAAAAAGGCAAGCGCCAGGACTTCGAACCTCGAACGCCGCGTGTTCCCACCGCCGTCGAGCCGCCCATGCAGGCCGCACTGAGAACCTTGCTGCATCACCCCGAATTGGCGGAAAAGGTCGAAAATGCCAGCCATTTCGCTGCAGAAGACCAATCCAACGCACAACTGCTGGTCGCTCTTATCGAAGCCCGGCAAAAGAATCCGAACCTTCGGTCGTTACAGTTGATAGCGCGATGGCACGGGACTGAACAGGGCCGCTTGCTGCGTGCTCTGGCAGAAAAGGAATGGCTGATTGAGGCCGATAACCTTGAACAACAGTTTTTCGACACTATAACTAGCTTATCCGCTCGCCAGCGCGAGCGCAGTCTGGAACATCTGATAAGCAAGGCTCGGCAGACCGAGCTGAGCGCAGAAGAGAAAATTCAGCTTAGGGAACTGCTAAATCGCAATGTTCCCGCACAAACCCCGACCTCAACTGGCGCGTGAGGTCATAGCTCGGGTATAATCCTCGGCTTGTTTTTTGCCCGCCAAGACCTTCAGTGGATAGGGTGTTATGTCCGGAAAAGCGCAACAGCAATCTCGTATCAAAGAGTTGATCACCCTGGGTCGTGAGCAGAAGTATCTGACTTACGCAGAGGTCAACGACCACTTGCCCGAGGATATTTCAGATCCCGAGCAGGTGGAAGACATCATCCGCATGATCAACGACATGGGGATCCCGGTACACGAGAGTGCTCCGGATGCGGACGCCTTGATGCTGGCCGACGCCGATACCGACGAGGCAGCCGCAGAAGAAGCGGCTGCAGCGTTGGCAGCGGTCGAGACCGACATCGGTCGTACCACCGATCCTGTTCGTATGTACATGCGGGAAATGGGCACCGTTGAACTTCTGACCCGTGAAGGCGAAATCGAAATCGCCAAACGTATCGAAGAAGGCATCCGTGAAGTGATGGGCGCAATTGCGCACTTCCCAGGCACGGTTGACCACATTCTCTCCGAATACACACGCGTCACCAGTGAAGGCGGTCGCCTTTCCGATGTCCTGAGCGGCTATATCGACCCGGACGACGGCATTGCGCCGCCTGCCGAAGTCCCGCCGCCTGTCGACCCCAAAGCCGTCAAGGCCGAAGGTGCCGATGACGACGAGGAAGAGTCGGCAGACGCCAGCGACGAAGAAGACGAAGTCGAGAGCGGTCCTGATCCGGTCATCGCCCAGCAGCGCTTCGGTGCGGTTTCCGATCAAATGGAAATCACCCGCAAGGCTCTGAAGAAATTTGGTCGCGACGACAAGCACGCCATTGCCGAAATGGTTGCACTGGCCGAACTGTTCATGCCGATCAAACTGGTTCCAAAACAGTTTGAAGGTCTGGTAGAGCGTGTACGCGGTGCCCTCGAGCGTCTTCGCGCCCAGGAACGCGCCATCATGCAGCTGTGTGTACGTGATGCACGTATGCCGCGCGCCGATTTCCTGCGCCAGTTCCCGGGCAACGAAGTCGACGAAAGCTGGACTGACGCACTGGCCAAGGGCAAGAGCAAATACGCCGAAGCCATCGGTCGCCTGCAGCCTGACATCCAGCGTTGCCAGCAGAAGCTGTCTGCACTGGAAGAAGAGACTGGCCTGAAAATCGCCGAGATCAAGGACATCAACCGTCGCATGTCGATCGGTGAGGCCAAGGCCCGCCGCGCGAAGAAAGAGATGGTTGAAGCGAACTTGCGTCTGGTGATCTCCATCGCCAAGAAGTACACCAACCGTGGTCTGCAATTCCTCGATCTGATCCAGGAAGGCAACATCGGCTTGATGAAGGCTGTGGACAAGTTCGAATACCGTCGTGGCTACAAGTTCTCGACTTATGCCACCTGGTGGATCCGTCAGGCGATCACTCGCTCGATTGCCGACCAGGCACGCACCATTCGTATTCCGGTGCACATGATCGAGACGATCAACAAGCTCAACCGTATTTCCCGGCAGATGTTGCAGGAAATGGGTCGCGAACCGACCCCGGAAGAGCTGGGCGAACGCATGGAAATGCCTGAGGATAAAATCCGCAAGGTATTGAAGATCGCAAAAGAGCCGATCTCCATGGAAACCCCGATCGGTGACGACGAAGATTCGCACTTGGGTGACTTCATCGAAGACTCGACCATGCAGTCGCCAATCGATGTCGCCACTGTTGAAAGCCTCAAAGAAGCAACACGCGAAGTGCTGTCGGGCCTTACCGCCCGTGAAGCCAAGGTTCTGCGCATGCGCTTCGGCATCGACATGAATACCGACCACACGCTTGAAGAGGTTGGTAAGCAGTTTGACGTGACCCGCGAGCGGATTCGTCAGATCGAAGCCAAGGCACTGCGCAAGCTGCGTCACCCGACAAGAAGCGAGCACCTGCGCTCGTTCCTCGACGAGTAATCGCACCCGCGAGTCAACAAAACCCCCGGCATGCCGGGGGTTTTGCGTTTCCGGGCAGAAGAAAATTCAAAATTTGCAGGCCCAGTTGTCAATTCACCGAATCAATAAGAGGTCAGACATCAGTCTAATTGCAGCGCCTGAAAAATTGACCTACAACTATGTATCACACCAGACACCAGCACTCTTCGAATCAAGCCTTGGATCATTGTAGTTACAAGGTTACGCCACACCATCATCAGCGATAGTCAGACACGGACGTAAGCCGCATATGCGTGGAGTAATCAACACCAGTGACCGGGAAGCGTCATGCCTGTCCGAGGGAAAATTCGCCTCGATCTTCGCTCAATGCCCGGATGCCATGCTTATCGTCAGCCTTGCTGACGGGCACATCATGGATGCCAACGAATCGTTCGTAGAGCGAACCGGTATCCCCCTTGATGAAGTGATTGGCAAGACCCCCACAGAACTGAATCTGTGGGCAGTGCCAGGCATCGGCCCAAAAGTCTTGCTGCAATTGCAGACCGGCGATATCCATAATCTGGAGATACCCTTTCGGCGCAAAAACGGCGAAACCTTTTCAGGGCTCATGTCCGCCCAACCGTTCGAGCATAGCCCGATACCTGCCGTGCTGGTGATAGTGCGTGACATCACCCAGCTCAAACTGGCCCGACAACAATTACAGCTTTCCGAAGAGAAGTTCGCCAAAGCCTTCCATGCCTCGCCTGACGGGATGGCGATTACCCGGCAGCAGGACGGCATGCTTCTGGAGGTCAACGAAGGGTTCTGCCGTCAGACCGGGTACAGCGAAAAGTACTGCCTTGACCACTCGACATTCGACCTGGGCATCTGGGTCGACCTGAGCGAGCGTTCAAAGCTCATCGAACGCATGAAAAAGCATGGCTTCGTCAAGGATATGCGGGTACGGATTCGTAACAACAATGGCGATATTCGACTGTGTGAACTGTCCTCTCAACCCCTCATCATTGCGGGTGAAGACTGTCTGCTGACGATTACTCGGGATATCACCGAAAGCAGGCAAATGCAGGAGAAACTCCATCTGGCGGCGACTGTTTTCGAGAGCACTGCCGAAGGTGTGCTCATCACCAATACCGACCAGAGCATCAGCGCCGTCAACCGCGCGTTCACGGAAATCACTGGCTACAGCGAAAGTGAAGCCATCGGGAAGACCCCTCGCCTGCTTGCCTCTGGCCAACACGACAGCGCGTTCTACGCCGCGATGTGGCACCAACTGGCAGCCGAGGGCCACTGGCAGGGCGAAATCAGCAACCGTCGAAAGAACGGCGAGCTTTACCCGAGTTGGCTGACCATCAGCGCCGTGCGCAACAAAGACAACCTCCTGACCCACTTCGTCGCCGTGTTCGCCGACATCTCCAGCCTCAAACAAGCACAGGCGCGGCTCGACTATCAGGCCCACCATGATCCGCTCACCGGCCTGCCCAACCGAATACTGTTCGAGAGCAGGCTTCAAGCCGCCCTGCTGCACAGCGAAGAATCCGGCAGCCTCGGCGCAGTCCTGTTTCTCGACCTGGACCGCTTCAAGCACATCAATGACAGCCTGGGCCACCCGGTCGGCGATCTGCTGCTCAAAGGCATCGCACACCGGCTCAAGGAAACCCTGCGCGACATCGACACCGTTGCACGCCTGGGTGGCGACGAGTTCATCGTCCTGCTGCCCGGCCTGCTGCAAACCAGCGACGCACAGGCCATCGCCAATAAATTACTGGCCTGCTTCAGCACGCCTTTTGAAGCTGGCGAACATGAGCTCTACATCAGCCCCAGCATCGGCAGTTGCGTGTTCCCTACCGACGGCACCGACGTGGCCACGCTGGTCAAAAATGCCGACGCGGCGATGTACCGCTCCAAGGCAAAAGGCCGCAACCGGGTCGAAAGCTATACCTGCGACCTCAGTGACCAGGCCAGCGAGCGCATCGCCCTCGAGCAGGAACTGAGAAGAGCTCTGGAGCGCAATCAACTGACACTGGCCTACCAGCCCAAAATCGACCTGCTGACCCACACAATGGCAGGCGCAGAAGCCCTGATCCGCTGGAACCACCCAACCTTTGGCGAAGTGCCGCCCGAGCACTTCATTCCCCTGGCTGAAGAAAACGGCATGATCCTGCAGATCGGCGACTGGGTGCTGGAGCAGGCCTGCCGCCAGATGGGCGTATGGCGCAAGACCTGCCAGCCGTTCGGCCCGCTGTCGGTGAACCTGGCATGCGCTCAACTGCGCCAGACCAACCTGCTGGAACGCATCGAACAACTGCTCACGGACAACGGCCTGGAACCCGGTTGCCTGCAACTGGAGATCACCGAAAACTTCATCATGAGCCAGACCCAGGAAGCACTGGCCGTGCTGCACCAATTGAAGACACTCGGCGTGCAACTGGCGATCGACGACTTCGGCACCGGCTACTCCTCACTGAGCTACCTCAAACGCCTGCCACTGGACATCCTCAAGATCGACCAGTCCTTCGTCCGCGGCCTGCCGGAAGACACCCACGACGCCGCTATCGTCCGCGCCATAATCGCCCTGGGGCGCAGCCTGCAACTGACCGTGATCGCCGAGGGCGTGGAGAACAGCGAACAGCAGCAATTCCTGACCACCGAAGGCTGCGAACAGATCCAGGGCTACATCATCAGCCTGCCCCTCGACGCCGAAGAATTCCGCGCAAGATTTCTTCTGATGAATCTTTCGGACTTTTCGGATAGCACAGCCGCGAAACCGCCGTTATAATCCGCGACCTACTGAGGGCCCATAGCTCAGTTGGTTAGAGCAGAGGACTCATAATCCTTTGGTCCACGGTTCGAGTCCGTGTGGGCCCACCACACTCAAAGCCGCGCATTGCGCGGCTTTCGTGTTTCTGGGTGGTTCTCCACTAATACAGTCCTATGGTCCAAAGGTACAAAATCGGTACAGTGCTGGTGCGCCAGTACACCTTTGGAGTCCTTTCAGATGGCAACACTAGTCAAAACCCCTTCCGGCACTTGGAAGGCTTTGATCCGCAAAACCGGCTGGCCAACTGTGGCTAAAACCTTCCGCACCAAGCGTGATGCGGAGGACTGGTCTCGGCGCACCGAAGACGAGATGGTGAGGGGTGTCTACATCCAGCGCAGCGGCTCCGAGCGTATGACGCTCGAAAATGCCCTGCGGCGTTATATGCGTGAAGTCAGCCCGACCAAGAAGCCCACCACGCAAAAGGCGGAGGCAACCAAGGCTCAGCAGCTGTCCCATCACCTAGGGAAATACTCGCTCGCCGCTCTGTCCTCAGAGGTGATTGCGAACTACCGCGATACACGTCTTGGCTCGCTGACGAACCGCGGCCAACTAACGAGCAACAATACTGTACGGCTGGAGCTTGCCCTGCTCAGCCATCTATTCACCGTTGCAATCCAGGAATGGGGGCTTGGACTGACATTCAACCCTGTGCTCAATATCCGAAAGCCGAGCCCTGGAGAGGGCCGTAACAGGCGGCTGATGGCTGATGAAGAAAAGCGCCTTTTGGCCGCTGTGGGCAAACACAGTAATCCAATGCTTGGCTGGATCGTCCAGATAGCTTTGGCGACAGGTATGCGTGCATCGGAGATCGCAGGCTTGCGGCGATCACAGGTAGACGTTCAAAAACGGATCGTCCGCCTGTCGGATACAAAAAATGATAGTGCTCGCACGGTTCCGTTGACGAAGCTAGCTACCGAGGTTTTCCGCGCAGCCCTGGCGAATCCCGTGCGGCCAATTGACTGCGATCTGGTTTTTTTCGGTGAGCCAGGGCGTGATGGAAAGCGTCGTCCTTACGCCTTCACCAAGATCTGGGGCGCCATCAAGAAAAAGACTGGTGTGCCGGACTTTCGTTTTCACGATCTGCGGCACGAAGCCGTGAGCAGGCTGGTTGAGGGCGGCCTTTCTGATCAAGAAGTTTCAGCAATTAGCGGGCACAAATCGATGCAGATGCTCAAGCGTTACACTCATCTGCGGGCCGAAGATTTAGTTCACAAGCTAGATAGACTAGAAACTAAATAGCCGCCTCTTTGTTTTCCTATTGTTTTCTTTCTGTTGTCACGTTGTTGTCAACGTGTTTTCAAAACTGTTTTCTACAAGGTTCTAGTATGAAGTTTGGTGACAACTCAACGACACTTCACCGTCTTTACTGTCACCAAACTTAATTGATAGCTTCACTCCAAACTTACAAAGCTACGTAATTCAACGTAAGCAAGGAGAAAGTCCATGACTTCTGAAGAGTACCTTCTAGACCGATTCGGCCCTTTGATGAGCATGGCACAGGTTGCAAGCCTGCTGGACAGATCACCAGATGGCTTCAGAGTCGCCATGTACAGCGATTCAGAGCTTTCACGAAAGCTGAAGCCTGCCGTAGTCCGCGTGGGGCGTCGAGTGTATTTCCGCACGCTACAGGTCAACCAGGCACTATCTCTCGACGCCCCTGCTTTGCGAGCTTGACTATGAGCTACAGCACAATTGACTGGGTGTACAACCAGAAGCTGCCTGCGCAGGAAAAGCTGATATTGGTATACATCGCAAAGTGCGAAAACCCGAACGAGCCTTGTTTTGCTAGTGTAAAGCACCTAGCCAATAAATGCGGGGTATCCACGCGCACCATTCAGAGAGTTCTAAAAAAACTGTGCTGTGCCGGATACGTCACTTCCACCCCGCGCTTCCGGAGCGACGGCTCGCAAACGAGCAATTTCTACACCGTCAACGTGATAGAGAACGACACAGCTGTGTCACCCCACCATGACATCGATGTGGCAGGGGGGAGTGACAACATAGGGTCACCACCCACTGTCGATAAGGTGACGGACCAAGAACTACCAAAGAAAAAAAAATCAAAGACACCACTACAGGAAGCTCCAACAAACGTCTTGCAGTTGGCCTACCCCGGTGGGTTGTCTGTGCACTCGAAAAGCTCGGTTGATCGGATACTCAAAGGCATTTCGCTTGATGATGCGCAAATGCTCCTCGATGAGTTGGCAGGAGCCATGGCCAACGGCCTCATCAGGAAAGCTCCTGAGTATTGGCTTTCAGGAGTCGCGATGAAGTACCGGGCAGGGCAGTTCAGAGCAAACCTAGGACTCGAAATCGCCAGGGACAGAAAAGGAAAATCCGCGATGCCTGCCCAAGAACTCCAGAATGCACAAGTCCTCGAGATCAATCGTGAGATTGGAAACAAGTTCCTTGCCAAGCTGCTGCGGAACCGGCTTAACCAATAAGAGCATCATGGTTTCGAACACTCCGCGCTTCGCTTGGGCAACCCCTTCGGTTGCATTCCGCGTCCTATCCTTGCCGGACGGGCGGCAGGGGCAGGTCCGGCGGCTTCGCCTTGTTCCTCCCCCTGTCGCTAGGCTTGTCGCTTACAGCTGCATCAAGGGTAAAGGCGTTGCCCATCATCCTCACCCGTTCGGTGCTCGCCCTTCGGGCTCCGCTCCGCTGCGGCCTGCGGTGATGCCCTTGACCCAGCTTCCAGCTATGAGTAACTCTTAAATAACACAGTCAACACAACAAGCTACTTCGCACCCACTATCTCTGTAAACGTTATAACTAGCTATCAGCTTCTTGTTCAATTTCAACTTTAGCCCTCCTGAGATACTGACGAACTCGAGCATTACGAGTTGTAGCGGTTCGAAATCCATCAAGCACCAAGGATACAATAACACCTAGTGATGCAACACAAAAAATATACTCTAAAGCTTGAGTAGGCCATGCTGAAGTTTTCTGAAGATATGCGACAAAAAGACTCACCAACGTCGATATAACAATTACATTTATAAAGTTTTGATTTATAAGGAAGGACTTAGGTGGTGGATCTAGAGTTTCGGAATACTCCGAAATAGCTTCAAGCAACCCAGGCGTAAGGCCTATGCTTTTTATTTCCTGAAGAAAAAAAGCATAGGCTAGCAAATTAAGTTGATCAGACTGCCGCTGAGCAGGAATATTATGCTGTTCGTATTCAGCAACGTAGAGCTTCGCCAATATCTTATTTATTGTCAGAAAAAAAACCTGCATCAACATGACCGTTCCTATCATAATGACCAACGGCCATGTTGGATTTTTGAACCAGTAAAGAGCTGATGACAATAACGCGACCAGCAACGTAGATACCAACAACGGAATGAAATCTCTTTTACATTCACGTAGCCTTAAGCGCTGATAGCTAAAAATACGATTACTTTCAACGTATATCTTTTTGACATTATCCCATTGCTTTTGCATTCACGAACCTCATGCGTTAACAAACCCAAAGCACCCTAACAGCCCCCTCCCTGTAAACATAAAGCGGCTGGTCCTTGCCGTCAAAATTTACGCCTGCGTTAAAAAGATCTAGCGAAAAAAAGGTATCTGACTATCAGACACAGAAACAAACTCCGCCAAGGTCAGCTCTCCATCCACAAAGGCGCGAGCGCGGCCCTCTTGGTCGGTCCCTAAAGTAAACCCCTCAAGTGAGATAGACGCGCGAGCGTAATCAACTGCAACCTGACGACGGCGCTTTTCTGCGTTCGAAATACCAGACAAATCTGAGATATTCTTGCGTTTCATTACCGCTCCAAATTTCAAAACAAGACAGTTTCAGCGCACGTCCAATAAAGGCGTCAAGGGCGTCACCGGAGGCCGCAGCCCGCGAAGCGGGACCGGGCGAGGATGACGGCGAAGCGAACCCTTGACGCAATGCAATTCCAAATCCTATCTGCGGGGGTTGCTGGAAGCTTTTCCCAGCGGCCCCTGCTACCGGCGAGGGCGGGAAGTCCAGAGGGGCAGAGCCCCTTTGGGTAAGCCCGCCAGGGCGCGCAGCGCGATTCACTGCACTGCTGTTTTACGCTGCTAGCTACTCACCTTCCCTCCCCTTGCCTTACCCCAGTTACGTCCAAGGTTTTGCATCACGTGCTGTCGATAAGCCGGGTTCCAAGCAGTGTTGCCCGCGACCCAGTGATTGGCAGCCCTCGCGCTGGTCATCATGCCTGACTGAAGATCACGCCGTGTTGTCATGGGATTAACAGCGTTATAAACCGCCTTCGCGGGATTTATCGCGGCTTGGGCCATCTGCCTCAGCGTAATCGCGCTGGACGATAAACCACCCGCAAGTTGACTTCCCAAGGAGCTGGCTTGATAGACCATGTAGAGGACTATCCCACTCAGCGCCAAGACCTCCAACATATCGGTCGCAGGGCCATTCCCCGCAGTCGGCTGGATATCCGTCAACATCGTGGTGAAAAACTTCATACCTAGCGTCAGCACGGACGTTATCGCCGCGCTCTGCATAATGTAGTTCATCACCTGCGCAAACCATTGGTCGAACCACTTGCCGGTCATTTGGCCGAAGAGCAGCATTGCGATGAAGATCGGGCCACACCCCAGCAGAAACGACATCAGCACCTTGGCGGTAATGATCATGGCACCAGCAGGCAGCGTGATCAGAAATGTTGCGACGAGCATCGTGCCAGCCATGAGCAAGTCATAGCACATCATGCCTATCTCCGTTACGCCTCGCCTCCCTGCGCGGGTAAGGAGATCAGAGGCAATTTTGAAACCATCAGTCATAGCCCTGTCGATTACCTGATAGACAGACGTCGCAGTAGCTCCCTTTCCATTGGGGGAAAACGCATCAGCCAACCCAACCTCCAGGCCACGAATCGCTTCCACAACCCACCCAAGGTATGTGTTCGCGTTTAATGCCAGCGCGCCAATGAATGCCCATTTAATTGCGATTTTGAAAAGATGTGGTAGAGGTTGCTCAATAAAGCCGCCGACAGACAATAGCCCCATCGTCATGAAAAATAGCGCGCCACCCAAAGCGAGCAAAACGGAGAAGTCGCCAATGACACTCTGCGCCATGAGCTGGACGTAGTCGTTCAATACGACATCGATAGATCCACCTACCCATTCGTAGAAATTGGATTCCATAGTCACCGCTCCTTCAAATCTAAAGTCTCGCGCTTACGGAACCCTCGCTCGGCAAGCCGCTGCTCATTCTCGGCCTGCTTGGCATTGACGCAATTCGGCGTCAACGCAAGCCTTCCCGGATCACGCTCACATTCTGAGATATGAATCGCCCTTTCCGCGTTATGAGCCTTGTACCAATCGACAGAGCGGACAGGTTCATCCGCGCCGCACCCTGTTAGCAGTAAGGGAACCAAAACCAAACAACGAGAGGTAATCATTCCTGATCCTCCCGCTCGACAACGCTCAGGTACCGGGCCGATGCGCAACGCGCCTTAGCTCGAAACTGTTCTGCGTATTTAAGGGCGTAGGCGAGTTCGGCAGCATCGATAATCTGCAAAGCGGCAAGCGTGCGCAGAGCACTTTCTCTTGTGCCAGCCCAACTACCAGCAATGCGAGCTTCGGCCTTCGAAACCAAAAGAGCCGATGCAAGCGCGCAGGCAAATGAAATCAAAACTGCGAGCGTTGATGAAATCGGGCCTGTTGCTCGAGGCGGGACTATCTGGAGCCAATCAGCAAGCGCAAAGAGGAATGGCATCACTGCCGTAGCGGCGGCGAGCAGATCACTCTGAATCAGTTCTGGGGCACGCCGCGATACCTCTTTCAGAGCGCCGAACCGGCCGATACACAACCAGAATCTACGCAATGACGTGAGAATGAAGAAGCAAACGATGATCGGGAGGATGTGAGCGTACGAAACCATTTCAATTTCCCCCCAGGTTCAGCATGGTGCGAGTTTTGAATCCTCGCTTATCAAGAATCTGGGCATTCAATTCACGCTGCCTCTGCTCCTGTACCTTGTCCTCTGCCTGAGCCACCATTTGGAACATCTGCAACTTGGTCTGCTCGTTTTGAATCATTGCTTGCTCTGCAGCAATGCGCCCCTGTAGCTCGGCGATGCCTTTGGGGTCTTGGGTTTTATCAATTTGCCCCATGAGCTGATCAAGCTGACGCAGCCTACCTTTGGCTTGATCATAGGCATCCAATGCGAAAGCCTTGTCCTGTGATGGTTTTACGGCTTGCGCCTGGCAGGCAGTACGTTGTTCATCCTGAGCGGAACGTTGGCATGCATCGAACACCTTGTTATCTGCATAGATCGTCTCCGCACGGCCATCTAGGCCTGTATAACCGCCACGTTTCACTGAGTCATACACGGCTTGCCATTCTTGAGGCAGATACTCTCGGAGCTGAGGATCATCGAACACTCTTCCGAGCCCTCGCGAGCCAGTGATCGCTCCGTACTGCTGCTTCATCTGGTCAATCTGAGAAGCCATCTGTTGGACCTGCTGGCTCCAACGGGTGGAGTTAGAAGCAAACTCAGCGATAGTCATCGGGGATTCGGTTACCTGGCTGGTAACGGTTACAGGAATTTGTGCAAAGCACTGCTGCGCGCACATCAACGATGAAAATGCGGCAGCAATACGAAGCGGCTGTTTGCCCATACGAGCCAAACACTTAAACAGATCCATAGTCACCTCTCCATTAGAAATGGTGAACGCTGGACCGTCTGTCCGGCCTGTCGATCTGTTTAGGAATCGCACCCGGCACGGCGTTGCCGTCCTTGGGGTGACTATGCGCCAGTCTTACCCGGTGTAGGCCCCGTCTTTTAAGGGCCGCGCCCATAATGCAAGCAGCATCAGCGAGGCGGTTTCAGCGTTCGTTTCAGAAACCAAAAAACAGTATTTTGGCGAAACAATTATCTCATTATGGTGCTATGACCTGAAGTACCGACCGTCCAGGAAATTTCGTCATGACGAAGTTTTTCTCTTTCCAAAAGCTAGTGACGCATCAGCTAAAACCAAAACACTATGTATTGGCAAGCCAACTATATAACTTTGGCTCAACCGTCGAAAAACAGGCTCCTAATTCTTCGTCATGACGAAGTTTTCATTGTCACGAAATACTAGTGCAGGATAGGCTAAACGCCGGTAATGTAGGCGCCTATAGCACTACTAAGCTTCCTCCTTTGGAGAGAGCTAGTTGAAATGGAGGTAGTTGTGGGAAAGAAAACGACTCACTTGAACGTATACCTAGGGAACGCTAAAGAACCTTGGTCTGATTACTGCGAGAGGCTTGGAAAGAAACCCGGCGCAGCTATTAAAGAGGCCATAGAGCATCAGCTAAAAGCCGCCGAGGTTCTACCTGCGCCGAAAACTTACCGTCAGACCGAAGCATTCAAGGAGCCAATGCAACGTTTTGAAATTCTCCTAACCGTATCTGAGAAGGCAGCAATTAAACAGCGTGCCAACATCGAGGAGTGCTCAATGCGCCGCTGGATTGTCGACGCTATCCGTGCAGGGCTGACTCGCGAGCCACAGTTCAGCATGTGTGAAATCGAAGCTCTCGGCGAATCTAACTACCAGCTCCTCGCCTTAGGACGAAACCTCAATCAAATCGCACGTCGCTTGAACGAAGGCCACCACGAGCCGATCACCGTAGAACGTATAGATGCGCTTAGCCGCCTTATAGACAAGCACACAGATGTCGTCAGTGATGCGATTCGAGCAAGTCTAGAGCGTTGGAGCATCGCTCGCTAAACTTAAGCGCCTAGCATGGACCGCAAAGAGGAAAGCCCGTAGTTATCCGTTATTTTCTGGCAGCTATCTGCTGGTTTTACTACAGTGCCTACTGTCTAGCTCCCTCTGTATGGCATTGGCTTCAGCACCGGCTTGAAGGCTGGCAACACCACATAACGAAAGGAGAAACACGTGACTGACCTTGACGAAATCAACCGACAGTTTTCAATGGAGGGGGCTACACTTCTCTATTCCAGCTCTCCCGTCATACTTACGCCAGCGGACTTATACCGCATCAAAGACAATCCGACGCACAAGTCTGCCCTTCTAGGCTGCAATATTTACCTCATAGTCCGTCGTCAACGTATTTACGTGAAGCCCGAAGGATTCGCCGTAAACGGCCGGACGATTAACGGTGAGTTTTTGGTGCTGCGCGAACAAGGTCTGACCACAGTTCCCTTTGTCTACGACATCAGCCAGTCGTCGATACCAGATGACGTTCCAATCGAAGACATTGCGGTAGCTCTCAACGGAACATCGCTGGTCGTCCTGACACCCCGAGGTGAACAGCTCATTTCGGTAAGCGTCCTTGTTGCTGCCGCGAAGAGTGCTTTGGAACCGAATGATACTGATTTGGAGGTCCTATATGTAGGACAAGGCATTGGACGAAGCGAATCAAGAACGGCTCTTGATCGCTTAAATTCGCACAGTAAGTTTCAGCAAATCCTCGCAGAAACCTCTACGCATTTCCCCGAAAGGGAGGTGCTGTTGTTGCTTTATAGATTTGAGCACGGTAAGACGATCATCAGTAATGGAGGCGATTTTAATGTGGAAGCCCAAGCATCCACTGAGCAGGATTGGGCTCATCTACATCGCCTGCGTGACGTCCGACTAGACCGAAAGGAGGTTGTGTCCCTTGCAGAAGCGGGATTAATCAACTACTTCAAGCCGTACTACAACACGCTGATCAAAACGACCGACTTCTCATCGAAAACCAAACTCAAGGTTTTGAAGCAGCTGTTGAAGAAAGGTATCGCCGGTCTGGTCGTAGAGCTCTGTTCAGCAAACCTGCGTTCGCGCCTCGGTACAATGCATGCTGTGCCAATTGACCTGAAGGAGATTATGCCTTTAGAAGTACTGGACGGGCGAAACATTAAGGAAGACGACATCAAGGAGCGATGGCTGGAGCAGTTGAACGAAATGGCACATTCTCATTATGCCAAGTTCCCTCTCACCACTACGCAAGAGCGAAACACGTTCCTACACGGCACTAGGTTCATCGGCCAGACTGAGGAGCCGTGGATTTTGTAGCCGCTGTTCGCAGAAACGAGCTATCGGCCAAAAACTGCCGTTCAAAGAAATCTAAAACTGAATGACCGAACCGCCATAAGGACAGCTGCAGTCCTTCGCCCTAATGCATGATTTCTTTCAAAGCAAGTGCTAGATAAAGTAATAGTTTTTCAACACCCAATTACGCCCTCCTTCGCAGATATAGACGTTTTAGATCTAAGTAATATGTTTCTCGTAGCACTCCTCAATGCCATGGACGCTGGCTTCAAAGTAAGCAACTAGATCGGAGCGCTTACCACATCTTTCTTTATAAAATGCAGAAATATCTGCGAACTAGTTACGTTGTAAACTGAGAAATAGTGATATCACTGCATCATCCAAAGTCGATGGCATTATTAATTTTTAGCATTAGCCATGTAACCGCTACCGCTTTCATTTTCCCTCCTGCATATTTATATTGAGATAACATCTCATCTATTGTTTTCTGCCTACTTCTAAAAATGTTTTTATATAGCTGTCAAGTATACCTGCGTGCTCCAACATTCGGAATGAATTTCTATGCCCTGCGTCTTCTTCATGTTTTTCAGTGATACAGCACCACGCGCAGAGCGTAGACTGAGCATTAGATTTAGGTTCTAAACATGACGCACAGCGATCAGTGTGCAAAACGATATCGCTACCGTTGAACGTGTATGTATTACTTTCAATATCGACAAGATAAGGCCTTGTGGAACTTCTGCCGATCCGTTTCTCGTAATATTTGCATCCAATTTTTTCAGAAACCTCCCTTAATATAATTTTTGTTTCCGCGCTTGATTTCGCACCTACAACGATAGAGCTTACAAAGTCAGCCGGAAAATAGAGGAGTGAAAGGGTATCGTTTATCTTTTTTGAGATTTTGCTGTTTGTGATCAACCGTCTTTCTTGTTCGTAGCTCCAGCAATTTTGCTTGGTGAAATACGCTGCGCTCGTGACAGCCTGCCAAAGAAACCCTACATGTCTGGGCTTGCATAATACATATGCACGCTGCAACATATCTTGCATGTAATCATGTGGAGTATCTTGATAGTCGATATCACCAAAGCTTTCTGCAGCCTCTTCTTCTTCTAACCATTTCTGTAGTTTCCCTTCATTTATCTCTACTACGAACCCCTGTGAGTTGGATGCATAGTGCGCCCACATGGGAGTTATTAAAGGAGACTTGGAGAAGCATGTAACCGGACTCTCGGTCACCATTGAAATTATTTCTTTATAGTATGCTAGAATTTCTGGTTCTTGATTGTAGTCAATGGTCAGAAAAAATTCGAACGGATCATTGTAGTCTTTGAGATACGATAACTTTAGACTGCATTTATTATCAGCCATCAGAAATTTATCTACTATGTCAGGCCCCATGTATTTATACAGGTTTTTATTATCGTCCATAATGGTGCGTCTCTGGATTTAATTGTTGATTTGGATTTGAAGAGGGCAGAATGCCATGCTTACTCGACTGATAGGAAGAGGGCTCACTGAGTAGCCTCAGATTTTCTAGGCTCTTTCCACTGACAGGTATTGCCCGATTGAGGTCGTTCAGCGCCTGAATTCAAAGCGTCGATGGAGCGCGCGCTCCTGACTAATGGCTCGCGGACGTAGCCTACCTAATGGCTCGCGGACGTAGCCTACGCGTTCAAATTTCGGCCTGAAAGAGCGCGAATTCCCGCAGACTCGGCATAACGGCCCACCGCTTTCAGGCTGACCGAGGTGCGCAAAAATCCGCAACGCGAGCGCATCGGCAGCAGCGACTGCCTGCGCCGCCCAGACGGATGGGCCGGGTGCCGCAAACTGCAAAAATGCGCTAACAGAAGCCCGGCAATTCCATCTTTTGCGCACCTAAACTGATGTAACTGTTGGCCAGTGCCGCAAATCATCAACGGCGGCTTTGGGTCGATTGGAGCCTTTTCCGACAGAAAGCTATCGGCTAGGTGCTGCCAGTTGATGAGGGGAGCTTTTGATCCATAGCGGACCTTCGTCACGGTCTGCATTTGTTCAATTGCTGCGGCTCACGGACCATAACAGTCGTGATCTTGAACGATGAATTCTCGCTCGCTTGCCTTCTTCTGCATTCTCGCCCCAAAACCAAGTGCCTTTGCATTCTCGACAGACTGGCGGAAAAGATTAGGAACCTGCTATGTAACGACCGGTCCGCCTTTGAATTCGTCAGTTTAGCCCGATTTGTTCACTTGGGTGCCAGCATCGCAGCGCAGATGCTGTCGATCACTGTCCGGGGTTTTGTTATAATGAAGGTGTCAAACAAGGATGGAACGATGAAATCTTTATTTCCCGAATTCAAAGCACTAACAGAAAAAGAATATCAAGACGCTTGGAAGCGAGGTCTTTTGGTTTTTGATACCAATGTTTTGTTAAACCTCTACAGATATCAAGCGGCGACCCGTGATGAGTTGATTAACGTCCTTAAATCACTGTCTAAGCGGATATGGATCCCTCATCATGTAGCTCTGGAGTTCTACAGGAACCGTTCTGGCGTAATATCTGAGCAGCATCAGAAATATAAGCAGGTCCGCGAGGTTGTCATCACTTCAATTGACGATCTGCACAATAGGATAGCCAATCTTAATCTTAGAAAGCGCCACTCATCGATCAGAACTGAAGACCTTCAAAGTAAAGTAAATGATGCAATGACCGGTTTCCTTGAGGAGCTTAAGACCCTGGAGGAGGCAAACCAGCCACCGACTTCTGTAGACTTTATTAAGGATGCAATAGAGCAGCTATTCGAGGGGCGTGTCGGGGCCAGTCCCGCGGAGCAGAAGGAAGTAGATGGTCTCTATAAGCTGGCGCAAGCTCGCTATGATTTGAAGATTCCTCCTGGATACAGGGATAAGGAAAAGGATAAAACACAGACCGATGAATACCTCCATAACGGTATAATCTACAAAAGAAAATATGGGGATTATTTGGTTTGGAGTCAAATGCTGGAACAGGCCAAGTCTGAATCAAGCAACTGGCTGATATACGTTACTGATGATAGAAAAGAGGATTGGTGGCTGAAGGGAGACTCAAATAAAATCCTCGGTCCGCGGCCGGAGCTTATTAACGAGGCTATCTCCTTAGGCGGCGTGCGTCACTTCCTGATGTATTCCCCAGAGCAATTTCTGTCTCATGCTAAGCAGATGCTGAAGGCCAGCGTCTCGGACGAAACCCTTACGGAAGTTAGGGATATATCTGACGATGCGACCATACCTTTCAGCATTGGCATGGACGAAGTTCATGCTAGTGCAAAAGCTGCAGTTCAAAATTGGGTTGCCTCTATTTACACTTATGAAGTTTTGAGCGGTTATAGAGAACCCGATTTTGTTGTTTACAAAAATGACAAGACAGTGGGCATTATTGTCGAACCGCTACCTGGCAAGAGACTGGTAGCACAAATACTCCGTCGGTTACCACTGCTCCAGTCTCAAGCTAGCTATCAGTTAACCAAACATAAGCTTGACGCAGTAATTATTGCTTACGCGTGCCTGGACGAATTGGATGTTGAGGAAACAATTGGGTTGATGAGGAAGCATTATTCGATTTCCTCGCATGCATCCACCGGCATTATTGTCGGGCACTTTAACTCTGATGCCCAAGAGTTTTTCCCGATAGAGTGGATTGTATACGATGACTTGATGGATATTGGGGTGAGTCCTCCGCCTGACAACTGAGCCGACATTCTCGGCCTAATTCAGCAGAAGTGCCGAAATGGGTCAAACCATGAAGCGCTTATGCCGTTTTAGATTTTAGAGCCCCCTAGCGAGCTATGTGACAGGGCACTCGGGGAGCAAAATCAGTACAGCTCCGGTACAATGCTCAGCTTGGGCAACCTTCTCTAAATTACTCCCAAGACCTTTAACAACGGGGCCTCCAGCTATGCCAACCTACGTTCACCTACGTACGATTTCTCTAGGCATACCCGGTCGCCCAGCAACTCATAATCCTTTGGTCCACGGTTCGAGTCCGTGTGGGCCCACCATACTCAAAGCCGCGCATTGCGCGGCTTTTGTGTTTTTGGTGAGGCCCTCTCAGATACAGCCCTGTAGTGGTCTAGCGATTCCGGACACTCATTCAGGCGAGAATATCGCCAGATAGAAGTGTCTGATTACCACTACAGCTGCATGCATGACAGGAGCAGGTCAGCTTTTGCGCTCTCCCCTATCGCGGCCTTTCCCGGTGCGGTTCAGGTTCAAGCCCGCTTCGGCAACTTCCAGTTCGGCCGGATGAAGTGGCAGGTATAACCGTTCGGTATCCGCTCCAGATAATCCTGATGCTCCGGCTCCGCCTCCCAGAACTCACTCGCGGGCTCGATTTGCGTGACCACACGCCCCGGCCACAGCTTGGAGGCGTCCACGTCAGCCGCGGTATCTTCGGCAATATCCCTTTGCTGTTCGCTCAGGTAGTAAATCGCCGAACGATAGCCTGGCCCAAGATCATTGCCCTGCCGGTCAGGCGTGCTCGGGTCATGGATCTGGAAAAAGAACTCAAGAATCTGCCGGTAGCTAATCACCGCCGGGTCAAACACGATCTCAATCGCTTCGGCATGGTTGCCGTGGTTGCGGTAGGTGGCGTTCGGTACGTCACCACCGGTGTAGCCGACTCGCGTATGCAGCACGCCGGGGTAGCGTCGCAACAAATCTTGCATGCCCCAGAAGCAGCCGCCGGCAAGGATGGCGGTTTCGGTTGGGTTGGTCATGGTCTGTCCTTGCGGTTTATGGAGACAGGGATAGTTATGGGGTGATGCCGGGCAATACCAAGCCGGATGCAGTAAAAAACAGGATCGTGTTGCGGAACGAGTAAACGTCCTACAGAAGCCTTGGCGCCTTGCTCCGTTGCCTACAGTTGCGTCAGAATCCTCTGGCTTGAGCGCTTGAGTCAGCGTTTCCAAGGTGGCTCGGTCGCTGACAACTCAGTGATCGGGTTTAGTTGACCCACTACAAACCTGCCAACCAAACAACTATAAGCCCACCCCCGCGCAAACCTGCCCAGTCATCGACCCTCTCAATCACCCGATCAAAACATCCGATTAGCCATCCTCCGAAACATTCCGTAACGTTGTTTCCCGGTGCGACAGATGCGCGCACCGCTTGAGCTTTTAGCCCCCACGCTCAGCCCACGACCACGCACGAGCCCATCATGTCTTTGAACACCCCGCAGCAAATCGCTGAAATTGCCGTCGAAAGCGGCGTCAAGAAGGCCCACTTGGGCCTGTCCTCGTTGATGATTCTGGGCTTTCTGGCAGGGGCTTTCATTGCCCTCGGGTTTCTTCTCGATATTCATGTCAGCACCATGATCCCTCACGAGTGGGCGTCGCTGGGCAATCTGCTTGGCGCTGTGGTGTTTCCGGTCGGGCTGATTCTGGTGGTGCTGGCTGGCGGTGAGTTGCTGACCGGCAACATGATGAGCCTGCCCATGGCGCTGTTCGCCGGGCGTATCGGTCTGGGTCAGTTGGTGCGTAACTGGGTGCTGGTGACGCTAGCCAACCTGATCGGTGCGCTGTTCGTTGCTTATTGTTTCGGCCATGTGGTGGGCCTGACTGAAGGCGCCTTCATGGCCAAGACCGTGGCCATCGCCAATGCCAAGGTCGGGGCCAGCTTCGAACAGGCCTTCATCTCGGGTATTGGCTGCAATTGGCTGGTGTGCCTGGCGGTGTGGCTCAGCTACGCGAGCAAGGACGTGATCGGTAAAGTGGTCGGCATGTGGTTTCCGGTGATGGCATTCGTCGCAATCGGCTTTCAGCACATCGTCGCCAACATGTTCGTCATTCCTGCAGCGATCTTCGCTGGCGCCTTGAGCTGGGCGCAGTTCGGCGACAATTTCGTTCCGGTATTTTTGGGTAATGCGGTGGGCGGCGCGGTGTTCGTCGGCCTGGCCTATCATTTGGCCTTTTCCAATAAGGTAACCCAACCTGCTGAGCTGTCCAGGACCAGTGGCGCGCAAACACCGGAATAATCCGGTCCAACGCCATACAGACGATGCGGTGAAAAGCGATGATGACCGCAGAGCGAAAAGTTCTGCGGGGAGTTAGTGTCAATGCGGCTCAACAGCCACAAACCCTAATAGCGGAGAGCACCGCCTGAGCTCAGAGTACGATCAATCAAGGTGCCGTGCGCCGCTGAGTCGATTGCGCGTATCGGATTACACGCGCGTCAAAGCACACGCCACAATGTCTCCCGCGTTGCAGGACTGAACGTCATCGATTGACGATCCACGACACGCCTCAGCCCTTCGCCAATTTCAATGTCCGGCATAAGACCAAAGCCGTGTTTCCTGAACCACGGCCCGTTCCACAGCGGCTCGCGGAAGGTCGTCAGGCTCACGGCCTGAACCCGAAGGGCCTGCGCATGCGTCACAACGGAGGACAGCAGAGTCTTACCCACGCCACTGCCTGAAGCACGAGGAACGACGGAGATATTGTCCAGATACAACAAACCATCGAGTGGCCGCATGGCGGCGTACCCGATGACCTCATGAGTGTTCTGGTCAACAGCAACGACAACGCGGCAGGCTTCGAATCTGTCTGCACTCAGCGGAGGGAGGTCGGCGACATGTGCCAGAGAGGAAATGGTTTTATAGCGATCACGGGCCAGCGCCGAGAGGCGCCTCAAGTCCGGTAGATCGCTATCTTTCGACAGGCGCAGGTCGAACGCCACCGAGCCTCTCATGCTAATTACCGTAACGGCTCAGGAAAATAGCCGCCCGTTTTGTTACCACGGGCAAAGAGCTCAGATCGATGGTTTCGTTTTCACTGTGCGCACCTTCACCCCAGGCACCTAGCCCGTCCAGGCTTGCGGTTACATAGTTGTTCACATAGGAAATGTCAGCTCCGCCTCTTTCCGCTGACGGTGCCGATTTCAGAACAGGCCCGTCGAGATCCTGGCTGACCTGGCTGTAGGCTTCCAGTAGCTTGCGATTGCTCTCACGATCAGCCATGACCGGCATGATGGCTTTGATTTTCACATCGCTGTTGGTCAGAGGCAGCGGGTAACTGGCTATTTCTTTCAGCTGGTTTTCCGCGGAGACTCTCTGAGCCTCACTGCTGAACCGCAAATCGCCATGCACAGAAGAAATCCGGGCAACCGTTGTCTTTCTTCCAGAAGCAGTACCTTGTCCACTGGCGACATCTTCGACCGCTGTAGAGCCACCCAGAATGAGTCCCGGATTGATGGTCAGGCCTTGCTCATTCGAAAGCTTCCGACGAATCTCATCAAGCACTCGAGCCGACTCATACACTGCCCCGAAACCGGTTTCAGGCTGAAAAATAGTCGCTGAATGTTTGTCTACGCCGGTGCTGGTCAAAAACCACTCGCTCAATCCCCTGCGCTCGGTGATCAACTGGTTGGGCGACAAGGCGAATTCGAAACCCAGCGCAATGTCGCTTCTTTTGGCTTCGGCGATCAGCCATTCTCTGGAGATCTCCGTCGGTTTGGCCGCCAGCTCTTCATCACCGATCAGGACCACCGAGATATTCATGTTCTCCAGCGCGCCGGTGTGTTTCAGCGCCTGCAAGGCGTAGAGCATCGTGACCATGCCGCCTTTGTCATCGATGACGCCAGGGCCCTTGGCTTTTTTACCGCCCTCAAGGTAGGTGAATTTCTGGAAACTGCTTGTTTCAGGAAAAACCGTGTCCAGATGGCCTATCAGTAGAATTCGTTTCGCAGACTTATTGCCATCGTGGATCGCAACAAGGCTACCCGCATGATTCATTCCTGCAGGCAGGTCGTGCCAGGTTGTCTCGAAGCCAAGCGCCTCCAGCTCCGGCTTCATCAAATTACCCACTTTGACGACGCCCTCAACATTATCAGTACCACTGTTGATGTTGACGAGTTTTTCAAGCAAAGCGATCTGCTCGGCGCTGTGGCTATCGACATAGGACGCCATGCTTTGCTCATCATGTGCCGTTCCTGCAGATACACCAGTGCAGAAAAACAGAATCAGGAGCGAGGGGAGAAGACTTTTCATGCTGGATAGCGTCCGCTTTTGTGGTGTCGAGCCAGTGTGCCCAAGAACCCGTCAGATTATCCATGACGGGCGCTATTGTGGCGTCCTGAGTGGCAGGAAGCCGGGCAAGGTTCCTTGAGCGACGCCAAAAAAGAGGGATATCAGAAGCTGAGACTTTCCAGTCTCTGAAAGCAAGTCTGGAAGATAAGTCGACGATGCTGCTCGTGCTGATCGGCAACAATCCCCACCCATCTCCCGTCAAATGTGGCTTACTGGGAAATACCACCATCCAATCAGGGATCTCTTCCCTACCCTCGCGGTCTCTTTACGCATGACGAATTCGCGCTCTGCTTTCATACCCTCCTGGCTTCGCCCTGTTCTGCGTCCTTTGCTGGACCCGTATCGCCGTTATCGGCATGCGCGGCTGATCCACGCGGCGCGGATTGCGGTGGGCTTGCTGGTGACTATCCTGTTGACCACCGGCCTCAACCTGCCCCATGGCGAGTGGGCGTCGGTGACCATGCTGATCGTGATCGGCGGTTTGCAGCATCACGGCAATATCGGCAAGAAGTCGGTCGAACGTGCCTATGGAACGTTGATCGGTGCCGGCCTCGGTCTGATCGTGGTGGTCCAGCAGGGCTATCTGGAAATGCCGCTGCTGACCTACGCAATGATGTCGGTGATGTGCGGTTTCTTCGCCTATCACGCCATCGGCAAAGGGGGTTACACCGCGCTGCTGTCGGCGATCACGCTGTTCATCGTTGCCGGTCATGGTTACAACCCGATCAGCGACGGGCTGTGGCGTACTGTCGATATTCTGATTGGTATTGCGCTGGCCCTGGCGTTCTCCTTCGCTCTGCCGCTGTATGCGGTGTTTTCCTGGCGCTACAACCTGGCCAGCGGTTTGCGTGACTGCGCCAAGGTCTACGGGCGCATCGTGCAGGGCCAGCCGGTTACCGCCGATGAGCATTTGAAACTGACCGCCAGGCTCAACGGCACGATGCTGCAATTGCGCTCGCTGCTGCCGTCGGTGTCCAAGGAAGTGAAGATGTCCATGGTCGAGCTGGACGCCATTCAGGGCCACTTCCGCATGTGCCTGAGCACCCTGGAGATTCTCGCCAATATTCGCCCTGCGAATCTGAATCAGCTTGCTGACGAGACGCTCAAGGCATCGCTGGACGCTGACTACCGCCAGATTCGCCGGCAACTGATCGGCATGGCCCGCGCCCTGCAAACCGGCGCCACCGAACGTCTGGCACGCACGACCGAAACACCTGAGACACCTGAGACACCTGCAGTGAAGGCCGTGATTCCTACCGAGTTGAAGGGCTACCACTTGATGACCCAGCAGTTGGCGCTCAACCTCGACGGCCTGCAGGCGCGTCTGGCCAAGACCGCCAAACGCTGGAAGTTTTAAGGAACCGCCCGTGCCCGATACCCGCCCGCCTGTGCTGGATGAAATCGATCGCCAACTGATCGCCGCACTGCAAATCAACGCGCGCGAAAGCGTCGCCATGCTCGCCCGGCAACTGGGCATCGCCCGCACCACCGTGACCTCGCGGCTGGCACGCCTGGAAAGCAGCAAAGTGATTACCGGTTACGGCGTGCGCCTTGGCCAGCGCGTGGTCAGTGGCGGGTTGCAGGCGTATGTCGGCATCACCGTGCAACCTCGCTCAGGCAAGGAAGTATTGCGGCGCCTCAGTGCCATGGCGCAGGTTCAACAACTCTGTGCAGTGAGTGGCGAGTTCGATTATGTCGCCTGGCTGCGCACCGATTCTCCCGAGCAACTGGACCAGTTACTCGACCTGATCGGCAGCGTGGAGGGTGTCGAGAAGACCACCACATCGATCATCCTCAGCAGCAAGATCGACCGCGGCCAGCCGGTGTAACTGGTTACTCGATCAAGCAGCCATACAAACCGACCAGCAGATTCGTCACTTAGCCCAAACAAACAGCATATCGACGACACTTTGCGTCTTATTAACGTGTCCGCCCTTCTCTAGACTGTTGTTTTTTCGCCGTTGCCCATCAAGGTCCGTCATGAAGAACAACCGTCACCCCGCCAACGGCAAAAAACCGATCACCATGTTCGGCCCCGACTTCCCCTTCGCCTTCGATGACTGGATCGAGCACCCGAAAGGCCTGGGCAGCATTCCGGTGGAGAACCACGGCGCTGAGGTGGCAATTATCGGTGCCGGGATAGCCGGTCTGGTGGCGGCCTACGAATTGATGAAGATGGGCCTCAAGCCGGTGGTGTACGAAGCCTCGAAAATGGGTGGCCGCCTGCGCTCGCAGGAGTTCGAAGGCGCCAAAGGCATTGTTGCCGAACTGGGCGGCATGCGCTTTCCGGTGTCCTCGACGGCGTTCTTTCATTACGTCGACAAGCTGGGCCTTGAGTCCAGGCCGTTCCCCAATCCGCTGACCGCGGCGTCCGGCAGCACCGTTATCGACCTGGAAGGCACCACCTACTACGCCCAGATGCTCTCGGACCTGCCGGCGCTGTTTCAGGAAGTCGCCGACGCCTGGGCCGACGCACTGGAAAGCGGCTCGCAATTCGGTGACATTCAGCAGGCGATCCGCGACCGCGATGTGCCGCGTCTTAAGGAGCTGTGGAACAAGCTGGTGCCGTTATGGGACGACCGCACGTTCTATGATTTTGTCGCGACTTCCAAGGCCTTCGCCAAGCTGTCCTTCTTTCATCGCGAAGTGTTTGGTCAGGTGGGCTTCGGAACGGGCGGCTGGGACTCGGACTTCCCCAACTCGATGCTGGAAATCTTCCGCGTGGTGATGACCAACTGCGATGAACACCAGCACCTGATCGTCGGCGGCGTGCAGCAAGTGCCGGTCGGCTTGTGGAGCCATGTACCCGAACATTGCGCGCACTGGCCCAAGGGCACCAGCCTGTCGTCGTTGCACCGCGGGGCGCCACGTCCCGGCGTGAAGCGCATTGCGCGCGCCGAGGATGGCAGTTTTGCGGTGACCGACAATTGGGGCGACACCCGGCAGTACGCCGCTGTGCTGACCACCTGCCAGAGCTGGCTGCTGACCACGCAGATCGAGTGCGAAGAGTCGCTGTTCTCGCAGAAAATGTGGATGGCCCTGGACCGCACCCGCTACATGCAGTCGTCAAAGACCTTCGTGATGGTCGACCGCCCGTTCTGGAAGGACAAAGACCCGGAAACCGGCCGCGACCTGATGAGCATGACCCTCACCGACCGGCTGACCCGTGGCACGTACCTGTTCGATAACGGCGACGACAAGCCGGGCGTGATCTGCCTGTCCTACTCGTGGATGAGCGATGCACTGAAGATGCTCCCGCAGCCCATCGAGAAGCGGGTGAAGCTGGCGCTGGATGCCTTGAAGAAGATCTACCCGAAAGTGGACATCGCAGCGCGGATCATCGGTGATCCGATTACCGTGTCATGGGAAGCCGATCCGCACTTCCTGGGCGCGTTCAAGGGTGCGCTGCCGGGCCATTACCGCTATAACCAGCGCATGTATGCGCACTTCATGCAGCAGGATATGCCCAGCGAACAGCGCGGCATGTTCATCGCCGGCGACGATGTGTCCTGGACACCGGCGTGGGTCGAAGGCGCTGTGCAGACTTCGCTGAACGCCGTGTGGGGGATCATGAACCACTTCGGCGGCAAGACTCACGCCGAGAACCCCGGTCCCGGTGATGTGTTCCACGAAATCGGCCCGATAGCACTGGGCGACTGACAGAAGGAAAACCCCATGCGCGTCGCGCTGTATCAATGCCCGCCATTGCCGCTGGATGTCAGCGGCAATCTGACTCGCCTGGAACAGCAGGCTCAGGCCGCCGCCGAGCAAGGGGCACAGGTGCTGATCTGTCCGGAAATGTTCCTCAGCGGCTACAACATCGGCGCTCAGGCTGTCGGTGAGCTGGCGCAGGCGCAGGACGGTCCGGCAGCGACGCGCATTGCCGCCATCGCACAGGCCAGCGGCATTGCGATCCTCTACGGCTATCCGGAGCGCGCGGGCGATGGGCAGATCTACAACGCCGTGCAGTTGATCGACAGCCAGGGCACGCGCCTGTGCAACTACCGCAAAACGCACCTGTTCAGCGAGCTGGACAAGTCGATGTTCGTCGCAGGCGACGATCATTACCCGGTGGTCGAATTGAATGGCTGGCGCCTGGGCCTGCTGATTTGCTACGACGTGGAATTCCCCGAAAATACCCGTCGGCTGGCCCTGGCCGGGGCCGAATTGATTCTGGTCCCCACCGCGAACATGCTGCCTTACGATTTCGTCTGCGACGTGACGGTTCGGGCGCGGGCTTTCGAGAATCACTGCTACGTGGTGTACGCCAACTACTGCGGCAGCGAGGGCGCGATTCGTTACTGCGGGCTCAGCAGCATCTGCGCACCGGACGGCAGCCGCCCATTGCTGGCAGGTCAGGACGAGGCACTGCTGGTCGGTACGCTGGACAAGACACTGCTGGCCCAGGCCAGAACCGCGAACGACTACTTCGTGGATCGCCGCCCGGCGCTTTATACGTCGCTGACTTGATCAGATTAGCCGGATGGATAATTCCCACGCAGGAGCGTGCGGAATAATCCTATAACTATCGTGCCCACGCTCCGCGACCATCGTCATACACAAGCCCGCTTTTGATTCTGGTCGGAGCCCGTAGCGAACTTGTTCGCGAAGACGGTCGCATCAGGCGATGCATTTTCGGAAAGCTTGACGGCCCCTTCGCGGACAAGTCCGCTCCTACGCCCGTTGGGCAGAATCAAAAACGG
>NZ_JARVSW010000005.1:0-90929 GCF_030208985.1 Pseudomonas sp. MEJ108
CATCCACCCCTCTCACCCCAGACTTTACCTTGATCAAAGACACAAGCGAGCTTGCCTCGCTTTGATTATCGTGCCGCTCCGCGTCACAGGAGGACGCAGAGCGTCCTGAAGGGCATTACCACGCAGAGCGTGGGAACGAGAGTCGACAACACCTGCCTACTCCGCAGGCAATGCCAATCGTTGCCCTGCCATCAGCAACGCCAGTCGGCTCAGGCTGCTCCAGGGCGAGCCTGCTGCCTGGCCTTTGATCTGCGCATCGATGCGTTGCGCATCCATGAGCAGCTGGCTCCAGCGTTTTGCCGAGTGGCGTTGCAGGGCTTTGCTCATCAGTGGCTTGCGCTTGTCCCAGATCGGCGGGCGTGCCGAGCTGAACACCTTGTCCAGCGGTACGCCCTGGCTGAACTGTTGCGACATGTTGGCCAGGGCGCGCAGTTCGCGGGTCAATGCCCAGAGAATCACTGGCGTTTCGACCCCTTCGCCACGCAGTCCTTCGAGCATGCGCAACGCGTGGGCAGCTTCGCCATTGAGCACTGCATCGGTCAGGCCAAATACGTCGAAGCGCGCACTGTCGGCTACGGCCGCCTGCACGGTCTCGACAGTGATCTGGCCTTCTTCGGCCATCAATTTGAGCTTTTCGATTTCCTGCGCGGCGGCCAACAGGTTGCCTTCGACTCGGGCCGCGATCAGTTCGACAGCGTCCTGAGTCGCTGCCAGACCTGCCTGCGACAGGCGCTGGCGGATCCATTGCGGCAGCTGGCCGATGTCCACCGGCCAGATTTGCACGAACTGGGTTTGCGCGCCTTCGACCAGGGCCTTGCCCCATTTGGTTTTCTGCGCACTGCCATCGAGCTTGGGCAGGCTGATCAGCAGCAGGGTGTCTTCGGCAGGTCTGGCGCAGTATTCCATAAGTGCCGCAGCACCCTTGTCGCCGGGCTTGCCGGAGGGCAGACGCAGCTCCAGGAGGCGGCGTTCGGCAAACAGCGACATGCTGGCACCCGCCTGGAGCAATGTGCCCCAGTCGAAGCTGGCGTCGGCGCTGAATACCTGCCGCTCATCGAAGCCTTGCTGGCGTGCGGCTGCGCGAATGGCGTCAGCTGCTTCCTGGCAGAGCAGCGGATCGTCACCGCTGATCACATAGACGGGCGCAAGTGTGCCTTGCAAGTGCTTGCCGAGTTGGGCGGGGGCGAGTTTCATGAGTCAGAGCATATCGGGGCCGGAGAACGGCCCCGAACACTTATCTGGCTGGAACTTCGACAGGCGACTGCTGAGGCGTCTCGTCGCGGATTCGCTGGGCAGCCTCCAGTGCGTCGGCTTCGGCCTTGGCAACCGCATCGGCCTTGGCCTGCAGCTCGTCCAGACGCGAAGGGGTCAGTTGCTGCAAGCGAGCCATCATTTTCTGGATCAGGTCGTTGCGCATTTCCTGACGAACCTGGGCGGCTTCCTGGTCGGAACCGGTCAGATTGTTGCCGTCGTGCACGTAGGAACGGTCTGCGGTGACTTTATCGCCAAGCAGCATGCGATCCCTGTCGCCATGCACTTCATAGGTCAGGGTGGTGGTCAGCTGGTATTCAGCCGAGCGACCCGAGCCCGAGTAGCTGATGGTGCGCTGAGTCTCGGCCTCGTTGGTCAGCATCAGCTTGTAAGGCGCGCCGGTATAGACCTTGACGCCGGAGCTGGTCAGCAGGCGAGTGAGTTGCGTCACGGTTTCGCCATAGGCGTTGCGGGCGCTGACATCCAGCTCCTTGATCGCCAGCTCGGTGGTACCGGTGCCACGCAGCTGGAAGCCACAGGCACTCAACAGAACAGCCAGGCCCATCACCAGCAAATTGCGTTTGATCATCTTGATGCTCCCCTTGAATCCGTTTGGGCCGCCAGTGCGTGCCCTGGAAATATGTTCGGCGCCCTGCATTTGCCGGGCGCCCGATCCAATCAGCTTGCGACGATGTTGACCAGCTTGCCAGGCACGACGATCACCTTGCGAATGGTCAGGCCATCAGTGAAGCGCAATACGTTCTCGTTGACGCGTGCGGCCGCTTCGACCTCTTCGCGGCTGGCGCTGGCGGGCATCTCGATGTGACCACGCAGCTTGCCGTTGACCTGAATCACCAGTTGCAGACTGTCCTGTACCAGCGCGCTTGCATCGAATGCAGGCCAGCCCGCGTCGATCACCGGCTCATTGTGGCCCAGTTGCTTCCACAGTTCGTGGCTGATGTGCGGTGTGATCGGAGCCAGCAGCAGGGCGACGGTTTCCACGCCTTCCTGCATCAGGGCGCGATCCTGCGGTGTGTCCTGCGGGGCCTTTTCCAGCACGTTCATCAGCGTCATCACTTGCGCGACAGCGGTGTTGAATTTCTGGTTCTGGCCAATATCCTGGCTCGCCTGTCTGATCGCCTGATGAATCGCGCGGCGGATGGCTTTCTGCTCATCGGTCAACGCCGCAACGTCCAGGCCGGTCGATGGCCCTTGAGCTACATGCGCCTGAGCCAGACGCCATACGCGGCGCAGGAAACGATGCGAACCTTCGACGCCCGAGTCGGACCATTCCAGGCTCATGTCGGGCGGGGAGGCGAACATCATGAACAGACGGCAGGTGTCGGCACCGTACTGGTCGATCATGGTCTGTGGGTCGATGCCGTTTTTCTTCGACTTCGACATCTTTTCAGTGCCGCCGATTTCCACCGGCAAGCCGTCGCTGGTCAGTCTGGCGCTGATCACCTTGGCCTTGGCGTCTCTTTCGAGGGTCACGTCGGCCGGGTTGATCCAGGTTTTCTTGCCGCTGGTTTCCATGCGGAAGTAGGTTTCGGCGTTGACCATACCCTGGGTGAGCAGGTTCTTGAACGGTTCGTTCGAGGTTACCAGGCCTTCGTCGCGCATCAGCTTGTGGAAGAAGCGGGCGTAGAGCAGGTGCAGAATCGCGTGTTCGATACCGCCGATGTACTGATCCACCGGCAGCCAGTGGTTGGCAGCGTTCGGCTCGACCAGACCACCCTCGTAATGAGGCGACGCGTAGCGCGCGTAGTACCACGAGGACTCGACGAAGGTGTCCATGGTGTCGGTTTCACGCTTGGCCGGTGCGCCGCATTTCGGGCAGCTGCATTCGTAGAACCCGGGCATGCGCGCCAGTGGCGAGCCAGCGCCGTCGGGCACGACATCTTCCGGCAGGACAACCGGCAACTGGTCTTCCGGGACCGGCACGTCGCCGCAGGTGTCGCAATGCACGATAGGGATCGGGCAGCCCCAGTAGCGCTGGCGGCTGATGCCCCAGTCGCGCAGGCGGAACTGGGTACGGGACTGGCCCAGGGATTTCTTGACCAGCGCGGCTTCAATGGCGTCAAACGCGTCCTGGAAGGTCAGGCCGGTGAACTCGCCGGAGTTGATCAGCTCGCCATGCTCACCGTAGGCCGGTTGCCATGGGGCCGGCGTTTGGTCGCCGGCGCTGGTGCGGACCACGGGCTTGATCGGCAGACCGTACTGGGTGGCGAACTCGAAATCACGCTCGTCGTGTGCCGGTACGGCCATGACCGCGCCATCGCCGTAGTGCATCAGCACGTAGTTGGCGACCCACACCGGCAGTTTCTCGCCAGTCAGTGGATGCTCGACGAACAACGAGGTCGCTTGGCCTTTCTTTTCCTGTGTGGCAACGTCGGCTTCGGCAACGCTGCCGCCCTTGCATTCATCGATGAACGCCTGCAGGGCGGGGTTGCCTTGCGCGGCCAGGGTTGCCAGCGGGTGTTCAGCCGCCACGGCGACGTAGGTCGCCCCCATCAGGGTGTCAGGGCGGGTGGTGAAGACTTTCAGGGCACCGGCTTCGCCGATCGACGCCTGGTCGTACGGAAACTGCACTTCCATGCCGCGCGAACGGCCGATCCAGTTGCGCTGCATGGTCTTGACCTGTTCAGGCCAGCCCGGCAGTTCGTCGAGGCTTTCCAGCAGCTCATCGGCGTACGCGGTGATCTTGAAGTAGTACATCGGGATTTCGCGCTTTTCGATCAGCGCGCCGGAACGCCAGCCGCGGCCGTCGATGACCTGCTCGTTGGCCAGTACGGTCTGGTCGATCGGGTCCCAGTTCACGGTGCCGTTCTTGCGGTAGATCACGCCTTTTTCGAACAGGCGAGTGAACAGCCATTGTTCCCAGCGGTAGTAATCAGGCTTGCAGGTGGTGACTTCGCGCGACCAGTCAACCGCCAGACCCAGGCTCTTGAGCTGGGTCTTCATGTAGTCGATGTTTTCGTAGGTCCACTTGGCCGGCGCGACGTTGTTGTCGATGGCGGCGTTTTCAGCCGGCATGCCGAAAGCGTCCCAGCCCAGTGGCTGCAGAACATTCTTGCCGAGCATGCGCTGGTAGCGGGAGATCACGTCACCAATGGTGTAGTTGCGCACATGACCCATGTGCAGCTTGCCGCTCGGGTAAGGAAACATCGACAGGCAATAGAAGGTGTCCTTGCCTGGCTGTTCACTGACTTCAAAAGACTTTTGCTCATCCCAGAACGTTTGGGCGGCGGCTTCGATTTCACGGGGCTGATAGAGTTCGTGCATGGCTACTTTTTACTAAGGATTAGTGACCCTTGACCTCTTCATTGCTTCGCCGAGTCAGGTCGGCACCGCGTGGCGGACAATTGCAACTGTCTGTGCGGTGCGTTCGGGCTCAAGAGCGCGGAAGTGGAATTACAGGAAGCGCAGTAGCATACATGAGGGCCGTCTATCGAGGGAAACCCTGATTGCGTCCCCGTGTGGGCTCAACGCCCGGCCGACAACCTTATCTGGCCGTTGGTCGTAGTTCCATGCCGGTTCTTGCAGCAGCGCTAAGCTCAAACGCGAGGGTGATGATTTATCTTCGATGAGGTGAGCGGATGACAGAGTTGCAGCATGTTGTAAGTCTATCCAGGCTGTATGGGCGTCTGATCGACCGTCTCGGACTTGCACTCGAGACGGCGAGTACCTCGGTCCGGCTCCGAAACGAGTCGCCTGCCGAGCTTGAGCTCAAGGGGTTGAGCCGCGCCGAGTTCCAGTTGATCGAGGCCTATCTCGAAAAAGGTAGCGGGGACGCAGGCGCAGCTGTCGTGGACACGTCTACGGGCAACGGTGTGGTTGCTGCGGAGCATGGCCGGTCGCCCCGAGCGTCAGCCACGATCGTGTGGCTGAAGGATCGGCGACGAGCCAAGGCGTCAGTACGGCTGGGCCGTAACACTTAGGCAATTGCACGCCTGCCTGCGCGCGCAGGCCAAGGGCCTGGCTATCATCGGCTTCCTGCTCCAGGCATTGTCGCGTGCCTGCAAACATTCTAGGCTGCGGGCACTCATGGAGATGTCCCGATGCCCTTGCGTTACCTGCTCAAAACCCTCCTTTTGCCGCCCGGCATTCTGTTTGTCCTGCTGATCCTCGGCTGGTGGTTGCGTCGCTCCCGGCCACGTCTGGCGACGGCGTTTTTCGCGGTCGGCCTCGGCGGATTGTGGCTGATGAGTCTGCCGGTCGCCGTAGAGTTCGCCGCTCGTAGACTGGAGCAGATCCCGCCCTTGCCGCAACAGCGGTGGGCGATGCTGGCGCAGCAGGCGGATGCCATTGTGGTGCTGGGCAACGGGCGCGAGCGCAACTCGCCGACCTGGGGCACAGACACGCCCACCGGTCTTGGGCTGGAGCGCCTGCGTCTGGCGGCGCGATTGGCGAAAGAATCCGGACTGCCAATACTGACCTCTGGCGGCCTGCATTTTGACCAGCCGCCCAGCGAGGCGGCGATCATGGCGCAGTCGCTGCAGGACGATTTTGCCGTGACGGTGCGCTGGCAGGAGGGGCTGAGCCGCACCACATGGGAAAACGCAACCATGAGCGCCGCGATTCTGCAGCCGCAAGGTATCAAGCGCGTGGTGCTGGTGACTCAGGCCTGGCACATGCCGCGGGCACGCTGGAGCTTCGAGCAGGCGGGTTTCACGGTGGTGGGTGCGCCGGTCGGCTTTCTGGGGGTCGACAACGCTCGGCCTTTTGGTGGCTGGCTGCCTGAAAGTCGCGTGTTCACGCAGAGCGGGATGCTGCTCAATGAAGCCGCAGGCTTGCTGGTGTATCCGTGGGTCTATCGGAAGGGGCAATGATCATCTGGAGCAGTGATCATTTGAAGCCGATTCCGCCTGCAGGCAGATGAAACCGGCTTCGTACAGTCAGACGGTCTTGGAAATCCGTGCCGCCATCAATGCCCAGCCAAACAGCAGCAGGCAGACAATTGCCAGCGGCCACGAGCGCCAGTGCAGATACGGCGTGAGTTCATGCATCGGCACTACTTCGCCGTACAGCACGCCGCGTTCGAACTGCGGAATCTGCTCGGTGATTTTGCCGAACGGGTCGATCAGCGCGGTCACGCCGTTGTTGGTGGCGCGGATCATCCAGCGACCCGCTTCAAGGGCGCGCATCTGGGCCATTTGCAAGTGTTGCAGAGGGCCTATCGAGGTGCCGAACCAGGTGTCGTTGCTGACCGTCAGCAGCAGGTCGCTTTGCGCCGACAGGCCAGCGGCAAACTCGGGATAGACCACTTCGTAGCAGATGAACGGCGCGATGTGATAACCCTTGGCCTGCAATAACGCCTGATCGTTCGGGCCGCGCGCGAAGTCCGACATTGGCAGATCGAAGAAGGAAATCAGCCCGCGCAGCAGGTCCTGCAGCGGCACGTATTCACCGAACGGCACAAGTTTCTGCTTGTAGTAGGTGCCGTCACCCTGACCTGTGACCGTGATGCCGTTGTAATAGCGGTACTCACCGCGCCCGGTCGGTTCGCGCACCGGTACGCCGGTGATCAGTGCCGCGCCGCGGTCCGAAGCGAACTTGCCCATCATCGACAGATAGCCTTCTGCGCTTTCCTTGAGCACCGGCACGGCGGTTTCCGGCCAGACGATCAGGTCTGCCTGCTGCGAACGGAAAGTCATGTCGCGGTACAGGGCCAGCTGATCGTTGAGCTTTTGCGGGTCCCACTTCATGCTTTGTTCGACGTTGCCCTGCATCGCCGCGACTTTCAGTGGCGCGCCGGACGGCGATGTCCAGGCGTGCCCCTTGAGGGCCAGGCCTGTCACCCACGGGGCCAGCAACAGCACCACGCCCATGGCCAGAAACGATTTGCGTGCACGCAGGCGGTGCAGGTTGCACAACAGTGCAGCAGTCATCGCCAGCGAGAACGAAATCAGCCATACGCCGCCGACGGGGGCGAGCCCGGCCAGTGGACCGTCGAGCTGACTGTAGCCGGAATAGAGCCACGGGAAACCGGTGAGAAACCAGCCGCGAAACGCTTCCTGCCACAGCCACAGGGCTGCGAAGGCCAGCGCATCAGCCAGCGGTGCCTCATTGCGACGCAGCCAGCGCGCCCAGACCCAGGCGGGCAGGGCAAAGAACAGGGCAATGGCGGCGATGAACAGCAGCATCAGCAGCCCGGCCAGCAGTACAGACGCGCCGCCGTAGGTGTGAATGCTGACGTAGATCCAGCTGGTGCCGGCGCCGTACAGACCGAAGCCGTAGCACCAGCCGCGGGCCAGTGCCTGGCGCGGGTTCAGGTCGCGCAGGCCCAGATAGAACATCGCCACTGCCACCAGCACCAGAGGCCAGAGGTCGAAAGGCGCCAGGGCGAAGGTCGTGAGCCCGCCAGCCGCCAGGGCCAGCAGGTTACCGGGCCAGCCGGGGCGGGTTATCCAGCGCATGTAGATTCCTTAAAGCAGCATCAAGTGTTTACGGACGTGAAATGGGCGTCACGCGCAGCAAATGAATGCGACGGCTGTCAGCGCTCAGGATGCGGAAACGATAGGCACCGATTTCAGTGATTTCGTTGCGCTTGGGCAGGTGGCCGAAGGCATTCATCACCAGACCGCCCACGGTGTCGAACTCGTCGTCCGAGAACGTGCTGTCGAAGAATTCGTTGAAATTCTCGACCGGGGTAAGGGCCTTGACCAGGAAGTCGCCGCTGGGAAGCGGTTTGATGTAGCTGTCTTCCTCGACGTCATGCTCGTCTTCGATGTCGCCGACGATCTGTTCCAGCACGTCTTCGATGGTCACCAGACCTGCCACGCCGCCGTATTCGTCAATGACGATGGCCATGTGGTTGTGATTGGCGCGAAATTCGCGCAGCAGCACGTTGAGACGCTTGGATTCGGGCACGAAGGTGGCCGGACGCAGCAGCTTCTTGACGTCATCACTGTCGCCGTCGGCCTTGAGGATCAGCGGCAGCAGATCCTTGGCCAGCAGCACACCGAGCACGTCATCGTGGCTCTCGCCGATCACCGGATAGCGCGAGTGCGCAGCATCGATGACCGCCGGCAGAAATTCACGGGGTGTCTGGGTCGCCTTGATGCTGATCATCTGCGAGCGCGGCACCATGATGTCGCGCACTTGCAGGTCAGCCACTTGAATGGCGCCCTCGACGATGGCCAGCGCTTCGCTGTCCAGCAGTTTGTTCTGGTGGGCTTCGCGCAGCAGCTCAAGCAGCTCCTGGCGGTTTTTCGGCTCATGGACAAAGGCCTGGGTCAGTTTACCCAACCATGACTTTTGCCCGTTGCTCGATCGGTCTTCGCTCATAGCCCTTACTCGTGGTCCTTGCTTGGTGTGTCTGAATGGGGAGGGTCGGCACTTTCGTCGTCGGCGTAAGGATCGGGATAGCCCAGCTCCTCAAGCAACGTTCGTTCCAGTGCTTCCATTTCTTCGGCTTCTTCATCATCGATGTGGTCGTAACCCAACAGATGCAGGCAGCCATGAATGACCATGTGCGCCCAGTGCGCGTCGACGGACTTGCCCTGTTCAACGGCTTCACGGTTGACGACCGGAACGCAGATGACCAGATCGCCCAGCAACGGGATGTCCAGCATGTCGTCCGGAACGTCCGCCGGGAATGAAAGCACGTTTGTTGCGTAATTTTTGTGTCGCCAGGTGTTATTGAGCTCACGGCCTTCGGTTTCGTCAACCAGGCGGATGGTCAGCTCGGAGTCGGCACTGCGCTGACGCAAGCCCATTTCACACCAGAGGCGCAATCGGGCTTCGTCAGGGGCGCTGGTCTCGCTTGCAACCTGCAGGTCCAGCTCAAGCATCGCGGTGTTTGTCCCGTGGGTAACTGTTGTTGCCCGACGGACCATCGCTGAGGCGGTCGTCGAAACGCTCGTAGGCTTCGACGATGCGCTGTACCAGCGGGTGGCGAACCACATCCTTGGGTTTGAAGTGCGTGAAGCTGATGCCCGGCACGTCCTTGAGCACATCGATGACATGCGTCAGCCCGGAGCGAGTGCCTTTGGGCAGGTCGACCTGGGTGATGTCGCCGGTGATCACGGCCGTGGAGCCGAAGCCGATACGGGTCAGGAACATCTTCATCTGCTCGACGGTGGTGTTCTGACTTTCGTCGAGAATGATGAAGCTGTTATTAAGGGTGCGTCCGCGCATGTAAGCCAGCGGTGCCACTTCAATGACCTGCTTCTCGATCAGCTTGGCGACGTATTCGAAACCGAGCATCTCGTACAGCGCGTCATACAGCGGGCGCAGGTACGGGTCGATCTTCTGCGCCAGATCGCCGGGCAGGAAGCCCAGCTTCTCGCCAGCCTCGACCGCCGGGCGCACCAGCAGGATGCGTCGAATCTGCTCGCGCTCCAGTGCATCCACCGCACAGGCCACCGCCAGGTAGGTCTTGCCGGTACCCGCAGGGCCGATGCCGAAGTTGATGTCGTTGCTGAGGACTTCCTTGACGTAACGCTGCTGGTTCAGGCCACGCGGGCGAATCATGCCCTTTTTGGTGCGCAGCGAGACGCCGACTTCGGCGGCAGGGTGGTTGTCGAGGCCGTCCACACCCGATTCCTGGAGAAACAGGTGGACCATGTCCGGCGTCAGTTCGGTACCTTTGGTTTCCCGGTACAGACGGCGCAGAAGGTTCTCGGCGGAATGACTTTGTTTGGGGTCGCCAATGAGTTCGAATTGATTGCCGCGATTGCGGATCTCGATGTCCAGGCGTTGCTCGATCAGGCGCAAGTGCTCGTCGAGTTGCCCGCACAGGTTGGCGAAACGATGGGCCTCGAAAGGCTCGAGGGTGAAGCGATGAGGTTCTATGGGTGCGTTCAAGGTCGTTTAATGGCCGTCCGGCGGCAATTGAGATGTATTGAAGAATAACCCTAGCGCTGGTTGTGCGAAAGCTTTGCCTTGTTAAAGGCCGCGCCAGGGATTCACCGTGCTCAATGGTAGGGACCGCGCAGAAACGAATTCATTCGGCGATTCGTTTCTGCGCCGACACTCAGGTTTTACTGTAGCAGCGAGCCGCGCAATGAGTGAGGCTGTGCATCATCGATGTGTACATCGGCAAACTGCCCGATCAATTTGGGGTTGTCGCAGCGAAAATTGACAATCCGGTTGTTCTCGGTGCGCCCCTGCAGTTCTCCCGGGTCTTTCTTCGAGTAGTCGGTTACCAGAATGCGCTGGATGCTGCCGACCATCTGTCGGCTGATCTCGAAACCCTGCTGGTTCAGACGATGTTGCAGCGCCGCCAGTCGCTCTTTTTTCAGGGCTTCCGGCGTGTCGTCCTTGAGGTCCGCGGCGGGCGTGCCCGGACGCGGGCTGTAGACGAACGAGAACGAGAAGTCGAAACCCACGTCCTCGATCAACTTCATGGTGTTGTCGAAATCCTTTTCGGTCTCGCCGGGGAAGCCGACGATGAAGTCGGAACTGATACTGATGTCCGGCACTGCGGCCCTGAGCTTGCGCAAGCGGGACTTGTATTCCAGCGTGGTGTGGTTGCGCTTCATCGCCGCCAGGATGCGGTCGGAACCCGATTGCACAGGCAAATGCAGGTGTTTGACCAGCTCCGGCACTTCCGCGTGGGCCTGGATCAGGCTGTCGGAAAACTCCAGCGGGTGCGAGGTGGTGTAGCGAATGCGGTCGATGCCATCGACGGCGGCGACCACACGGATCAGGTCCGCCAGGTCTGCAACGCGGCCGTCTTGGGTGGTGCCGCGATAACCGTTGACGTTCTGCCCCAGCAGGGTGACTTCACGCACGCCGTTTTCGGCCAGGTGGATTACTTCGCTCAGCACGTCGTCAAACGGACGACTGACTTCCTCGCCACGGGTGTAGGGCACCACGCAGAACGTGCAGTATTTGCTGCAGCCTTCCATCACCGACACATAAGCACTCGGGCCATCGACGCGTGGCTCGGGCAAATGGTCGAACTTTTCGATTTCCGGGAACGAGACGTCGATCTGCGGCAAGCGGGTCACGCGTGCGGCGTCGATCATTTCCGGCAGGCGGTGCAGGGTCTGCGGGCCGAACACCACGTCCACATAGGGTGCGCGATCGCGAATGGCTGCGCCTTCCTGGCTGGCCACGCAGCCACCGACGGCGATGACCATTTCCGGATTGGCCAGCTTCAGCTCACGCCAGCGGCCGAGCTGGGAATACACCCGGTCCTGGGCGCGCTCACGAATCGAGCAGGTATTGAGCAGGATCACGTCGGCGTCTTCCGCGCGAGCGGTGACTTCCAGGGCCTGATGTTCGCCCAGCAGGTCGACCATGCGCGAGCTGTCGTACTCGTTCATCTGGCAACCGTGGGTTTCGATATAAAGCTTTTTGGCCATGCGTGATGATCAACCGTGTCAGTGAACCGCGCATTATAAGGATGAAGGGCTCGGGTTCCTAGCGTTGGCTGTCCGACGAGGCGGGCGGACATGCTATAGTCCGCGCCCCTTTTTCATCTCTGATCGTTACCCGCCCGTTATGACCAAACGCGAAGCTCCAATCTACAAGGTGATTTTCCTCAACCAGGGACAGGTGTTCGAGATGTACGCCAAGCAGATCTACCAAAGTGATCTGTGGGGCTTTCTGGAAGTTGAAGAATTCGTCTTCGGCGAGCGCACGACCGTTGTGGTGGACCCCAGCGAAGAGAAGCTCAAGGCCCAGTTCGAAGGCGTGGTGCGCAGTTTTGTGCCGATGCACTCGATTGTGCGCATCGATGAAGTCGAACGCATGGGCACGCCGAAGATCAGCGAGGCGCGCGGTACCAGCAATGTAATGCCGTTCCCCATGCCGATGCCGGAAAAGTAAGCGTTGCAGGTTTGCATCGCGACTGCCCTGAAAGATTCCTGATCAGGGCAACGGAGAGAAAGGACTGCGCCCTTCGGCGGTCTGCAGTTCAAGCAGGTATTTGCGGAAAATCTGCCCCAGTACCTGAGTGGCCACTTCGAGCTCGTCACGCGGCATCTTCGCCGACACTTCGTCGGCAGCGTCCAGCGCCTCTTCCGAACCGTTGACCGCGGCCATCTTCAGCACGATGTACGCCTGAATGTTGTTGGCCTGCACACCTTCGCCACGGCTGAACATCAAGCCCAGCTGGTACTGCGCCTGGGCATGGCCCTGCAGTGAAGCCTGCTCGAAATAATTCAGCGCCTGCGGCAAATCGCGAGGTGCATTTTTGCCCTCGTAATAGAACTCACCCAACTCGTACTGTGCCTGCGCGTCCCCACCCTTGGCGGCCTGCTGGCAGGCTTCGAGCGCTGCAGGCAGGTTCTCTGGCTGGGTATTGAGGGTGCAACGACCCATCGCCGGTACTAACAACGAGTTGCCGCCGGCAGTTGCCAGCAGGGGATAGACAAGCAACAGGCAGCCCAATACAAGGGTGCGGCCGGTGCGGTTCATGGGAGTCGACTTACCTCTGAAAAAGGTGCGGGCATGCCCGACCAGCTAAACGTGCTGGCTGCGCATTATGAAATAAGCAGAGCCAACCTTACAAAGTCTTTACGGATTTTCTGCTGCACGGCCTGAAAACACCCTTCTTTACGGGCGGATTACCTGAAACAGGGTTGTTGTCGGCGTGTATATGCAGCGTTCGCAGTGCATTGTAGAAGCAAAATGCATACTTAACGTTCAGTTTCATTTGCAGTCATCACTCGCGCCGGTTCACTGACACCCTGCGCGAGTGATGCCTGAGGAGCTTATTTCAGCGCAGCGAATGCCTTTTCTGCGGCATCCAGGGTCAGTTTCAACTCGGCATCACCATGGGCGATTGAGGTGAAACCCGCTTCGAAGGCGCTTGGCGCGAGGTACACGCCGCCGTCCAGCATCAGGTGGAAGAAACGCTTGAAGCGCTCGGAGTCACTGGTCATCACGTCTTCAAACGTGACGATTTCGTCGGCTTCGCTGAAATACAGGCCGAACATGCCGCCGGCCTGGGTCGTCACGAACGGAATACCGGCTGCATCGGCGCGCTGTTGCAGACCTTCGAGCAGGCGGCGGGTGTAGTCGCTCAGTTCATCGTGAAAGCCTGGACGGCTGATCAGGCGCAGCGTGGTGAGGCCGGCTGCCATCGCCAGCGGGTTGCCCGACAGGGTGCCGGCCTGATAGACCGGGCCGAGCGGTGCGATGTGCGACATGATTTCGCGTTTGCCGCCAAAGCAGCCGACCGGCATGCCGCCACCGATGATCTTGCCGAAGGTGCTCAGGTCGGGCGTCACGCCGTAATAAGCCTGTGCGCCGCCGAGGGCTACGCGAAAACCGGTCATCACTTCATCGAAAATCAGCACCACGCCGTGCTCGTCGCACAGCTCGCGCAGCCCTTGCAGGTAGCCAGGCGCGGGCGGCACACAGTTCATGTTGCCGGCCACGGGTTCGACGATGATGCACGCCACTTCCTGACCCACTTCGGCCAGCAGGTCACGCACGGCGTCAAGGTTGTTGAAGGGCACGGTCAGGGTGTGTTTCGCGAATGCTGCAGGTACGCCAGGCGAGCTGGGAACGCCCAGGGTCAGTGCGCCGGAGCCGGCCTTGACCAGCAGGCTGTCGGAGTGACCGTGGTAGCAGCCTTCGAACTTGAGGATGCTGTCGCGGCCGGTGAAACCACGGGCCAGACGGATCGCGCTCATGGTCGCTTCAGTGCCCGAGCTGACCATGCGCACCATTTCCATGGACGGCACCAGTTCGCAGACCAGGTCGGCCATTTCGGTTTCCATGGCTGTCGGTGCACCGTAGGACAGGCCGTGTTCCAGCTGGCTGCGCACGGCGTCGAGCACGTCGGGATGGCTATGGCCAAGAATCATAGGGCCCCAGGAGCCGACGTAATCCACATAACGCTTGTCGTCTTCGTCAGTCACGTAGGCGCCCGCAGCGTGCTTGAAGAACAGCGGCGTGCCACCCACGCTCTTGAAGGCGCGAACCGGCGAATTGACGCCACCGGGGATGTGTTTTTGGGCGTTGGCGAACAGTGTTTCGGAACGGGACATGATCGGGTCTCTGCTTTGAAGCGGGGAATTCGTGTCTACGCTGGGGTCAGCCGAGGCGGGCAGCTTCAGGGTGGGCTGCTTTATTGGGTGGCATGAGCCAGAGAAGGCGCAGGAACGCGCACTATATCAAATGAAGCGCGGCTGCGAATGAGGATCCACGTACTTGTGGGAGCGAGCTTGCTCGCGAAGGGGGCAATGCAGGCCCCGAAAATAGCGGGTCTAAACCATCGCCTTCGCGAGCAAGCGAAGCGTCGCCCGGCTCGCGCCCACAGTGATTGGGCTCTACAGCAGCGCCGTGAAAGCTTTCGCCCGGCGCGTCACTTCCTGAGTATTTTCAGCGCCGAACAGGCCGTGCACCACGGCGAGCAGGTCGGCCCCGTGTTCGACCAGTTGCGGTGCGTTCTCCAGGGTAATGCCGCCAATCACCGCAATCGGCAGGTGGACCCGGGCACGCACCTGAGCGATCAGGTCCAGCGGCACGGCCGGGGCGCCGGGTTTGGTCAGGGAGTTGAAGAACCTGCCAAATGCCACGTACGTCGCGCCGTCAGCCTTGGCTTGCTCGGCCAGTTCCACGCGGCCATGACAAGTAGCCCCGACAATCGCCTTGTGCCCGAGCAGGGCGCGGGCATCGGGCAGCGAGCCGTCGGACTGCCCCAGGTGCACGCCCACCCCCAGCCGCGCAGCCAGTTCAGCGTCATCGTTGATGATCAGCCGGGTCTTGTAGCGTTCGCAGAGCTTGAGCAGTTCGGTCGCTTCGCGCAGACGGCGGGACTCGTCACTGTTCTTGTCGCGGTATTGCAGCAGCGTCACGCCGCCGTCCAGTGCCGCTTCGACGTACGACAGAAATTTTCCGGACAGCAACTGGCTGTCGGTGATGGCATACAGGCCACGCAGTTTCATGAATCGACCCTCATGGCGATGTGTTACGAGCAAAAATCCAGCGGCAGCCGACGTGGCACGAATTGCCCCCGGCCCAACTGTTCGGCATCCCTCAGCGTTCGCCAGGTGTAGTCGAGTGCCGACTTCACCGCGCTGACCAGCTCCTGCCCCTGGGCGATCCGCCCGGCCAGTGCGCTGGCCAGGGTGCAGCCGGAACCGTGATAGCTACCGGGCAGACGCTCGCAGACGAAGGTGTGGGTCTGGCCGCCGCGCAGGTACAGGCGGTTATGGATTTGCTGTTCATCACCATGACCGCCAGTGATCAACAGATATTCACAAAACGGCAGTAGTTTGTCAGCGCACTCATCCGCAGTACCTTCGGGCAGCTCGGCAAGAATGCGGGCTTCCGGAAGGTTCGGCGTGGCGATGGTCGACAGTGGCAACAGGCGTTCGCGCATGGCGTAGCCGACCTCGTCCTTGCCCAGTCTGCCGCCGCCGCCAGCGCGTAACACCGGATCACAGACCATGGGCAAGTGCGGGTGAGCCAGAAGCAGATCGACGACCGTATCGACCATTTCCAGTGAGCCGAGCATGCCCAGCTTGACAGCTGCTACGCTCGAATCGTTGAGGACTGCATTGGCTTGCGCCATCACCCATTCGCGATCCAGCACGCGGAAATCACTGACATTGACGGTGTCTTGCACCGTAAGCGCGGTAACGACCGGAGCGGCATGGCAGCCTTGGGCGAGCAGGGCTTCTATATCGGCCTGCATACCGGCACCGCCACTAGGGTCGTGGCCGGACAGGCAAAGGACTACGGGGCGGGAGCTATAGATATTCATGGTGCGCGAGCTTATCACTAAACCTTTCGCGGGCCGCTCGGGGGGGCCGGTTTTTTCTTGCGGATCGAGGTCAGTCGGCGACGACGGCAGGCTCGACAAAACCTTAAAAAGTACTCATGTTTGCTCTGCAGTCACCGATATAGAGCTATTGCCTTGATTTTGATCGCGATACTGTCTTTCAGCTATTAGCGGCTATGCTTGAGTGGCAAGGCTGACGAGTGACGGTTCGGGCTTTTACTGATGTCTGCCGGTACATGTGCACGTTCAATGGTGTGTTTGAATCATTAGCCTGTTTCAAGGATAGAAATTTGCGGGACGTCGTAATCAATGGATGGATTGAACGCGACGACCTACCTTGGGGCTTCAATGCGCTATCTGTTGATCATTCTGGCTCTTTGGCTGCCGTTGCAGAGTCATGCAGTCGAGTTTGATGAAAACACTCGTTTTCTGCCGCTGGGCCGTGCCATTCAGGTATTCGAGGACCCCACCGGCGAGGCGACCATCGAAAGCGTCAGCGCTGCCGCTCATGCCAGTGCCTTTAAGCCCGTGTCTGCCGGAACCTTCAACGCCGGCTATTCGCGTTCTGCCTTCTGGCTGAAGGTCGAGCTGACCTATCGCCCCACAGATGCCAGCATCCATAACGACTGGCTGCTGGAACTGGCCTATCCGCCGATGGACCACATTGACTTCTACGGCCCGGATGCCGACGGGCAGCCCACTCGCGCCTGGCATACCGGCGATATGCTGCCGTTCTCCAGCCGTCAGTTCGCCCAGAACAACTACCTCTTCCAGCTGGACCTGCCGCCTGGCCAGACGCGAACCCTGTACATGCGTATTCGCAGCGAAGGCGCTGTTCAGGCACCGCTCTACCTCTGGTCCACCCATGCCTATATGGATGCGCAGCCCACCAAGATTTACGTCTTCGGTCTGATCTACGGCGTGCTGCTGGGCATGCTGGTCTACAACCTGTTCATCTACCTCAGCGTTCGTGAGGTGGATTACCTGTATTACCTGCTGTACGTCGCCTCGTTCGGGCTTTACCAGATGTCGATCAACGGCGTTGCGATCGAATACCTGTGGCCTGACAGCCCGTGGTGGGCGAATGCGTCGACCCCCTTCCTGATATCGCTGGCGACGTTATTTGCGTGCCAGTTTTCGCGCAGCTTCCTGGGCACGGCACAACTGAGCCGCTGGCTGGACCGGCTGTTGCTGGCGGTCATCGGCGCTGCCGTTCTGGTCATGGGTATGGCCTTGTTCCTCAGCTACGGGCCAGCCTTGCGCGGCGCCGCTCAACTGGTCATGGCAGGCGCCCTGACGATCTACCTGGCGGGTATCGTTGCGGTCATCAAAGGCGAGCGGGTCGGGCGCTATTTTGTGCTCGCCTGGTCGGTGTTCATGGTCAGCGGACTGATCTTCGGCTTGATGCTGCTTGGCTATCTGCCTAATACCTTCCTGACCATGTACGCCTCGCACATCGGCACGGTGCTGGAAATGGCGTTCCTGTCGATGGCGTTGGCCGACCGTATCAACCACGCCCGCAGGCAGCAGGCGCAAACCTTGCTGGCTGCCGGTCAGGATCTGGAGCGTCTCAACCAGCAACTGGCCAATAGCAACCGGCTGAAGGATGAGTTCCTGGCCACGCTCACCCATGAGCTGCGCACGCCGATGAACGGCGTGATCGGGTCGCTGGAAGTCATGCAGACGCTCGACATGGACGACGAAGTCGAGATGTATCAGCAAACCGCCGCCAGTTCGGCACGCGACATGATGAGCATGATCAACGGCATCCTGACCCTCACCGAGCTGCAGGCCGGGGTGCTGTATGCCGACTGCGAGGCGTTTTCGCCCAAGGATCTGGCCGACAGGCTGCGTGAACGCTTCAGCGGTGCGGCTCAGTCCAAGGGCCTGATATTGACGCTCGATCTGGACGATAAACTGCCGCCGAGCCTTCGTGGCGACGCGGGCAAGCTCTACCAGTGCATCGAGTGCCTGGTGGACAACGCGATCAAATTCACCCGAAAAGGCGCAGTGCAGGTGCGTTTCAGTGGTCATCCGCAAGACCTGGAGCGCCTGTACCTGCGGGTCGAAGTGATGGACAGCGGTATCGGTTTGAGCTGCCTTGACGAAGCCGGGCTGTATCAGCATTTCTTTCAGGTCGACGGCTCCATGACCCGTGAGTACGGTGGGCTGGGCATCGGTCTGGCGATCTGCCGGAAACTGATCGAGTTGCAGGGCGGCGAGCTGAGTCATCGTTCCGAACCCGGCAAAGGCAGCTGTTTTACGCTGAGTGTCCCGATGCTGATGGTCGTACCGGGCGCAGTGCGCAGGGCGCCTGAACTCAAGGCTCAATGGGGCATATAAGCGGCCTTATAGCGCCATCAGCTTAAAGCGCCGACCGTTAGGCGGCTGCGGTACTTTTGCGAGGGCCGGGTGCGTGATTCACTGTGTGCATATTGCGTGTGTATGCAGGCAGGAGATGACTCATGAACCTGAATCAATTCGCCGAAACCCACGAAGTCACCAATCAACCGCCGCCGCTGGACGGGGCAAACCTTTACCGTATCGACGTGCCGCTTCAGGAGTGGAGCAGCCGATTCGGTGCAGGCTGGGCGCAGCCGCGTATCGACGCCTATGGTGCGCTGGCAGGAGGTCCGCTGATGGCGGCGGGCTTCCTAGCCAACCAGCACAGGCCCGAGTTTGCCAGCCATGACCGCTACGGGCATCGCATCGACCTGGTCGAATTCCACCCGGCGTATCACCAGTTGATGAGCACGGCCATCGCGCATGGCATCCCGTCGTTGCCGTGGACCGAGCCGCAGCCCGGTGCTCACGTGGCGCGTGCGGCCATGAGCTATCTGCACACCCAGGCTGAGCCCGGCAGCGGCTGCCCGCTGACCATGACCTTTGCCAGCGTGCCTGCGCTCAGGCTGCAGCCGGATCTGGCTGAAATCTGGCTGCCCAAGGTGCTGTCGACTGAGTACGATCCGCGCAACGTGGGCATTGCGCACAAGAGTGGCGCGACCATCGGCATGGCCATGACCGAGAAGCAGGGCGGCACCGACGTGCGTGCCAATACCACGCGTGCGTTTTCGGTGGGGGCAGGCGGCCCCGGCCAGGCCTACGAACTGGTCGGGCATAAATGGTTTTGCTCGGCACCCATGTGCGATGCCTTCCTGACCCTGGCGCAGACCGACAAGGGTCTCAGCTGTTTTCTGCTGCCACGCCACCGGCCGGACGACACGCGTAACGAGTTCTACATTCAGCGCCTGAAAAACAAGCTCGGCAACTGGTCCAACGCCTCCAGCGAGGTTGAGTTTCGCGGCGCGCTGGCGTGGATGATCGGCGAAGAAGGGCGCGGCGTGCCGACCATCATCGAAATGGTCGCCATGACCCGTTTCGACTGCATGATCGGCTCCAGTGCCCTGATGCGTCAGGCGCTGACTCAGGCGACTCATCATTGCGCGCACCGTGCGGTCAGTGGCCGGTTGCTCGCCGAGCAGCCGTTGATGCAGAACGTGCTGGCTGACCTGGCACTGGAAAGCGAGGCCGCGCTGGCCCTGACCCTGCGGATGGGGCGCGCGCTTGACCACCTGGATGATGATCACGAAAAGCGTTTTGTGCGCCTGGTCACCGCAGTGGGCAAATACTGGATCTGCAAGCGCGCCCCGGCCATGATCAACGAAGCCGCCGAGTGCCTGGGCGGCGCCGGTTATGTCGAGGACAGCATTCTGCCCCGCTTGTACCGCGAAGCGCCGGTCAACTCGACATGGGAAGGCTCCGGCAACGTGCAATGCCTGGACGTGCTGCGAACCCTGTCCAAGGAGCCCGGCGCACTCGATGCGCTGTTCGACGAGCTGGGCGACGGGCATGGCGACCGGCATCTGGCGGCGCACATCGGCACGCTCAAGGCCGCGTTTCAGGACACCGGCGACATTCAGTATCGCGCCCGCCAGTTGACCGAAGACATCGCCATCGCCTTGCAGGGCAAGCTGCTGCTGGAAGCGGGTAACGCGGCGGTCAGTGACGGCTTCATTGCCGGTCGGATAGCGTCCGGCGGGCGGGTGTATGGCGCATTGCCCACGGGCGTTGACGTAGAAACATTGCTGCAAAGGTCCTCGCCGCAGGTGGCATGAGCACGCGAACCCGTTACGATGCACGTCTGCAAGATCAGACAGGACATGAATCGTGACCCAAGCCTTTGTTGTTGTCGACACCGCCGAGCAGGCTGTAGAACGGCTCGCCGAGCTGCATGAACGCGCTACCAGTGCGTTGAGTCAGGCGCTCAAGCGCTACCTGAAAGACCGCGTCGAACCCACCGCCGAAGAGCGCGCGCAATTCAGCTACCCGGAACTGCGCCTGATCTACAAATGCCAGGGCGAAGTACCGGTGACCACCCGTGCCTACGCCAAGGTGCAGCTGCCGGGCACCTACAGCGTTACCGTCACGCAGCCCAAAGCCTTCAAAAAGTACCTGCTCGAACAGCTCGTTCCGCTGATGAACGATTTCACCGTGACGGTCGAAGTCGGCATGAGCGAGCAGAGCATTCCTTATCCTTACGTGGTCGAGCAGGGCGATGAGCTGGCCGGCACGGGCGTCACCGCTGCGGCGCTGGCACGGGTGTTCCCGAGCACCGACCTGTCGGCCGCCACCGATGGCATTGCCGACGGCCTGTATGACTGGGCCAACGTCGACCCGCTGCCACTGGCGCTGTTCGACGCTGCGCGGGTGGATTTCTCGCTGCGCCGTCTGGTGCATTACACCGGCAGCGACTGGCGCCACGTACAGCCGTGGATTCTGCTGACCAACTATCACCGCTATGTCGACCAGTTCATTCTGCACGGCCTGGAAAAGCTTCGCGAAGACCCGCGTTTCGTGCGCATGGTCCTGCCGGGTAACGTGGTAGTCGACAAGAGCATGGGCCAGGACGAAGCCCAGGCCATCGTCGCCAGCGTGGTCTGGCACCGCTATCAGATGCCGGCCTACCACCTGATCGCCGAAGACGGTCATGGCGTGACGCTGGTCAACATCGGTGTCGGCCCGTCCAATGCCAAGAACATCACCGATCACCTCGCTGTACTGCGTCCGCATTGCTGGCTGATGATCGGTCACTGCGGTGGCCTGCGTCAGTCGCAGACCATCGGCGATTACGTGCTGGCCCACGCCTACATGCGTCGCGACGGGATTCTCGACCGTGTGCTGCCGCCGCATATCCCGATTCCGGCCCTGGCCGAAGTGCAGCTGGCCCTGCAGGAGTCGGCTGCGCAGATTACCGGCGAACGCGGCGAAGAGCTCAAGAAGCGCCTGCGCACCGGCACGGTGTTGACCTATGACGACCGTAACTGGGAACTGCGCTGGGCGCAGGAACGTCCGCTGATCAACCTGTCGCGCGCAGTGGCGGTCGACATGGAAAGCGGCACCATCGCCGCTCAGGGTTATCGCCTGCGTGTGCCTTACGGCACCTTGCTGTGCGTATCCGACAAGCCGTTGCACAGCGAAATCAAGCTGCCGGGTTCGGCGAATGCGTTCTACGAACGTGCGGTGAGCCAGCACTTGAAGATCGGCATCGCTGCGCTGGACCTGCTGCGCACCGAGCTGAACTCGCTGCACTCACGCAAACTGCGCAGCTTCGACGAGCCGCCATTCCGTTGATGGCTTGCCGTTAATAGATTGGTATTTGCACGAAGGGCCACTAAAGTGGCCCTTTCTGTTTGCCGATTGCCGAATTCTCATGTCCCGCACCCAACGCCCCGTTTCCCGCCGTCCTGCCTCCAAACCGGCAGGTGCTGCCCGGCGTGTCGCCAAAGCACCACCGGCCGAGCCCAGGCTGATCCTGTTCAACAAGCCTTTCGACGTGCTGACCCAGTTCAGCGATGAGGAAGGGCGGGCGACGCTCAAGGACTTCATCAAGATCCCCGGCATCTATCCGGCCGGGCGTCTGGACCGCGACAGCGAAGGTTTGCTGTTACTGACCAACGACGGTCAGTTGCAGGCGCGCATTGCCGATCCGAAACACAAGCTGGCCAAGACCTACTGGGTGCAGGTCGAAGGCGAGCCGAGCGATGAGCAGTTGCAGCAGCTGCGCGACGGTGTCCAGCTCAACGACGGGCCGACCTTGCCCGCCGAAGCGCGGCAGCTTGATGAACCGCAACTCTGGCCGCGCAACCCGCCCGTGCGCTTTCGCAAGAGCGTGCCGACAAGCTGGCTGGAGCTGGTGATCAAGGAAGGGCGTAATCGGCAGGTGCGGCGCATGACCGCTGCCGTCGGCTTGCCGACCCTGCGGCTGGTGCGGGTCAGGATTGGCGACTGGACGCTGGAGGGCCTGGATCAGGGCCAGTACAGGGAAGTCGCCGCAAAACTGTAATGCCGGTGCTGGCTCAGTTGCGCAGGTGAGTCAGCGGCATTTCGGTGCTGGCCAGCACTTGATTGAGCACAAAGCTCGATTTGACGCTGGTCACGCCTTCGATGCGGGTCAGATGGCCCAACAGCAGTTTCTGATAGTGATCCATGTCCGGCACCACCACTTTCAGTTGATAGTCCGCGTCCATGCCGGTCACCAGGCTGCATTCCAGAACCTGAGGCAGATTGCGGATCTGCTGCTCGAAGTTCTCAAAGCGCTCGGGTGTGTGCCGGTCCATACCGATCAGCACGTAGGCGGTCAGGTTCAAACCCAGTTTCTTGCGATCCAGCAGGGCAACCTGGCGCACGATATAACCGTCGTCTTCCAGTTGCTTGACCCGGCGCGAGCAGGGTGACGGCGACAGACCAATGCGTTCGGCCAATTCCTGGTTGGATATGCGTGCGTCCCGTTGCAATTCAGCCAAAATGCTCAGGTCGTATCTGTCGAGCTTGCTCACGATGCACCCCATTATCAATTCAATTGCGCTGGATTATTCATCTGAAGTCAAAAATTGCGCAAGTAATGTTTTAATCCGCAATATTAGCAATCTTCTGCCTTAGCCTCAGGCCTATTCTTTTAAACAGAATCACTGCCCGGACACAGCGTCCAGCGCGACCCGCCGAATCAGGCCAGTCGCGGCCTCCCACCCGACAGGGTGTGTCAGGCCCCCGGGCTACATACTGTCCAGAAGACGGCATGAGGTGAGCCAGCGTCAAAAGCGCTGCGCCAGGACGAAGTATCTCAAGGGGGCCATTTGGTCCCCTTTTCTTTGTCTGCTGATAAAGTGCGCAGAACGGCGCTACGCTTAAACAGTCTTAATGACGTCAACCCGCGCTCTAGTGAGGAAAGCATGAAATCTGGCATCTGGCAGTTTGCGGGTGTAAGTCTGTTGTGTCTGAGCATCGGTGCTCAGGCGCTGGCCGACGAACGTGATGAACCACCGCGCAATCCGCTTTACGGCAGCCCTGGTGAAAACGCGCAGCAGCGTCAGCAGCAACAGCAGCGTGCTCAAGAGCAGAACAACCAGCAGCGGCAGATCCAACAGCAGCAAAACCAGCTGCGCCAGGTCGAGCGTCAGCAGCAACAGCAGATCAACCAGCAGCAGACCAATCAGCAACGTCAGATTCAGGAGCAGCAGAATCAGCAGCGTCAGGTCGAGCGTCAGCAACAGCAGCAGATCCAGCAACAGCAGCTTCAGCAGCGCAACATCGAACGCCAGCAGCAACAGCAGATCGAGCAGCAACAGCGCGATCAGCAGCGCCAGATTCAGCAGCAGCAAAACCAGCAGCGTCAGCAGTTGCGCCAGGCTCAGGACAACCTGCCGATCCAGAGCGGCCCGAAAGAGGCTTGGCAAACCCAGCCGCCGCGGCAGGGCTATTACCAGGACATTCCACGCGGCAACAACCGCAACTGGCAGGCCGGCAACGGTCGCCCGAATGACCGTTGGGAAGGGCGTCCCGACGGGCACGGCAATGGCTGGGGGCTTGGTCCGCAATATCGGCCTGGCTATGCGATAGATCGCGTACCGGGTGGCTACTCGCGTATTCCCTATCGTGGTCAGGACTATTACTACTCGGGTGGCTACTGGTATCGCCCGCAAGGCCCGCGTTATGTCGTGGTGACACCGCCCTACGGCGTGCGTGTCAGCAGACTACCGTCCTACTCTCAGGAAGTATGGATCGGCAGCAGCCTGCTGTTTCTGGCTGCCGGGACCTATTACGCCTACCAGCCGGACAGCCAGGACTACGTGGTGGTCAATCCGCCGCAGAACGAAGCCGTGTATCAGGCTCCGCCGGCCGAACAACAGAGCAATGGCTACGATCCGGTGGCCTACCCTGCCAACGGGCAGAGCCCGCAGCAGGTCGAGCTGGATAAATACCAGTGCTACCGCTGGGCTGCGGAGCAAAGCGGTTTCGACCCGGCCAATGTCACCAGCCAGCCACCGCCTGACGTGGTCGATCTGTATCGTCGCTCAATGGGCGCGTGCCTGGCGGGGCGGGGCTACACCGTCAACTGATATCGGTCAGGCACTGGCCTGTTTGACGACTTCCTGAGGGTCGGCGTGTACCAGCACCTCGGCCTTCGGGAATTGCTTGTGAATGGCGTCAGCCACCTGATCACAAATGGCGTGGGCGACCGACAGCGTCAGGCTGCCCGGCAGCTCCAGGTGCAACTGCACAAACCAGTGATTGCCGGAGATTCGTGTACGCAGATCATGCGCACCAAGCACGCCCGGCACTTCGCATGCCAATGCCAGCATTTGAGTGCTGACATCGGCGGGCAACTCCGCATCCATGAGCACCGATATGGTTTCGCGGGCGATCTGAAAGGCGCTCCACAAAATATACAGCGCGATGCCCAGACCAAAATACGCGTCCAGCCGCTGCCAGCCGAAATACGCCAGCGTCAGCGCCACCAGGATGCTGGCGTTAAGCAGCAGGTCTGAACGGTAGTGCAGCGAATCAGCGCGGATCGCTGCCGAGCCGGTCGCCTTGATCACCCGGTATTGCAGGGTGAGCAGTGCGATCGTCAGCGCGATGGAAATCACCATCACGACCATGCCCAGCAGCGGCGCGCCCAGCGGTTCCGGGTTCTGAATGCGCTCGACCGCCTGAACGGCAATCAGCACACCACTGACGGTGATGAACAACGCCTGCGCCATGCCCGACAGCGCTTCCGCCTTGCCGTGACCATAGCGATGATCGTCATCGGCAGGCCTGAGTGCGTAGTGCACCGCCAGCAGGTTGAGGAACGAGGCTGCGCCATCGAGCAGCGAGTCGGTGAGGCCGGCCAGCAGGCTCACCGAGCCGCTCAGCCACCAGGCAACGCCCTTGGCCAGGATCAGCGTCGTGGCAACCGCCAGCGAGGCCCGTGTCGCCAGACGCAGCAGTCGGGAATGTTCGGCAGTGGTGCTCATGACGCTTCCTTGAACGGGATCGATATCAGGCGGCAGGGACCAGGCCCAGTGCTGCCAGTTGTTCCACACTGCCTTTGTGCTGGATCAGGCGTGGATCGTTCAACGGCAGGGAACGGCCCAGCTCGGTTTCAATGATGGCTTGCAGCTTGGTGTTATCGACGCTGCCGTCAGCCTTGAGCGCTTTTTGCAGCTTCTGCGGATCGATCTGCGCGTGCTCGCCGGGCCCGTAATAGATCGCGCCAGTGGCGAAGTCCACCGCAAACGCAATCACGCCCGGAACGATATAGAACAGCAGCGCAAAAGCATCCAGCGCCGCAATGGCCGGGTCAACCTTGCCATCGATCTGACCACGACGATCAGGATAGAAAATACTGCCGCAGGCGGAAATCTGAGTCAGCAACGTGGCGACCAGAACGCCACCGATCAAGCGAGAAGGAATGCGCATGGAAAGCTCCTGAGATGAAGACGGCAACTATACAAGGCAATGACTGCAAGGCTAAGACTATTGAGTGATGGCGTGGTTCTGCGCTCGTGAAGTTAAACCCAATGGGATGCGGAGCATTCTGAACTGCAGAATCGCAGGGCCCTGAGCGGGCGCTGAAAATTATCGAATGTGAGATCGGCCAGGAAAACAGCTCCATCGCCAATGCCTCTTACCGACCACGATTAACATCTGGTTTACTGTGTCGCACGATAATTACAAAAACCCAGGAGTCATGTATGCAACCGATTCGTCTCGGTCTGGTGGGCTACGGCAAGATTGCGCAGGATCAACACGTCCCTGCGATCCACGCCAACCCTGCGTTTGAGCTGGTGGCCGTGGCCACGCAAGGCCAGCCGTGCGCCGGGGTAGAGAATTTCAAATCCCTGGGCGAACTGCTTGCGAGCGGGCTGCAGGTTGACGCGATTGCGTTCTGTACGCCCCCGCAAGGTCGCTTTGCCCTGGTGCAAGAGGCGTTGGCGGCCGGCAAACACGTGCTGGTCGAGAAGCCGCCGTGCGCGACCCTGGGTGAGGCGATGGCGTTGGTGGCCCAGGTGCAAGAGCAGGGCGTCAGCGGTCTGTTCGCCTGGCATTCGCGTTACGCGCAGGGTATCGAAGCGGCGCGTGAGTGGTTGTCCAGCCGCACCCTGCAGAGCGTGCAGATCGACTGGAAAGAAGACGTGCGCAAATGGCACCCCGGTCAGGCGTGGATCTGGCAGCCCGGTGGCCTGGGCGTGTTCGATCCCGGCATCAATGCCCTGTCGATCGTGACCCACCTGCTGCCACTGCCATTGTTCGTCGAGTCTGCCGAACTGCGCGTGCCGAGCAATTGCCAGTCGCCTATCGCCGCGTCCATCAAGATGTCCGACACGCGCCATCTCGATATTCGCGCCGAGTTCGATTTCGATCATGGTCACGACGAACTCTGGAGCATCGAGATTCGCTGCGCCGAAGGCACGTTGCGCCTGGACAACGGCGGTGCGCTGTTGAGTATCGATGGCGTGCGCCAGGCTGTTTCGGAGGAGGGCGAGTACGCAGCGGTGTATCGACACTTCCAACAGCTGATCGGCGATAAAGCCAGTGACCTGGACCTGCAACCGTTGCGGCTGGTCGCGGACAGTTTTTTCGTGGGCAGTCGGGCATCCGTTGAACCGTTCTACGACTAAAAGCCTCTCAGCTACAGGTGGGGGCAAACCGAATTACGCGCCCCCGCATACGTCAGCCTGACAAGAGAGCAGAAATTGGACACAAAACAGCCTTGGCCTTGCAGTGAGCAGGAGTTGGTAGAAGTACGACGGTTCAATAAAACCCTCGCGCGGATGCCGCGTTTCCAGATTCGCAATCGCGTCACGCCCCGGCTGATTCAGGCGCTGTTGCGCGCAGCTCAGATCGGCAGCGCCCTGAAACCGGGAGGGCATGACCTGCGCATCGAGAAAAGAACGGTCAGCTCGGATAACGTACCGGTGCCCGTGCGCATCATCCGCCCCAAAGGCAAACCCCGGGGCGTGGTGTTCGACATCCACGGCGGCGGATGGGTGATCGGCAATGCGCAGATGAACGATGATCTCAACGTCGCCATGGTCAATGCCTGCGACGTGGCCATTGTTTCGGTTGATTATCGACTCGCTGTGACAACCCCCATTGAGGGCCTGATGGAGGACTGTTTTTCTGCCGCCTGCTGGCTGTTGGGCAAAGACTGCGAAGAGTTTGCCGGCCTGCCGGTTATCGTGGTCGGCGAATCCGCTGGCGGGCATCTTGCGGCAGCCACCCTCCTGAAATTGAAAAACCGACCTGATCTGCTCGAGCGGATAGTGGGTACGGTGCTGTACTACGGCGTCTACGACCTGACGGGTACCATGAGCGTGCGTACCGCAGGGCCCGAGACACTGGTGCTGGACGGTCCGGGCATGGTCGGCGCCATGCGCGCGCTCACCCCTGATCGAAGCGACGATAAACGCCGTGAACCGCCATTGTCACCACTGTATGGCGATTTGACCGGCCTTCCGCCCGCACTGATGTTCGTCGGAGAGATTGACCCGCTGCTGGATGACACACTGCAAATGGCCGAGCGCTGGGCCAACTCGGCAGAGGTCGAAATGCACCTCATGCCCGAGTCGCCGCACGGCTTCATCCACTTCCCGACCACGTTGGCGCGCAAGGCGCTGGCGCGCAGCCGCGAGTGGATCAATGAGCGGATCGATGCGCTGGGTTGAGCCCGCCCCTCAACCTATCTCCGCGACCCACTTCGATACCGGGTCGCCACTGCTCAAGCCCGGCTGCACAAGACCGTCGATCATGAAGGTCGGCGAGACGTGTATGCCGTTCTGGCGAGCGTATTTGGCGTGCCATTTCACAGCCTGCTCAAGCTCGGGATTGGCGAATGCCTCCGCCAGCGCCAGGCCGCTGTAACGCTCGATACGCGCGATGATGTCGTTGGGCGTCGCGTCCATGTTCGGGCCGCTGGCATGGTGTTCGAACTCGAATTCTTCACGGTGCGACGCAACCGCCGTCATGACCGCCTTGGCGTTTTGCTTACCGCCTTCAAGGGTCGCAGCCGCCAGAATGCAGCGCACGATGACACCCGAAAACATGTGCCAGGGCTGCGATTGCAGGCGGATTTTGACCGTGACCCTGTCTTCTCCTGCCTGAGCCAGCAGCTCATCAAGTTTGAAGAAGGCCTTGACCGAAAAAGGGCAGGTCGGCTCAAGGAAGACTTCGAACAGACGAGGCCCGCGGCCCCAGGAAAGTGCGTCTGAATGCATGGTCGTTTTACTCCCGTCGATGATTGTGTAGAAGACGCGCCGGGCATAGGCACCAGAAGTGTTTTCCCGGACACCTCTCGTTCCTCACGCTCCGCGTGGGAATGCCGTTGGTGACGATCCGCGTCACACATTGCAGCGTTGACGCCTGAACTGCGGATCATGCGGGTTGGAGAGCCGGTTCGGGCATGAGTTCGATTTTCACGCCAGCAACGCGGTAATCCAGCGGACCTGTTGCGCAACGTCCTGCAGCTTCTCTTCGTTCACGGCTTGCTGGGCGCGTTCGAAGTTGTGCAGCGTCTTGTGTTTCTTGCCCAGCAAACGCTGCCACTTGAGCAGAAACGCCGGGCTGCGCGCCTGCATCTGCAGCGGACCGAAATACAGCTCCTCAGCCGTGTACTTAACGGGGCCTGTGCGTTCGGCGACGATGATTTCGTAGTCGAAACGATTTTCCCGCAGCACTTCTTCGCTGACGATGCGGTAGTCATGCTCCATCAGCCAGACACGCAACGGTTGCTCGCCGCCGTTGGGTTGCAGGATCAAGCGTTCCTGACCGCTCAGGCGCGCCTTGCCCGCTTCAAGGATGTCGCGAATCGTCTCGCCGCCCATGCCGCAGAGACTGATCGCCGTGATCGCGTCTTCCGCTTTGATCGCCGCCAGACCATCGGCCAGGCGCACGCTGACCTGATCCTGCAGATCGTTCTCGCGCACGGTGCGCTCGGCTGCACAGAACGGCGTCAACGCCACCTCGCCAGCCACCGCTGCCGCAATGACGCCACGGTTCAGCAGCGCCACCGGCAGATAGCCGTGATCCGAGCCGATATCGGCCAGTCGTGCACCGGCTGGCACATGCGTCGCCACACGCTCAAGGCGCATGGACAATCTCTGTTCGTTCAACGGCAACCCCTTTCACCCCAAACGCCCGACAGCATGGCCGGGTCCGGGCGCGATTCTGTAGAGCAACGCGGCGCATTTCAACTTTCCGCGCCAAAGCCCACGGCTCGACCCCCATCTTTCGCTCGCGTAGGCTTGGCGTTTTCCATCCTTTGCAAAGCAGAGAACCCATGGCAAACGCAGACATCACCTTCACCCCCGATCCCGACCCGGAGTCCATCTCCTCGGACGTCGCCGACTTCAACGGCGTGCTGGTCAGCACCCAAATCCCCACCCACCCCGACGGCAGCCTGGAACTGGGCGGCATCACCGAGCAGAGCGAGTGCACCCTGCGAGCCCTGAAAGACGCCCTCGAACGCGCCGGCAGCTCGATGGACCGGGTCATGCACCTGACCATCTACCTCACCGACATGGCCGATCGCGCAGCCTTCAACGAAGTGTACAAACGCTTCTTCAAAAAACCGTGGCCCGTGCGCGCAGCGGTGGGCGTGGCGGCGTTGGCGGTTGAAGGGATGCGGGTGGAAGTGACGGCGATGGCGGCCAGGGCGGGCTGACCATTATTCGCCAACCTGGCTGATGCTCGCGTCAGTGCTCTGCACCTGTGCAGAGTTGCACATCCCGTGGAACCGGATCTCGTTGCTTGCCACCAAGGCGGTATGAGTTTCCGGAGAAGCAGATGATCAACCTCACCAACCTTGCATCTTCGTTGGCGCGAGTGGCGCTCAGCGATTCGACAAAGCCAACGATAGACCGCGCGATGAACGTCGTCAGCCATATCGCTGGCAAAGTGGCGTTGCAGGTCAACAGCTCATTGCTGGAGCAGAAAGGCCGGCTCAACGAGCGCCAGCAGAAAGGCCTCGAGGTGATCCTCGACGCATTGCTCGGCAAGGAACCGGTGACTAATGTCGAGACGCACGAAGGGGGAGGCCGATTCAATCTGGCGCGAGCTGCCTTCGACGTGGCCAGCGTTGTCTGGGAGCGCGACCAGTCGATGCGCAACGTGATGAGCTTTTTGGGCATCAATGATAGCAAGGGCAACCTGCTGTTCTCTCTGGGCAAGACGCTGGCCGAGGCGATGGTCAAACCCGAACCTGAGCATGGCAAGCACAACAGTGAGGCGAACTATGCGTTCTTCTCCAGCAACTTGAAGCTCAACAAACTGATGAATGACATCGCTGACCAGGTGATCAACGAGATTCGTCAGCAGAACACCGATCGCGTGCGACGACCCACACCGGGCCCATCCTGGAGACCTGAAAGTACTCAACAGCAAGCACGCCCACAAACGCCTCCACGCACTCGCCCCCAAGCCAATAGCGCGCCGCCACCGCCGAAAGCACAGCCCGATGCGGGCGCTCAGCGGCCGTCAACAGAGCGGCCCCCCAAAACACCCCCCACTGGCGCGTCCGCGAAGGTGGACGATTCCGCCCCCGCCAAACCACCCGTGAAACAGTTGTACGAGCACTTGGGCCTCTCGGACATGACGGCGGACCTCTCCGCAGTCAAAAAGGCTTACAAGAAGGCCGCGTTGAAGTACCACCCTGATAAAAACATGGGCAACGCGGCGGAGGCGAATGAGCGTTTCAAAGTAATTTCAAACGCGTTCAGGATTTTGTCCGATCCTGAATTGCGCAAGAAATACGACAATGGCCTTATTGATGAGAACGGTAACGAGTTCAAGACCTGAGTTTTCGGCGTGAGGCATGCTGGCGGCAGTGTTATTGAGCAGTGGGCTCCACGCGCAAGTAGCCCCGATAACTAAACGCTGCTCTTCGTTGATCACACTGAAAAGCGTTCTTCTATTGCCTCGGAAAAATGCGTGCAGTTTATTCGCGCAAAACGCTGGTAGTCGCGCGACACCGAGAACGCCGAGCCCGGCATCAGCAGGATCTTGTGTTGTTCAAGTTTCTTTATGAAGGGCTCCAGGTTAGGGATGTCCGAGTGATAGGCCCAGATGAACATGCCGCCCTGCGGTGCTATATCGAATTGCCAGCCTCTTGCTCGCAGGGCGCGTTGAGTCTGGACCTGCTGGCTGATAAGCCTCTGTTGAACATCCTGCATGTGCCGGGCATAAGTACCGTCCGCAAGAATGGTGTTGACGAACCGCTCGCAGAACGCTGGAACGGCAACGCATGTCAGGAGTTTCAAGCGTGTCAGCGGCTCGATGAGCTCTTGCGAGCAGGCGATATAACCCACGCGCAGCGAAGCAGAAAGGCATTTGGAAAAACTGCCGATGTAGATCACACGATCCAGATTATCCAGTTCGGCAAACGTCTGGCGGACAGTGGGGCTGAAGTCACCATAGACATCATCTTCGACCACAAAGAACTCGTGCTCTACAGCAAGACGCAGAACCTTGAAAGCATTGTGTGGGCTGATGTTGCTGCCGGTCGGATTGTGGAAGGTGCTATTGCAGAAGAACGCTTTGACCGTGTGCTTCGCCAGATAACTCTCCATCTCGGCAATGTCCGTCCCGTCCTGAGTCCGCTTTATACCCACAACATGTCCGCCCGCCAACTGAATCAACCTGATCAGGTTGCCATTGCCCGACTCGTCCACGAATACATGGTCACCGGGCTTGATCAATAGGCGGGCAACCAGATCCAGGCCCTGCGTTGCTCCCAGGGTGGTGAGGATCTGACTGGGTCTGATGTCGATACGGGTGAGACGCTTCAGGTGAACGCAAAGCTGTTTACGCATCGGGAGATAGCCGGAAATGTCGCCGTATTCGGCCAGCGAACTTTGCTCCAGCCGCGCCGTGCGTCGAATGGCCTTGGCCAGCAATTCGGTATCTCGCCATGCCGGTGGCAGCCAGCCACATCCCAGCTTGGTGTAGTGCGGCCCTGCCTGTAGCAGCCTGAACAGTGGGTCGGCGCTCATGCACTCTATTTCCCGCACGTTATCCACATGGGTGACATGACTGCTCACAAAGTAACCGCGTCCGGGAGAAGCCGACAGCACACCTTCACTCACCAGGCGAGCATAGGCCGAGACGGCATCGTGGTAGCTCGCTTCGGCAGTCAAGGCCAGCTTCCTTATCGACGGCATACGTTGTCCAGCCAGCCACTCGCCTGATTCAAGGCGCTGTTTCAGCGAGTCATAAAGGGCATCAACGCTCATAAGCACCCGGCAAACTGATAGGAAAAACACCCTAACAGTTAACTGTAAAGCTTGTCGACTGTGCGCGCTTGTGGGGTGGGTGAGTGCGATTATGCGCTTGCTGGCATTTGAGCCAGCAGGGCGTCAGCTGCGCAGAAGCCCCTGAAATCAGAGACTGGATATCGAGATAATGCCAAATATGGACATACGATCAGTACCTTCTTCCCGACTCGCCGTCGCAGGTGGTCAGGAGTCGTTTCAACTGGTCAAGAACCTTGTCATCGCAGCATTGCTGGAATGCTGTTCTGTAGAGGAGTTCAATGAATTAAAAGAAACCCTTCTCATTGAGTACGTTACCGAGCAGTCGCACGAGGATCTATTGATGTTCGCGCGCAAGGACCCTGCCTCTTGCGGCGATCCTTTGGTCATTGCAAGGACTTACACGTCCTTCGCAGCGGTAATGCATTACCGCCTGGCCCACTGTGTATACCAAAATGCAAAAAGAAGCTGTAACTCCCACGAACAGTCTCTGGCAGCCATCATTTCCAGGCGAGGAAAAATGCTCTCTGGCGCAGAAATCCATTTCCGCTGCAGCATAGGTGCTCGACTTATCATCGATCATGGGTTCGGTACTGTAATTGGCGAGACCGCCATAATTGGCGACGACTGTTATATTCTCGGAGGTGTAACACTGGGAGCCAGAGGTATCAGCAGTAATCCTTCGATACCGCGTCATCCTAAAGTAGGCAGTCGCGTGCAGATAGGCGCTTTTTCAAGCGTATTGGGTCCGGTGAACATAGGTGACGATGCATTCATTGGACCGCGCTGTATCATCACCCAAGACGTTCCCTCGGGTGCTCGAGTGCAAGTGAAAACATCACTGCAGGTGGTAATTGAGCAATGATCGCCACGACTCACGATGTGTTGCGTAACACGGAAAAACTGTATTACAAGGATCGGTACTTGGGGTCTACAAATACCAAAGTGACGCGGTTGTACCCAGACGCTATTGAGCTTGATTGTACGGTTGCCTACCCCGAGGGAGGTGGGCAGGAAGCTGACTTCGGTACTATAGAATTACCCATTGGTACCGTGCGATTTGTCTGGGTAAAAAAGCTCTACGGCACCCCCATTCACCTGGAAGGCTTCAAGGGCGGAAAGTTAGGCGGAGTTATCCTCCATATGATACATCCTGAGGATCTTCACCTCCTTGACTCAATAAGTGAAGGCATGGCTGCTCTGATTGGAATTGATATTTTGCGTCGCGAACGATTGAGTCTATCTCACAGCGCTAGCCATTTTCTGTATGCCGCTGCCACCAGCCTGAGCGAGGAACTAAAGCAGTGGACCATCGGCTGTCACATTAAAGAAAACTCGGCACGCTTTGATTTTCTTGTTGAAGAGTCCTTTAGCAGCGATGACATCAGTGAAATAGAACGACTCGCAAATGAGTTGATCGCCCACGACGACGTGATCAAGAGCTATACGGTCTTTGATGTTGAGGATGCGCGCATGTGGAGTTACCAAGGCATCGAGATTCCCTGCGGTGGCACTCATCTCGTTAATCCTAGTGCCATAGGCCGCCTGAACGTACGTCGAAAAAGGTTGGGTAAAGGTAAAGAACGACTGATCTGTGACTTTCCCAACGCTGAAATTGATTTGTCCCCCTATCATGAGCGCGCCCTACGATGAGTACGCTTCCGCGACGCACCTATCTGTATTTCATCGCGCAATCCATTAACCTGACCACCGCTGTAATGTCCGTGACCATGGCCGCTATTGTCGGCTCCGCACTGGCACCTGAAGCCCGTTTTTCAACGGTGCCGTATGGTTTACAGTTCCTGTTCCTGATGCTGGCCACATATCCCGCTTCCAGGCTGATGAGCCGGATCGGTCGGAAAAAAGCCTTCATGTTTGGCGCCATACCTCTGGTGGCATCCGGCTTGAGTGGCTTCTGGGCAGTCGAGCACCAGCATTTTCCGATGCTGATGTTTAGCCATTCGGCACTCGGGGTTTATATCGCTTTTGCCAACTTCAACCGATTTGCTGCAACCGACAACCTTGATCAAAAGTTAAAGCCCAAAGCCATCTCTCTGGTTGTAGCCGGTGGGGTTATCGCCGCCGTGGTGGGACCGACACTGACTGAGGTGCTCAGGGACTTGGGCGGCTACTCTCTATTTTCATTGTGCTACGCCTCGTTCATCGGTCTGGCTGTACTATCTTTTCTGGTCACCGTTTGCCTGCCTGACGATCCGGTGATGCCATTAGTTTCCAGAGGAAGCCCAGAGACCAAGCCGCCGCAAGTGATGACGTCGACGATGTTGATCGCTATGTCTGTTGCCGCAATAGGCTACGCAATCATGAACGTGCTGATGATTCAGGCTTCAATGCACATGAAGCACATGCACGAGGATTTCTCGGATGTGCGCTTGGCGATCCAGTGGCATGTGATAGCGATGTTTGCTCCGTCTTTTTTTACGGGGGCAATTATCCAGAAACTAGGGATCAAAACCACCCTCTGCTTGGGCGTCCTCATGCTGGCCGGCTGCTCAGCCATAAACATGGGATCAAGCTCTTACGGCGCCATGGTCTTCGCTCTGATCATCCTTGGCTCAGGCTGGAATCTAACCTACGTGGGAGGCGGAGCACTTCTGGCTCAAGCTCTTCAGAACAGCTCGCAAGCCTTGCGCATGCAGGGAAAAAACGATCTGGCTATCGCTATTTTCGCAACGATCGGTGCGTTTACTCCTTCGCTGTTGCTCAGCACGGTAGGCTGGTCTGGTACCAACGCTATTTGTATTGGGCTGTGTATCGTGTTGTTAGCTGTAATTGTCGCGCTGTTGGACCAAAAACCAAAAGCGGGCCACGCTATGGAGGGAGGCATTAAGTGAGTGTACTTATCAGAACTCATGATCGAGTTTTAACCAAGCTGGAAATGAATAATCCAGGAGGTAGTCACAAATATCGCGCAGCTAATTTAATTGTAAAAAATGCGCTACGCAATGGGAGAATTATTCCCGGTATAACTACTGTAATTGAAAAGACGGGTGGCAATTTTGGTTTTGGTCTGTTATCTGCCTGCCACGCGTATGGTATTCCGGTTGAGCTAGCAGTTGGCCTCGGTTTCAGTCAGACCAAAAGAGATTTGTTGGAGTGCTTTGGTGCCAAATTGATTGGCAAGGATATGTTGAACGCAGGCGCATCGCCGAGGGATGTCGTTGCCCATCATTTAGAGTTTCAGGTCGAAATGGGCAAGTCTTACTACTATACTGATCAGTTTAATAACCAGATTGGGATCGAGGCATATCGCTACCAGACCGCATTCGAGCTTGCCTGCCAATTAGAAGAGGCTAAGGCCGACAAAAAGCTGCTGTTTATAGGCTGCGCAGGGACGGGGGCGAGCTTTACCGGTATTACCTTGGGCTTGAAGGACAATGGTTTCGATGTATCTACTGTCTTGGTCGACCCCTCGGGTTGCGACTCCAAGAATGGTGTTTTTTCAGACCATCGTTTTGAAGGGATGGCGGTTGGCGTCTGCCCACCCTTTCTGGACTGGTCCTTGGTAAACAGCTGCTATCAAGTCGAGCATGGCGAGATGCTGGCGGCGCAACGCGGGTTCTATATTCAAAGCGGCACTTTTGTCGGTAATACCGCAGCGGCATGTCTGTCAGTCGCTCAGCGTCTTGCCAGCCTTCCGGAATACGCAGAGACCACGTTGGTGACAATCGCTTATGACAACGGGCTCTGGTATCAGGATTTACAAAGGTCAGTGGCATTAAGTGCAGCTTAGTGACGTTTATGTAAGGCTAGAAAATCGTCTAGGGTTATGGGGTGTCAAATTTTTAAGAAGGGTGAGTAGAGAGAGGGCTTTCTAAAGCGTTATGCCAATACTCTTCCTGATTCCCCAACCCCACCCCGGTATACTCTCCCGCATCTCTCCGGGAGCCCCCATGACCTCGTTACCCATAGATTCCGTACTGCCAGCCCTGCGCCAGGCCTTGTCCACACGCCATGAAGCCGTGCTCGAAGCCCCTCCCGGTGCGGGCAAGACTACGCGCGTGCCGCTCGCGCTACTTGAGGAAACTTGGCTGGCAGGGCAGACCATTCTGATGCTGGAGCCGCGTCGCCTTGCAGCACGGGCGGCGGCGGAGCGCTTGGCCAGCGAGCTGGGCGAGAAGGTCGGCGAGACGGTGGGCTATCGGATTCGTCTGGAAAGCCGGGTTGGCCCGAAGACGCGTATTGAAGTGGTCACCGAGGGGATTCTCACGCGGCGTTTGCAGGACGATCCGGCGCTGGAAGGCGTGGGGCTGCTGATTTTCGATGAGTTTCACGAACGCAGCCTGGATGCCGATCTGGCCCTGGCCCTGAGCCTCAACGGCCGGGAGCTGTTTCGGGACGATCAACCGCTGAAGATTCTGCTCATGTCGGCCACCCTGGAAGGCGAGCGCTTGGCGGCGCTGCTGGACGATGCGCCAGTGGTGCGCAGCGATGGGCGGATGTTTCCGGTGAGCATGCAATGGGGGCGTCCTTTTCAGCCCGGTGAGTTTGTCGAGCCGCGTGTCGTGCAGACGGTACTGGATGCGCTGGGCAGCGAGTCCGGCAGCCTGCTGGTGTTTCTGCCAGGGCAGGCCGAGATTCGTCGGGTCAACCAGCAACTGGCGGAAGCACTGGGCGAGCGTGCTGACATTCTGCTGTGTCCTTTGCATGGCGAGCTTGATCTGAATGCGCAACGCGCGGCTATCGAACCGGCTCCCAAGGGCACGCGCAAGGTGGTGCTGGCGACCAATATTGCGGAAACCAGCCTGACCATCGACGGCGTGCGTGTGGTGATCGATGCAGGGTTGGCGCGGGTGCCGCGTTTCGATCCGGGCAGCGGCATGACGCGTCTGGAGACTCAGCGCATCTCTCGTGCCAGCGCCACCCAGCGTGCCGGGCGGGCAGGGCGGCTGGAGCCGGGCGTGTGTTACCGGCTGTGGTCTGAAGCGCAGCACGATCAACTGGCCGCCTACGGGGCAGCAGAAATTCTTCAGGCGGACCTCGCCGGGCTTGCGCTGCAACTGGCCCGCTGGGGCGTCACGCCTGCGCAACTGGTCTGGCTCGACGTGCCGCCAGCCGCGGCTTATGCACAGGCGCAGGATTTGCTGGTGCGTCTGGAGGCATTGAACAATCAGCCGGGTCAGCCGCCAGCCCTGACGCCACACGGTCAGGCGATGGCTGAGCTGCCTGCTCATCCGCGCATCGCCCATCTGCTGTTGCGCGGCCATACGCTAGGGTTGGGCGAACTGGCGTGCGACGTTGCGGCCTTGCTGGGCGAGCGCGATATCTTGCGGGGTGCTGGCGCTGACTTGCACAGTCGCCTGACTCTGCTGGCAGGCACAGAACGCGCGGCGCGCGGCGCACAAGGCGGGGTACAACGGGCCAGACAACTGTCACGGCAATATCGCGGGTATCTGCGCGGCGCGGCGAACAGCCCGGTCAGCGATCCGGACCACTCACGCTGGCTGGGCGCCTTGCTGGCGCTGGCCTATCCGGATCGCGTCGCACAGCAACGCCGAGCGGGCGGAGCCGAATACCGACTGGCCAATGGTCGTGCAGCCCTGTTCGCCGAGGCCGACGCGCTGATGAAACAGCCGTGGCTGGTCATCGCCGACTTGGGCAGTCGTCAGGGCCAGCGCGAAGAACGCATCTACCTCGCCGCCGAGTTCCATCCGGCACTGTTCGATTCGGTGTTGGCCGAGCAGGTCATCAGCGTGGACCAGATCGACTGGGACGAACGCGAAGGTGTATTCCGCGCCGAACGACAGCGCAAAGTCGGTGAATTGATCATCAGTCGCGAACCACTGACCGGCCTCGACGACGCAACCCGCACCCATGCGCTGCTGGCGCTGGTGCGTCGCAAAGGCCTGGAACTGCTGCCCTGGACGCCGGAACTGCGTCAGTGGCAGGCGCGTGTTGCATTGTTGCGCAGCCTGGATATCGAGAAAAACTCAGCGAGCGAGTGGCCTGACCCGAGTGATGCGCAACTGCTGGCGACACTCGAAAACTGGCTGATGCCCTACCTGGGCAAAATCACCCGGCTCAGCCATTTCAGCCAACTCGACCTGTCCTCCATCCTGCGCAACCTCCTGCCATGGCCATTACCGCAACAGTTGGAGGCGCAGGCACCCCAGACTCTGCAAGTGCCCTCTGGCTCGAATATTCGTATCGACTACAGCGAACATCCGCCGATTCTGTCGGTGCGGTTACAGGAATTGTTTGGACTGTCCGATACCCCGCGCATTGCCAATGGGCGGCAGGTGCTGAAACTGCACTTGCTGTCCCCGGCACGCCGCCCGGTACAGGTGACGCAGGATCTGGCTAACTTCTGGCGGTCGACCTACATTGAGGTGAAGAAGGACTTGAAGGGGCGCTATCCGAAGCATTATTGGCCGGATGATCCATTGGTGGCGGAGGCTACGGCGCGGGTGAAGCCGAGGGGGACTTAGAGGGCAAAATACTGGTTAAACCTTATGGACTGGATGTTCTGTGCCTGAATTTGGAAGCGCCGCGAAGGCCCTGTCCCAAGCCCCCGAGATCGTCATTTTCACGGGTGCGGGAATCTCAGCTGAAAGTGGCATCCCCACGTACAACGATCCATTGACCGGTACTTGGGCTTCATACGATCCGCGCAATATGGAAACAGCCAAGGCCTTTCGTGAAAATCCTCCGTTGGTATGGGGATGGTACCTGTGGCGGCGCCAACAGGTCTCTAAAGCAGCTCCCAATGATGCACACCTCGCGGTGAGCCGACTGGCCAAATCAGGGTATAACGTCTCCGTTATCACTCAAAACATTGATGACTTGCATGAACGAGCGGGATCTGTGGATGTACTGCATCTCCATGGGAGTTTGCACCGGCCGGCGGCATGGCTAACGGAATAAATGCAGGTGGGAGCGCCGGGCTTTTCTGCGCTTGCAGCCGAATCCATTTGTGGACGAGGTTTGCGTTGAGACTATGGCTGAGTGCGACGCTGGCAATCGAAGCGCCGGGTTGGGCACATTCCTGAATGACCTGGGCTTTGAAGGGCTTGGAATAGGAGCGGCGTGTTGGCTGCATGAAATACCCGCTTAAAAAGCTAGAACGGGTGTCCACTTAAATTTAAGTGCACACCATGCCCTGGCTTTGTGGGGCTGGGTAGATGACTTGGTCGGACGCATACGGATGGATATTGATGTGTGCGACGATTGGAGAAACGTGTGTGTACGGCTGCGCGGTTTTAGTGTACAGGTGATGTTGAATGGTTTGCGGTGTCGCAACTGTAGCTCAGTGACTTGTCACTGCCTGATGGCAAATGGCGATTTATGCCTATCTACGTGGTCTCCATTGCCATCGATGGGGGGGCAGAGCATCGAACTCCCAGTCTCATTGTTAGTATATCTGGAGCTTGAGCATGCTTTGATTCCGGTCGTTCCTCAATGGATTTTTGTGTGCGCTAAAGTCTATGGACTCTGTGAGGAGGCGTTGCAGTACAAGATGTTTAGAGGCTTCTTTACTGAGCCAGTCAAGGAAGTACCTGACGGGCGGATTTCGTTCTCTGCCAGGTACACAGGCCGAGATATAATGGGTCCCCGTTAGTTTAACCTCGGGCTTGTATGGCGTTAAAAAGCCTCGGGTGACACTGTCGACGGCTAAGACGTCGCTGGCGAGCACCATCCCATAGCCAGAAGTTGCAGCTTGCAAAGCATGATGTTCATCGTCGTACTCCCTGAACGTGGCGTTGGCCAGCCAATCGTCGTGTCCCGCCGCTTGGCACCAAGTCGTCCAGTCGAATGGGTTATGGCCATCAGCCTCCCAACGAACGTTGATGAGTGGGGACCTTGTGTCTCCAGATAAGGGCGTCCTGCAGGGCATATAGGCCAGAAAGCTTTCGTCCATTAGATGTAGCTGATAGGTATCAGGGACCTCTTTGAAAACGCTGCTAATAGCCACGTCGATACTGGCATCTCTGTGCAGGTCTGCCTGTGTTTTGCTGGTGATGATGTTGACTTGCATCGTTGGATGGCGGCGGTAGAAATCTCCTAATCTGGGAATGAGCCACAATGAGGCAAATGCATGGGTGGTTGTGACGGTGATTGCGTTCTCGTCGGTCTGTGAGCGTAGTTGACTAAGACTTTGGTTTATGCTTGAAAAATGCTGATGGATATTCTTGTATAAATCAAGCCCTTCAGTCGTTAGGGTGACTCCCTTGGCTACTCGCTCAAAAAGCAATAAGCCGAGCCAGTGTTCTAGTGATTTTACTTGATGTGAAATCGCTGAAGGAGTAACAAAAAGTTCAATGGCAGCCGCTTTGAAGCTGCTTAGTCGAGCCGCTGACTCGAACGATCGTAGAGACGTTAAGGGGATTTTTGAAAACATATTAGCCAGCACTCCATTGTTTGGGCGACTACATGGGCTATAGTGTTTATCCGGTTATTTTGGTATGTCAATCTTGCCGTGGACTTGTCCCCGTAAAGCCGTACACCAATCCCTGCCAAATTGATACGGCTCCAAGCGCCTGAGCTTTCTCGGTGAGCGATAGTTCAAGGCGCTGTGCGGATGCTGTTCATTGTAGTATTCGAAGGCATTGCCAGGTTATACAGAGCCAATTTCTCGATCTGGCTTGGACGCTTACGCCACGCAGCCACCCTTGATCGTCTTCATGAAGCTCTTGGCCATGCCGTTGTTCTGCGGGCTGCGAACTGGGGTGGTTACCGGTTGGATGCCGAGCAACTTCACGCTCTGGTACTCGGTCTATCTTAGCCGCGGGTTTCCCTTGTCGACCCTTTTGTCCCCCCACCTGTCCCTCCACTTCATCGTCGGATGAGGTCGAATGGTATTGAACACCATCGGACAGGGAAATGCCTGAAACCCCGGAATAGCTAGGCTACCGGCAGGATTCTCGAACGCGTTACGATTACTTCGGACAAATAAAAAGCCGGCTTGTGGTTAGCTTTTTAGCCCGCGCGTCACTCCTGAGTAAAATAATCGCTTTTGAGTTGCTTTATTTCGTCTCTCTGCTTAACGCTCACGCCCAGGTTGTGCCCGGGCCATAAGCCGGGCGAGCTCGACACCATCGATTAATACAGCCTTGATATCCAGGTCGAGTGCCGTCTCTCGCGCCCATGTAAAAATCCGAAGTGGTAATGAACACACCCTTGCGTGCTCGCTGGCGGGTCAGTGTGCAGATGAATTTGTCTATTTCAGGGCGATGCACCGTTCTCCGCTGCGACCAACACTGGGCGCATGGGTGAGGTCCAAGCTCCGTCTCCAGGCTATCAGCGGCAAGATAACTGGGTGATGGTGGGGTGATCGTGGTTTCTGAGCAGGACGTCACCTTAGAAGGCTATTGCCCAGGTGACCCCTTGGGTGGCACCACCGACAGTGCCAATAAGGGCGCCGATTTTCCTATGGGGAATACGATTGATGGCTGGGATAGAGGACTGATTAAAGAGCTGAATGAAGTGACATTGATTGGCTATCTATGTGTGGCCCGCAAACGGCGAGCAAGAAGCCATCAAGGAATAGATCAAGCGGAATGAATAAAATACATCAAGGATGAATTTATATAATTTTTTGGTGTTTTCATTCAGTGATAGTTTTTGCTGAAGCGTTAAGCCAGTCGAAAACCCTGGGTTCGGCCAAGGCGATGTTCTTGACTCCATGCTGAAAGAAATCTGAATAGGAGGGCGGTGAGGTGATTCTTACAGACCCGAGCTTCAAGGTATTTATAAGCGTTAACTCAATCAGTGTAGATTAAAATTCTGGGGGGTTGTCATGGGTTTAAAATTATCAAGTGTTCCTTTTGAAATATCATACCCGCTCAGAGTTTTGGCGTCGAAATCGAGAATTTAAAACTACACAAAAATCTGTCGTTTGACACAATCGCAGCGATAAAAAAATGCTTGGCATATCGCGGGTTTGTGTTATTCAGGAATCAAAATCTTACACGAAGAGAGCAAGTCGCAGTCACGCGACTGCTGGGCAATCCGAACCTAAAGTTACACTCTTGGGCGCCGCAGATAGAGACAACTACTTTTGGTGATGACGAGGTGATTCCTAATGGGCTGCCGCTAATTAATCATGGGGAGATTTTGTATTTTGTGAATGGCCCGGATTTTTGCGACAAAACTCAGGATGAGCATGCGATATGGGATGAGAAAGACAATCATACCAAGGGTAAGGGAACTTCGTGTTGGCACACTGGTGACTCGGAAGCCATAAACGTTGAAACGATTAATTGCTTATATGCAGAGCTGGCTGCCGCACAAGGCGGAGCAACGTTATTTTGCGACACCGTTGCCGCCTATAATGACTTGGAAGACAGCCTGAAAAAGCGTATTGATAATCTTCGAGTGGTTCACTACTTTGTCGATCCTCAGCGTACTGAACCGGTCAACCAACCATTAGTTAAAACCAATCCGATCACCCGGCAAAAATATCTTTATCTGAACTACAACACTATGGAGCGTGTTGAAGGGCTGAGTAGGTCAGAGAGCTACAGGCTCTTAAAGTTTCTGTTTGATCATCAAATTAAAGATCAATACGTTTATGAGCACTTTTGGAAGCAGGACGATTTTCTGATCTGGAATTGCAATGGCACCATGCACAAGCGTGGTGCGCTGGTCTCGAACCACAACAGGATCATGCGTCGGACTCAAGCTATTATTCCGGAGTTTACCAGTTACTACGAACGGGATAAAAGCCTGGCAGTGACCAGTCATGATAATGAAGACTGGCATCCATATCCTTTTGAACGCGCAGAATTGGAGTCGGCCGGGTCGGCTTGATCTATTCGTTGAGGGTGCGTTTAAAAGTCCCTCCGTTGCGGTGGAATGTGCAATGGCTATGAAAGAGTGAATACATGAAAGAAAAAATCAAATCCTATCTGACTCAAAATTTCTTATTTGAGTTCGACGAGGATATAACAGAACAAGATGATCTCATCAAACTCGGCTTGATCGATTCGGTAGGTTATATTCAACTTATTTCTTTCTTGAAGAAGGAGTTTGGTATTGTGTTCACCCAGGAAGATATGATGGGCAATGTGCTGGTTTCTATCCAGAATATGGTAGAGTTTGTCGAGAAGCGGGCAACGGCCACCCGGTAGTTCCGAGGTGCGGTTGAGAGGCCCACCAGTCCATCAGATACTGTTGTCAGTCAGGCAGGACAGCTAAAGTTTGTCGATGCTTTTCTCCGTAATATTATTCGGTGTTTGTGGCGCGTGCGCGTTGGCCTTGGCAAAAAAACTCCAAGCCGTGATTGGGACTTTCGACCTTCGCTAAGGCGGTAGGGCGCTACAGTTCTGTGTGGGGTGCCAACTTAAACTTTGGTGGGTTTATTTTTATGTGTGGGATAACTGGCTTCTTTGGTGTTAAAAATAAAAATCTCGATGAAACCACCGTCATAAAAAATATGCTTTCAATGATTGAACATCGAGGCCCCGACCAGGCAGGGTATTATGTCAATAATTCCATGGGCCTCGGCACCATGCGTTTAAGTATTATTGACCTTGCGGCAGGTATTCAACCCCTCAGCGATGGCACAGGTCAGTATTGGATTTCATACAACGGTGAACTGTATAACTACATCGAGCTAAGGCGTCGATTGCAGGTCTTGGGACACAATTTTTCCACTGAGTCCGACACCGAGGTGGTGTTGCGCAGCTGGATGGAGTGGGGTGATGAGGCCCTGGAAAAATTTAATGGCGCTTTCGCCTTCGCCATTTATGACACGGTTAAAGATGAAGTATTTATAGCGCGCGATCGCTTTGGTAAGCGCCCGCTGTTTTATACGCAAACCGACGGTGGTTATCTTTTTGCTTCAGAGATGAAGTGCTTTTTTGGCTTTCCAGGGTTTGAGTTCAAGTTTGACGAAATGTCCTTGTCCTCAATCCTCGCCCATTGGACACCCCTGCCATCGCAAACCCCGTTTCAGGGCATTCGTCAGCTGCCACCTGGGTCCATCATGACCTTGCGAGGGGCTCAGTGTGAGATCCGGCCCTACTACGCCCTGGATTTTCGCGCTGTGGATTTTGATGGCACTGAAAATGAAGCCAAGGAAGAAATCCGCAACACCCTCGAGCAGGCGGTCAAGCTCAGACTGCGCAGTGACGTGCCTATGGGGCTGTACCTCAGTGGTGGTGTTGACTCCTCCGTTTTGACCAGTATTGCGGCAAGGATCATCAAGCAAAAGCCGCTGCGCACGTTTTCTGTGGAGTTTGAAGATAAGAACCTGGATGAGTCGAGTGATCAACAACTCGTCTCTGCGTTGTTCTCGACCAAGCATGAACGGTTGATTATTAACCATAAAGACATTGTTGATAATTTCTCGGCGACGGTTTTCCATGCTGAAATGCCGTTGTTTCGTACCGCGCCCGTGCCGATGTACATGTTGTCCAAGCATGTTCGCTCGACCGGTATCAAAGCGATTCTGAGCGGAGAGGGAGCGGATGAAGTATTTCTGGGCTACAACATCTTTAAAGAGACTCTGTTGCGCTCCCAGTGGGACACCACTGATCACGATGAGAAGAAACGCTTGCTGGCCAAGTTGTATCCTTACATGAAAAGCTTCAGTGAAGACAATGACTCGAACTTGATGGGTTTCTATAACGCTTATGCGAAAGAAAAAATCCCTGGGTTGTTCTCCCACGAAATACGTTTTCAAAATGGGCGCTTTGCCAGTCGGTTGCTGAAAACCAAGAATGATCCATTTGCTGGCATTCAGGCATGGGTGGCGAAAGACCCGGTGTACAGCGCGTTAAGCCCAACGCAAAAAGCCCAGTGGCTGGAGTTCAATACCTTGCTTTCCGGGTATCTCCTCAGTAGCCAGGGCGAGCGTATGGGCCTTGCTCATGGTATTGAAAACCGCTGTCCATTCCTCGACATCAATGTGCAGAAACTCGCCTCCTCCATCAATTTGCGTTTTGACGATGGCTTTACTGAAAAGTACATGCTGCGCATGGCCTACGATGGAATTCTGCCGGATCGTATCATTCATAAAGCCAAAACACCGTATCGTGCGCCGGACAGCGGGCCGTTTGTCGAACACGCCCTCGATTATCTCAATCATCTTTGCGAGTCAAATGCGCTGGACGCCATCGAGCTGATTAATCCTGTGTTTGCAAGAGCACTGATCAAAAAAGTGGTCGAACGAACCCTTGCCGGCGGTGAAGACATAACAGTCAGAGACAACCAGGCGTTTGTCTATCTGATGTCCTTGATCGAGCTGGATAAATGGTTTGTCAAACGTCAGGGCGCGGCTTATATCAATCCTTGCCGGGTGGATAAGTTGTTGGTGCAAGCCGTAGACGCAAGGCACTAGAAACCTAAGGGACAACGTTTATGTCAAGCACAAAAACTGACCTAGATAGCACCCAGGTCGCTATTGTCGGGGTTGGCCTTCGCCTGCCTGAAGCAGACTCTATTGATGCCTTCTGGGGCAAGCTTAAAGCTGGAAAGTCCCTGATTAGTGAGGTGAATGAAAAGCGTTGGTCGAAGGCTGAGCTTTACGGTGATCCTAAAACCGGCGGCGATAAAACATCGAGTATTTGGGGCGGGTTCGTCGACGATATCGAGTGCTTCGATGCCAATTTCTTCGGGATTTCGCCCCGTGAAAGCAAGTTCATGGACCCCCAGCAACGTATTGCCATGGAAATGGCCTGGCATGCCTTTGAAGACGCAGGGATATGCCCATCCAGCGTGAAGGGGACGAACACCGGCGTTTTTATGGGGGTGTGTCACTGGGATTACGCTGAGCTGTTGGCGCTGAATCACACGCCGATTGATCCTTACTTTCCGACGGGAACGGCGTACTCGATTTTATCCAACCGGATCTCTTATTACTTTGACCTCAAAGGCCCCAGTATCAGCATTGATACCGCCTGTTCAAGCTCGCTGGTGTCGTTGGCGTTAGCGGTCAATGCCATCAAGTCCGGCGAGTGTGAGCTGGCCTTGGCCGGGGGGGTGAATTTAATCTGGAGTCCGCAGCATTTTATCGCCTTTACCAAAAATGGAATGCTCTCTAAAGATGGCAAGAGCTATACCTTCGATGACCGCGCCAATGGTTATGTACGCGGTGAGGGCGGCGGGCTTTTGCTGCTCAAAGCGTTGGACAAGGCCATTGAGGACGGGGACAACATCTACGCCGTGGTGCGAGGTATTGCCAACAACCATGGGGGTAAAACCGGCTCACTGACCGTGACCAACCCTCAGGCGCAAGCGGACCTGATCGCAGAGCTTTATCGACGCAGTCATATTGATGTTCGCGATGTTAGCTATATCGAAACCCATGGCACCGGCACGCCGTTGGGTGACCCTATCGAGATCCACGGGCTTAAGAAAGCCTTCGCTCAGGCGAGCCACGCTGTCGATGACCCGCAGTCCAGGAAGAACTACTGCGGTATTGGCTCGGTTAAAACAAATATTGGACACCTGGAAGGTGCAGCGGGTGTTGCCGGGATTATCAAGATTTTAGCCGCGTTAAAAAATAAAGAACTGCCCGGAAACCTGAACTTTAAAAGCATCAACCCCAAGATAGAACTGACAGATACGCCTTTTTATATTGTCGACAAGCATCAGCCTTGGGCGAGTCCTGCGGATGGCTCGACAGGGCGCATCGCCGGTATCAGTTCATTTGGATTTGGTGGCAGCAATGCCCATGCGGTGATCCAGGAGTTCATTCCTGAAACCGCGCAGTTGTCAGCCCGTGCAGTCGCTGATAACCATCCCGTGTTTGCGATCCCTGTGTCGGCCAAGTCAAGTGAGTCGTTGGTGGCGTATGCCCAGCGCCTGCTGGCGTTTCTGGAGGACAACCCTTCTGACCTGCCCGGCATTGCCCATGCATTACAGTGCCAGCGCGACGCGCTCACAGAACGCGTGTGCTTTGTGGTTGAGTCTATCGACGACCTGAAACTGGCGATTCGGAGCTTTATAGATACACGCGCTGCTGCCGAGCACACATTTGTAGGTAACTCTTACGATGCCGGAGAAGGCAAGAAACTTAGGAGTTACGCCGAAGAAAATCGAGCGTCACTGACTGAAAACTGGATGTCCAATCACGATATGCTCAGCCTGGCCCAGTACTGGGTTTTTGGGGTTGCCGTCGATTGGAATGACCTTTATCTCGACGCTAGCCTGATCCCCGCGAAAGTCCGCTTGCCGCTTTATTCATTTGAGCGCACGGCTTACTGGTTCCCCAAAAAGAACGCTGATGTGGCCAAGCCAAAACAGCCGGGTACAGTCGAATTTACGCTGTCGAGTAAAGCCTTCTTCCTGGAAGATCACACGGTTAATAACCAATCTATATTGCCGGGTGTGCACTATCTGGAAATGATTTTATCGACGATTCCCCGTGCCGATAAAATGATCAATGTCGACTTCTCAAACGTATTTTGGTTATCGCCATTTGCCATCGAACTGTCCGACGACGACGTCGATATCAGAAAGTCGATTTACCTCGACTTCGACAGTAAGCAGGCTGATGCAAACGCTGCCTCTGGGCAGCCAGGCAAAGGCTTTCGTTTTTATACCCATCCCAAAAATATCGAAGGGCAGGCTAAAGATAAAGTTCGTGTTCATGTGCAAGGCGAGTATCAGCCGGGTTCAACGGTAGCCGATCGTATTGACCTGCCGGACATGTCGCCATTCAAGAAAATTCACCGCGATCAATGCTATCAATACCTTCAGAGCACAGGTATTTACCATGGCCCGAGGCTGCAGGGTGTCGAGCAAATCCATGTCGGCGTGGATGAAGTCTGGGTAAAGGTTTCAATCGCTGGGAGTCAACAATCATTCTCTGCCCACCCGGCAATTCTCGACTCGGTATTGCAGGCCGGTATTGCGACGGCGTTGTCCAATAACGCCTCACGTTATCCCTATGTTCCTTTTTCACTCGACAGTTTATCGGTCTATCAGATTTGCCCCACGACCGTCTGGGCTCGTATCAGTGAGAAAAATCGATTTGCCGGCACTAAAGCCTCGTTGACCTTTGACCTGAATATTTTTACCGAACAAGGCGAACAGGTAGCGTCGGCGAAAAACTTTACGATGTGCTTATTGCGCAGTCCCGTGGGTGAGCAAATGACCAGCAAGAATAACAGTGGCTCGAATGAACCGAGTAGCCAGAATCTTTATTTTTCGAAACAGTGGGTTGTTGACAGTACAGACCATCAACAGCCGCCAATAAGCTCCACAGCGCCCGCAGATCGTGCTAATCACGTGCTTGCCCTTTATGTGGGCAGTACGATTCAGGATGATCGCTGGATCGCCAATTATCGTAATCAGGTGTCTGCGCAAACGTCCTGCACGTTCCAGTCGATGGCGCTGTCTTCCCCTGAGGCAGTGAGCAGCGCACCGACGATTGAAGCGTACTCCCACGTGTTTTCATACATTAAGAAACTCCTGGAAACCAAGCCTAAAACTATTCAACACCTTTTGGTCTGCGCCTCCTCGACACTGCCGGATGTGATCCGCTCCAGCCTGACTGCGCTGCTGCGGGTCGCGCACAATGAAAACCCACGGATCCAGGGTCGCTTTGTATCGATAGAAAACTCACCGCTGGTCGATTCCGGATCGATCATCGCCCGTGAGTTTCTCATCGCCGACGGAGCATTTAGCGTACGTCATGATGCGCAAGGCCTGCGTCGGATAGAACGGATTACAGCGCAACCCGTAAGGCCTGTTCAGGGAAAAATTCCGGTGCTTAATGAACAGCCGGTGTTCTGGATAACCGGCGGGCTGGGTGGTATTGGTCAACTGATTTCCAGGCAGCTCGCAGCGGATTTTCCGGGGTGCACGCTCTACTTGACCGGGCGCAAAACCGCCGCCGAGCAGCAGGCTGTTTTCTCTGCCTTGAAAAGTGAAATACAAGCACGGGGTGGCAAGGTCGATTATCAGCCACTCGATATTACCGATGTCGTTGAGGTCGAGAATTTTGTCGCTGCACTGAAGAATACTCATCACAGCGTTGATGTCATATTCCATGCCGCTGGCCACATTGCCGATAACTTCATCTTGCGTAAAGAGGTCAAGGATTCGCTGCCAGTGCTGTCGCCAAAGCTCGATGGGACGCTGGCTATTGATCAGGCGATCAAGCGTCTGCCATTAGGCAAGTTCGTGCTGTTCTCTTCGGTGGCAAGCACGTTTGGCAATGCTGGCCAAAGTGACTATGCCGCAGCCAACGCCTTTTTGGATGCCTTCGCGATTGATCGCAATCAACGGGTGCGCGAGGGGGAGGGGACCGGGCAGACGATCGCCATTAATTGGCCGCTTTGGCAAGAAGGTGGCATGAAAATGGACGCCGGCACCTTAGCATCGGTGCATGAAACAACCGGCATGGAGCCGCTTCCCACCCATGAAGCGATGCACGCGTTGCGTTATGCGCTGACCACCACCGATGATTTTCCGATCCTCGTCACGTACGGCAACCAGGAGAAAATCCACGCTTACATCGCAGGCCTTAACCAGCGCAGCGTTGTGCCTGAGGGGGGCAGTCAGGAGAGTCCTGATCCCTCGAAGAGCGGTGATGACGTCGATAATGAGGCCCTGTTTCAATATGCCCAGGACTATCTGAAGGACAAGTTGGCTATCGTCATTGAACGCGACGCCAAGACGATCCGAGGCGATCAGAAAATCGAAGAGTACGGCTTTGACTCGATTATGGCGGTAGAAATGATCCGTCAACTCGAGGGGCAATTCGGTCAGTTATCAAAAACGCTGTTCTTCGAATACTTCACGATCAATGAAGTGGCCGATTATCTGATGGATGAATACAGCGAAAAACTAAAGAGCCTGTACCTGGAGGGCAGAGCGCCTGTCGTCGAGGTCGCAGCTCATACAGACACACCCTCTAAAGACAAACAGGTCGCTGAAGAGGCGGCTGCCGCACCGGCACCGTCGATCAACAAGCAAATTGAAGCAGTACCTGTCGCCAGTCAGGTCGCCGCCGATGACCGTGATCAGCATGATATTGCGATCATCGGTCTGTCCGGACGTTATCCTAAATCGAGAAACATGGATGAACTCTGGGAGTTGTTGAAAAGTGGCCAGCATGCGTTCGAGAAGATCCCGGCGGATCGCTGGAAGCACGACGCTATTTACTACAAAGAACGCGATGTGTGGGGTAAGTCGACGATCAAGACCGGTGGCTTCCTCGACGACATAGACAAGTTTGATCCGCGTTACTTTCAGATTTCTCAACTCGAAGCCGAGAAGATGTCACCGGAAGTCCGGCTGTTCCTCGAAGTGGGCGTCGAGGCCTTGGAAGATTCGGGCTATTCAAAAGAGTCGTTGCAACAGCTGTATAAAGGCGACGTGGGTGTTGTCGCGGGCACCATGAGCAACCACTACAACTTGTATGGTTTCCAAAACAACCTCACGCGGGGCGGTTCTGCCAGCGGCAGCTACACCGGCACGATCCCGAACATGCTGTCGTATTTTTATGGGTTCACCGGCCCGTCCTTGTTTGTCGACACCATGTGCTCGGCGACATCGACCTGCATTCATGTGGCTGTGCAAATGCTGCGGTCTGGTGAGTCGAAAATAGTCGTGGCGGGGGGCATGAACTTGCTCCTGCACCCTTACAACCTGATCTCCAGTTCCCAGGAACATTTCACCACCAAAACCTCAGATGTCATCAGAAGCTATGGGATTGGCGCCGATGGCACTATTTTGGGCGAAGGCGTGGGTGCCGTGGTCCTGAAAACCCTGGCAGATGCCAAGCGTGATGGCGACAACATCTGGGGCATTATCAAGGGAACGGCCCTGTCAAATGCTGGCGTACGCAATGGTTTCACCGTTCCGCAGCCGCATATGCAGGCTCTGGCGATAGAAAAAGCGATTGAAGATGCGCAAATTGACCCGCAAACCATTGGTTACTTCGAAGGCCATGGTTCGGGTACTGAACTGGGCGACCCGGTCGAAATAAAAGGCGCTACCCAGGCCTTCCGAAAATACACCGATAAGAAGCAGTTCTGTCCGATTGGCTCGATCAAGTCGAACGTTGCCCACCTTCTCGCGGCCGCTGGTATCGCCGGCATCTCGAAGATCTTACTGCAGTTCAAGCACCAGCAGATCGTGCCGTCGCTGGGTGCGGATACGCTCAACAGCAATATTCGTTTCGAAGACTCACCGTTTTATGTGCATAAAGAACTGCAATCGTGGCCAGCTCCTCGTTCCGAAAGCAACCTGGTCTTACCGCGTCGAGCATCGATCACCTCCATCGGTGCTGGAGGGATGAACTCGCACATGATTTTGGAGGAGTATGTCGACCCTCGGACGACCAGCCGCAGCCCGCGCCAGACCCAGCAACAGCTGTTTGTATTTTCGGCGACCAATCGTGATTCGCTGGTCAGGAACCTGCAGGGTTTTTCAAGCTACCTGAAAGACCACCGTGATGTATCGCCCGTCTCGCTGGCCTACACCCTGCAAGTGGCCAAGAACCAGATGAAATGCCGCCTGGCATTCTGCGCAGACAGCGTCAATGAGGTCATTGGGTCGATTGATAGCTGGCTGAGTGGTCTTTCCAGCAACCGTTCCGTGCGCTTCGTGGACAGTGCGTCGGGTGCGACCAAGGAGTTCTCCAGGAGGGAACTGAGTCAGGCTATCGAGAGCGCTGAGCTTGAGACATTGGCCGAGTACTGGACCAATGGCTCGACCGTGGACTGGTTTGCCTTGCATGGCTTGAATGACCAAGCGGCCTTGGGTGCGATGATTAAAGTACGCATTCCGGCTTATCAGTTCGAGAAGAAACGCTGCTGGTTTGAGGTTCTGGAAGACGCCCCAAGCGTTATTGATCCTCTGGGCAACCGCAACAAATATCACCCGCTGGTCCGTGACAACACCTCCGACCTGAGCGGCATCCGTTACTCCGCTGATTTGATCGAGATTGAAATCCTCGACTACCTTTACCGGGTCAAGAAACAGCCGCAGTTAATCACGTTCAGCCTGCTCGATGCGGCGATTGCAGTGATGAAGCAGGCTGATCCGCAAAGCGGCTACACCTCTGTGCGTTGGGAGTTGCTGGCGCCTATCCCTGTTGTGCCTTCGCAGCTGTGTTATGCGGTGGCATTGAATGATCAAACGGGGCAATTTTCTGACGTTTACATCTCTTCCACAGCGGATGCGTCGACGCCGCATCAACTGTGTGCACGGGTCGAATTTGCCGTGCAAGCTGGCGATGGACGCAGGGTTCTCCAGCAGCCTTTTCCCGCGTTTGCGAATGCGACCGTTCGGGAAAGCCTTTCCGGTGCACAGGTCAGCAAAGCGCTGGAAGAGCACAAAATCGTTTTTGGCGATTACGTCAATGCTATCAGCGAGCTGCAGTTGATCGGTGAACAGCGCTATCGCGTGCACTTGAAAGATACTGATTATCGACACAATCACTTTGCCCGCAACACGACGTTTTTATCCGAACTCGGTTCGGCGTTGCAACAAGCCGTCCTCTACATCGCCTTGCGCCAAGGACTGGACCATTGGAGCAACTACGCGCTTTGCGCCTGCAATGTCCAGCTGGATTTAGCGTCTGTGTCGAAGGTCAGCAGCCTGCTGTTCTCCCTCGAATCGTCGGGGCAAGCGTTGCGCGGAACGATTGCGTTGGCTGATAAGAATGGCACTTTGTTGTCCCTCTTGGACGATGTGTATATCGCCAATAGCCAAGCCATTGAACCGCGTGCCGCCAAGACCATTGAGACGGCCAGCTTCCGCAGCCAACCCGTTTTCCGCCACGAGACTGCCGAGTCTCCACGACCAGTCGCCGCCGCTGGCACGGAGTCCGACGGTCTCGGCAAAGCCGTGTCTGCCATCGTCGCTAAGCTTTTGAAGTTTGATGAATCCGAAGTGGACGCAAGAACCAGCTTCTACGAGTTCGGCTTTGACTCCATCGGCTTAACCCAGTTGAGCAAAGAAGTTAACGAGACGCTGGGCGCCAGAATCACCCCGGCCGTTTTCTTTGACTGCGAAAATATTGAGGCCTTGTGTTTTTACCTCAAGGATCAAGGCGTCAGCGGCACCAGTGAAGAGGCGCCACAGAACAGCGCCTCTGCAGTGAACCAGGCTGCAACGCCGGTTTCTCGCGTCGAGAAACCAGAGGCCGAGCGGAATCACCGTCTGCCGGACCCTCATGAATCCATCGCGGTCATTGGTATGGCCGGACGATTCCCGGGGGCCGCGTCGGTTGAAGCGTTGTGGTCGAACCTGCTCAATAACCAAGACAGCATTCAAGACTTCCCCTACCAGCGTTACAACCAGGACACCCAAGCGGCGTTCGCCGGTGTGGCTTGCGTCAAACAGGGTGGCTACCTGGATAAGGTAGACGGGTTTGATGCGGCGTTTTTCAATATTTCGCGGGTTGAAGCGGAGTTCATGGACCCACAGCAACGCCAAGTCCTGGAGGTGGTCTGGCACGCCGTTGAAAACGCCGCTTATGACCCCAGCCAGTTGCCTTCGGACACCGGGGTATTTATCGGGGTCAGCAACAATGACTACCGGGCATTGCTGCAAAAAGACCAGGAGCTGGACGGTTACATCGCCACGGGCAACTCTCACGCCATGCTGGCGAACCGTGTGTCGTTCTTCCTGGACATCCACGGCCCGAGTGAGTCGATTGACACCGCGTGTTCCAGTTCACTGGTCGCTATCCATAATGCCTGTGAAAGCCTGCGTTCCGGCTCGGCGTCCTTTGCCATCGCCGGTGGGGTCAATCTGTTACTCGACATCCAGGGCTTCGCCGAGCCTGACCATGCAGGCATGTTGAGCCTGGATGGGCGTTGCAACACCTTCTCGCGCAATGCCAATGGTTATGTTCGAGGGGAGGGTGTGGGCGTGGTCATCCTGAAGCCGCTTTCGCTGGCACAGAAAGACGGCGACAACATCCTGGCCGTGATTGAAAGCAGCGCGCATCAGCATGGCGGCCGGGCCAAGTCGCTGACGGCGCCGAATGCCAAGAGCCAGGCTGAGCTGTTGCGTACAACCCTTAAAAAGATCGACTTGAGCCAACTGCAATATGTTGAGGCTCATGGTACTGGCACCGAGCTTGGCGATCCTGTAGAGGTCAATGCGCTGAAACAGGCGGTGACGGAAACGCATGGTTTGCCGATTTATCTCGGCGCGCTGAAAAGCAATATCGGGCATCTGGAGTCAGCCGCAGGCGTGGCCGGCCTGATCAAAGCGGTGAAAGTACTCAGCGAGCGGACGGTGCCCGCCAATCTTCACTGCTCACCGTTGAACCCCTATATCGAGCTGCATGACAGCCGCTTCGTGATCAACGAACGCCAGTCCAGCTTGAAGGCCAGTGATCAGGGGATTTTCGCGGCGGTCAGCAGTTTCGGATTTGGCGGCTCGATTGCCAGCGTCGTTCTGCGCCGTTATGAAAGCAATCGGACGACTGCTCGTGCGCACCGGGCGTTTTCCGGGCACGAGGTGGTTCTGGTGCTGTCGGCGAAAACTCGCCGTGGGCTGGTCTCGCAAGCGATCAATTTACGCCAGCACCTGTCCAGTCATCCCGAGCAGATTGAGGAGGTGGCTTACACCCTCCAGGTTGGGCGTGCCGAGCTGTCTTACCGTTTGTCGATTGTGGCCATGGATAGCGCGGATGGCCTGAGCAAACTCACGCGGTTTATTGAAAGTGAGGCCGCACTGTCCGATGCAGACTTCTCGACCGGGGCCAATGAGTTAAACCACGTGTCCATCTTTACCGGGCATATCAAGGGCTCGAAAACCGAGAAAATGTCCAACGAGGCACTGCCAAAACTGCTCACTTTGGACAATGCCAATATGGTGGCGGAGCGGTTTGTTAAAGGCGTTAAGTTTAACTGGAATTTGCTCTACGGAGGCGCACGGCCTAATCGGGTTGTGTTGCCTGGTTATCCTTTCGAACAGCAGCGGTATTGGCTGCCTAAAGACCAAGTGACCACCTGGTATGACGTCGATAATTTTTCAAATGAGCAATTTGTAGCGCACTCATTTTATGAAGATTTATTGGATAGAGTGCTTTTGGACGATCTGGATACCGAGACGGTCCTGCAGCTATTGAGAAAGGATTAAGGGTGTCGTCATGAATAACTCCAATGAGATTGCTAACTTTCAGCGTTACATTATTGATCAACTCAAAGCGGGTCGTATTACTAAAGAGCAAGCGGTTCAGGCGCTGGCCAAAACCGACGCCACCGGGGGCAGTATGCGTGAAGAGCAGTCCGGGCCGCCGGGCAGTACGCGTTATGTGCCGGTGTGGCGCGATGCGCCGCTTGGGCGCGCGCTCGATGTGGCTCAGGCTCACGAACAGCATTGCGTGGTGGTCGTAACGGAGCACGGTCATGAGCGGTTGGTGGATACCTTGAAAGCCCGCCTGGATCAACGCCTGCTGGCCCGGATGACGGTAGTGTCGGCTCCCGAAGAGGCGGCCGCCAAAGGCACGCTTGCCGACCAGATGAGCGGTTTGGCCAGTGCGATGATCCTCGACGTTTTCCTCAGTTTGAAGGCGCAGGTCACGGCCATTTTGCAGCATGGTAAAGGCCGGAAAAGCTCGGCGGATACGCTGCTCCAGGTGTTTTTTCTGAGGCCCGATAGTTACGCTGAAGACAAAGTAGCGCACGAATCTGTGTATGTCGGAGTGGAAGCGGCTATTTCAGCCATGCTGAAAACCCTGAATAAGGAGCACCCGAGCATTACCACTCAACTGGTGGCGCTTGATGAAGCCTCCTTGGGTCAGTTAAGCCAAAATAGCCTGGCCGAGGAACAGCACAGTCACGCGGCGTATGTGCGCTACCTCAAGAATGTCCGTTATGTTCAGGTGTTTGAAACGCTCAGTGACCGTTCTGATGGTGCGTCGTTGCAAAGCTTTATAAAAACCGATGCGAGTTATCTGATTATAGGTGGCGTAGGCGGTATTGGTTTGCACTTGGCAGATTACATTTTGCGCCAGGGGCAGCAGGCCCGCGTCGTATTGACCGGGCGCCGCAGTGAAGCCGATCTGCAAAGTAATACGCCGTACCTGCAATTGGTAAACACCTACGGAAAGTCCCGGGTTTCCTATCTCACGGCGAACGCGGCGAGCTACTCGGACCTCAAGTCGCTGTTGATCAAGGTCGTCGCCTCCCATCACCTCGAAGGGATTTTCCACTGCGCCGGCACGTTGAATGACAGTTTTCTGGTCAACAAAACCGTCGAGCAGTTTGAAAATACCCTGGAAGCCAAAGTCAGTGGCAGCCTCCATCTGATTCAGGCTGCAAACGACGTCAGTCAACAGACTGAAACGGGCTTTGACTTCATTCTATTTTGCTCCTCTTGTGCAGGCCAGTTAGGTTTTGTCGGCCAGATCGACTATGCGGCCGGCAATGGATTCATTGATGGTTTCAGCGACGCTCGAAACAAGGTCGGGCGTAACGGCTTTGATCGCCTGTTGTCGGTGAACTGGCCGCTCTGGGAAAACGCCGGTATGGGTGTTGACCAGCAGGCGCTGAAAGAACTCCACGTCGAGTACGGTCTGTTGCCGTTGCCGGTCGATGTGGCCCTCAATCACGTGAATACGTTGTTACTGGCCGCCGATACCCACCATGTTCTGGTGACCTATGGCGATCCGGTGAAAATTGATAGCCAGTACGTTAACGCTAAACCACAGCGGAACCTGCAAACCCCGGCGCTCAGTCAGCAAACGGCTCAAGCAGCCAGCGGGAAGGGCGCAGTGACATCGGTTGAGACTGCCTATGATCCATTGGTCGCTCACCTCAAACAGTTGATCTCCAGCGTCCTGAAGCTGGAGACAAGCAAACTCGACACCTTCGAGCCGTTGCAAAGCTACGGCCTCGACTCGTTTTCCATCATGCGGATCAATCAGGCGTTGAGTGAGCATTTCTCTCGACTGTCGAAAACGCTGCTGTACGAAGTGGAATCCATTCATGACCTGGCCACCACACTGAGCCAGTTGCAACCCGACGCGGTGCAGGCGTGGCTCGGCGCGGTTGCCCCGGCAGCGAGCCAACAGGCTCCGCAAGCCTCTGCCCGTCAGGACGCTCAGCCGCGTCCGGCAGTGCCCCGCGCAGTGGATGCGCAGGCCGGTGATGCGGTCGCCATTATTGGTATTAACGCGCAGTTTCCGGGAGCGGCGAATATCGAAGCGTTCTGGGAGCTGTTGCGCAACGGCGTGAACGCGGTGACCGAGATTCCTGAGTCGCGCTGGTCCCTGGAAGACTTCTATGCCACGGACAAAATCGAGGCCATCAGAGACGGTAAATCCTACTGCAAGCAAGGCGGGTTTCTTGAACAGGCTTATGATTTCGATGAGCAGTTTTTCAAGCTCTCACCACGAGAAATCCTCGCCATGGATCCGCAGGAGCGGCTGTTTATGCAGTCTTGCTGGCGTGCCCTGGAGGACTCTGGTTACACCAAAGATAAAATCAAGCAGCAGTATGACGGCGACGTTGGTGTCTACGTCGGCATTACCAAGACTGGCTTCAATCTCTACGGCCCGGCACTCTGGAATCAAGACGAACGCACGATTCCGACGACCTCGTTCAGTTCTGTCGCCAGCCGTATTTCTTATCTCTTCGACCTCAATGGGCCCAGCATGCCCATCGACACCATGTGTTCATCGTCGCTGGTGGCGATTCATGAGGCGGTCCATAGTCTCAAGGCTGGGCGTTGCCAGATGGCGATTGTCGGTGGCGTGAACCTGTATCTGCACCCCGCAAGCTATGTACAACTCTGTGCGTCCAGCATGCTGTCGCAAAAAGGTCAGTGCCACAGTTTTGGCGACCAGGCGGACGGCTTTGTACCGGGTGAAGGTGTCGCGACGCTTATTCTGAAGCCGCTTCGGCAGGCCCAGGCAGACGGCGACCGGATTTACGCAACAATCAAAGGCTCGGCGGTCAATCATGGTGGCGCCGCCAAAGGCTACACCGTGCCGAACCCCAAGGCGCAAACGGCGGTGATCGAGAAAGCCCTGAACAGCGCCAATATCACAGCGGGCGAACTCAGCTACATCGAGGCTCACGGCACCGGGACGGAACTCGGTGACCCCATCGAGTTGAACGCACTCAAAGCCTGTTTCTCAGGTAATGACCTGCCTGAGTCTTCCTGCGCGATTGGCTCGGTAAAAAGCAATATCGGCCACCTGGAAGCCGCCGCCGGTCTGGCCGGTGTGATCAAAGTGGTGCTGCAGATGCAGCACCGGGTCCTGGTACCCAGCCTGCACGCACAGACGATCAATCCTAACTTGGAGTTCGACCAGTCGCCGTTCTATTTGCAGCGGGAGCTGATCGAGTGGCCATCGCGCAACAACCGCAATCGTATCGCCGGTGTTTCGTCGTTCGGTGCGGCGGGGGTGAATGCCCACGTTATTCTGGAGGAGTACACAGCGCCGCAGGAACAGGTCGTTGGCGCACCTGTCGGGCAAGAACATGTCCAGGCGTTGGTTTTCCCTTTCTCTTCGAATACCGAACAAGGCCTGAAAAGAAACTGCCGTCGGTTCCTGGATTTCCTTCAGGCGCAAGCGCCTGAAGCCTCCACTGCAATGGATATTGCGACGTTTATTCGCGCCACGCTTCGGGGGCTGGATAACAATCTCTCGTTGAATCAGGTTGACGATTCAACCCCCTTGGTCGATGCCGGGCTCAAACCATTTGATTTCTATCGACTATTCGAGGCCGTCAACACCCGCTACGGGCTGAATCTGTCGATGCTCAATTGGCAAGGCAGCGTATCGATTGGGCGACTGGTGGCGGTTATTCAGGGCGGCGCTTCATCGTCGACCGTACCCGCGTTGCGTGACGTCGCGTTCACGCTGCAGACGTGTCGAAATGCCCATCAACATCGCGTCGCGATTTGTGCCAGGGATCTAGCCGGTTTTATCGAGCGTCTCCAGCGCTTCCTTGGCGAGGAAGACCCTCAGGTTAATGGTAGCGGCCTGTATGCCGGGGTGAAAACTCACCGGTTTGAAGAGCTTTCCAAGCAAAGAGCGCTGGCCCACGACCGCGTTCAGATTGCTTTTGCCCACCACGAGTCGGACGCCTTGGCGCAACTGTGGGTCAATGGCAGCTTTGAGCAGTGGGAAGGTTTGTACAGCGATGGGCTGCAACCGAAAAAATGCCGGATACCCGAGTATGCCTTTGCGGCCAACACCCATAGCTTCCTGGACAAAGTCGGTTCGAACGCAAGGGCTGTCAGACACCTGGATCAGCCATCAGAAGCAGGGAAGGTGAGCGCCGAAATCATCAGTCACGTGCCCGTTCGCCTTGAAGTGCCGGCCGTTGCCGGATTCATTCGAGAAAGACTGGCCCATGTACTCAAGATGGATGAGGCGTCGATCAACAATGAGGTGTCGTTTGTCGATTACGGTCTGGACTCCATTCTGGGCGTTGATTTAATCCATTCGCTTAATGAACAGTATCGTCTCGGTTTGAAAACCACGTGTATCTACGATTATCCGAATGTCGAGGCTCTATCCCGCCATGCCCATGGGCTGATTACGCCTGTGACGATCGTCGACTCGTCGACTCAATTCGCTCGGCCAGCGCCTCAGCTACTCAACGAGTTGCCTGCAACTGGCCAGGAACGCAACCAAAAGCCGATTGCAATTATCGGCATGAGTGGCCGTTTTGGCGGTGCCGATGATACCGAGGCGTTCTGGAACAATATCCGCGACGGCAAAGACAGCACCGAATCGGTGAATCGTTGGGACCTGGCGGACTACCTCAATCAGGAAAAGTATCGCGACGGTGTTTGCCAGCGCGGTGGATTCCTCAATGAAATTGATAAGTTCGATGCGATCTTCTTCAACATTTCCGGGGTTGAAGCCACGTATATGGACCCACAACAACGCCTTTTCCTCGAAGAGGCGTGGCATGCCCTGGAGGACAGTGGCTATGCAGGCAGTCGCCTGACCCCTGAAGTGAAAGATCAGTTCGGCATTTACGTCGGCGGCTGGACTGGCGACTACAACGAAGTGTTCGAGGCCAGTGAGGCACCGGCGCAAGCGCTGTGGGGCAACATGGGCTCGATGATTGCGTCGCGGATTGCCTATTACCTGGATTTCAAAGGGCCGGCGCTGACCATCGACACTGCGTGTTCAAGTTCGTTGGTGGCGATCCATCAGGCTTGTAAAGACCTGCGACTGGGGATCACCAATACGGCGATTGCGGGCGGTGTATTTGTACAGACGACGCCGCGCTTGTACGTGCAGGCGACACAAGCCGGGATGTTGTCGCCCACCGGGACGTGCTCGCCATTTGATGAAAACGCCGATGGTTTTGTCCCCGGCGAAGCGGTCGGGGCGATTATTCTTAAACGTTTGGACGATGCCTTGGCCGATGGCGACAACATTCGCGCGGTCATCTACGGTGACGGCATCAACCAGGACGGCAGAACCAACGGCATCACGGCCCCAAGCGCCGTCTCGCAAGAGAAGTTGCTGAAACGGGTGTACAAGGATTTCGGTATTACCGCTAACGACATCTCCATGGTGGAGGCCCACGGCACCGGCACCAACCTGGGCGACCCGATTGAGTTCAACGCACTCTGTGCAGCCTTCACCACGGACTCCGCGCACAAGAATTACTGCGCCTTGGGCTCGGTCAAAGCCAACATTGGCCACACCCAATTTGCCGCCGGTATCTCGAGTGTGATCAAGTCGGTGCTGGCACTGGAACACAGCACCATTCCGCCGCTGATTCACCACACCAAAGGCAACTCGCGAATTGATTTGGCCGGTAGCCCGTTTTATGTCGCGAAATCTTCACAACCGTGGCAAGCCAGAAATGGCCGGAGGCTGGCAACGATCAGTGCCTTCGGTGCCAGTGGCACCAATGCACACGTGGTGCTCGGTGATTTACCCCAGCCGGTACGGCACACGGCGGAGAAGTTTGGGCCGCAGTTGATTCTGCTGTCGGCGAACTCTGACCCACAGTTGGTCAAACTCCTGCAGAAACTGCGTGAGCACCTCGAGTCTGACGCGACGGTGTCGCTGACCAACATCGCTTACACCTTGGCCTGCGGGCGCAGGCACTTCGGCAAGCGCGTGGCGATTCTTAGCCGCTCGGTTTCTGAACTGGCCAATGCACTGGGCTCCCTGCTGTCAGCAGCCAAGCCGAGCATGCAAATCTTTACGCCGAGCGACCTGGGGCAGGGCAATGCCCAGGCTTTGCTGAAACAAGCGCACGTCTATATTGAAAACGGCCAGGTCAACGACGCTTCGTTCCAGGGCAGCATTTGTAGCCTGCCGGCAAGTCCGTTCAATTCCATGTCGTTCTGGGCGTCTTCGAAGGATAAAGCGCCGGCGAAACAGGCCTCCGTTGCACGTCCGAGTCCTCCCGCATCAGCCCCAAGAGCCACGGCGACAAGGTCAAAAGCCGCCAGCAAGTACTGTGAATTCACCCTGACGGTGGATGATTTCTTCATCGCGGATCATTTGGTTATGGGGCAGAAAGTCCTGCCCGGCGTGATGTATATCGAGCTGATGAAACGCAGTGTTTGCGCGGTGTATGGCGACAAGTTCAAGAATGCCTACCAAATAGCGCTGAACGATATTGCCTGGGTTCAGCCGATGGTCTTTACCGACGCCACGCCACGCTTACCGATTATTGTGGAAGTGACAGAGCGAGGCGACAACGCTGACCTGAAGGTGCTGAGCCGAGATAAAAAGCAGCTGTATGCCCAAGCCATCTGTGAGTTGTCGTCAGGTCAACAGGTGCTGGCAGAAGATCAGTCGTTCAGTCACCTGAAAGCACAGGGGATCCGGTTCGATGAGATTGACCTGAGCGCGGCAGGGCTGGCCCAGTATCGAAAAGTACCGGCAGCGCAATGCTATGACTTGTTGCGTCGCCATGGCATTACCCACAAGACCCGTTTGCAAGGTATCAAGGCCCTCTACTTTTCGCCCTCGACGGTCATCGCTCAATTGCAACTGCCGTCGATCCTGGCGAATAAACAGTCGCCTTTTTCGGTTCATCCCTGCCTTGCAGACTCTGCACTTCAGGCCATCTCGATTCTCGCTGTAGCGCGGGAAAAAGCCAAACAAACCAGGGATCAGGGTGGGGTGCAAACCCGGGTTCCTTTTGCAATAGACCGCTTTCAACAGTATCGGGAAATTCCACTCAACGCCTGGTCGGTTGGGCATGTGCTGAATGATGGCAAGAAAGAAATCTGGACCATTGTTATCTACGACGCGCAATCCAATGTCTGTGCGGTGCTGGATGGTTATCGCCAACGGATACTGTCCGGTGTGCCGCGATTGTCTGAAGCTTAAACAGGTCCTGGTGTTTGGGTGCTATTGACTGTTACCTCTGGGTAGAAGGTTTGATATGAGCAATGCCGTGCATAACATTTATGCCGTTAATCGTTGGCGGCCAATAGCGGGCAGCCCGTCGTTGGTGACCGATGAAAGCGTTCTGGTTATTATTCCAGTCACTTCTGCGGCGGGTGTGTCGCCAAACAGGCAGAGATTATTGTCGTTGGTTGGCGGTCAGGCTCACTGCAGCTTTACTGCGCTGGATACGCTGGAACGTATGACCGCGACACTGGCGGACTACATCCCGGGAACGATTAAAAGTATCCTCTGGATCGGCGGTAGCCTTGATGTCTCTGTGCACGCAGAGGATCAAGGTTTACAGTATGGTATCGAAGAAAAAATCTTCTTCAGGTTCTTCAAGGCGTTGCTGGAATTAAAGGCTGATGAAGTCAGGTTGTCGATCACGGTCGTCACCAAGAACAACTTCAATGTCAACAACGAAGGCACTAACACAGCGGTCAACGCCGGGTTGCACGGGTTGGTCGGTGCCGCTGCGAAAGAATACAGCCATTGGACGATAAGCTTGCTTGATGTCGATGACGCCTTTGTGGCGCGTGCGACCTCAAACCCCTCGCTGGTGCGCTCGTCGCAAGGTATTGAAAAAAGAAAAGTCAAAGGACAGACGTATTGCTGCCGCGACGATCAATGGTATGCCGAGCACCTGGAGGTGTTGCCGGTTGAAAACGGCAGTGGGCCGGTCAAGCCGATCTACCGTGACAACGGGGTGTATCTGATCATCGGTGGTGCCGGTGGCTTGGGCCAGGCCTGGACCGAAAGTCTTTTGCAACGGCACGATAGCCAAGTCATTTGGGCAGGTCGAAAAGCCATTAATGATGAAATCCGTCATTCATTGCGTGCCATGGAGAGACTCGGTCGTGCTCCCCTGTACGTATCGGTTGATGCCACCCAGCCACACCAAATGGAGCAATTACGACACACCATCCTCCGTCAATATGGCCGGCTGGACGGCATTATTCATTCGGCAATCGTCCTGGAGGACAAGACGGTTGCCAATATGTCTGAAACAACCTTTAGTTCGGCCCTTGCTGCGAAAGTGGATATTTGCCGAAACATCGAAAATTACTTTGCCGATCTAGACCTCGACTTCATCGCCTTCTATTCCTCGATCCAGAGCTTTGCTCGCCAGGCCGGGCAGAGTAATTACGCTGCGGGGTGCACCTTTAAAGACAGTTTTGCCCATTACTTGCAGGCCAAGTGCGCAACTACCCATGTCAGAACCATGAACTGGGGGTATTGGGGAACCGTCGGCATTGTCAGTGATGCGTCGTATCAAAAGGTGCTGGAAAAAAGCGGGATGGCGTCAATCAACCCGACCATCGGCATGTTGGCCTTTGAGGCGTTGATGGCAGGGGATCATTTACAGGCCAGTTTTATCGCTGCCTACGATCCAGAAAAAATAACATTGATAGATAAGGTGACACTTCATCAGAACACTACAGAATTTGGTTTTGTGCAATCAACAACTCAGTTAAATAACAATGTAGTGGAGGGCTGTATGATGGAATATGTGTATCGGAATGAACACTATATGGCCCTAAGGGAGGAAGGCGTTTTTTACCTGGAGGACATGGACAGCTACCTTTGCCGGATCGTCGCTGCCGATCTTGAAACCTTGGGCGTGTTTTCCGGTACTGAGTTTTCCGTTGAAAACGTGCTTCGCAAGACCGATATTCGCGCAGGTTTTTCGCGCTGGTTGACGGAGACCCTGATGAGCCTTGTGCGCCAGGGCTACCTTCGTCACGACGCTGGTCAATTCAGCAAAACGGCAGAGTTTCCTGAGAGCGATGCCAGCGCAGCCTGGCTCTCCTGGAACACCGCAAAAGTTGAATGGCTGCTGGATGATAATAAATCCGCTCAAGTCAAACTGGTTGAAGCCCTGCTGATCCATACCAAGGAGATACTGACCGGGAAAATAAAGGCCACCGACATCATGTTCCCTGACTCTTCGATGCGCATGGTCGAGGGTATCTATAAAAACAACCGCGTTGCTGACTACTTCAACCTGGTGCTTTCGAGGACGGTGGTTGACGAAATCAACACGCTGCTGGCCGCTGACCCTCAGCGGAAAATTCGCATTCTGGAAGTGGGCGCTGGCACCGGCGGTACAACCGCCGTGTTACTCAAGCACCTGGCGCCGTTTCACGCCAACATCGCAGAGTACTGCTACACCGACCTTTCGAAGTCGTTTCTGTTTCATGCCCAGCGGGAATACGGGCCAGGCAATCCATTCTTGCGCTACGAGATTTTCAACGTAGAAAAGTCGGTCGATGACCAACCACTGCAGCGTGATTACTACGATATTGCAGTTGCCACCAACGTGTTACACGCCACCAGTGACATTGCCGCCTCGATTCGCCGGGTCTGGGAAGTTTTGAAAGATCAGGGCTCATTGATCGTCAACGAGCTCAGCCGCAATACCTTGTTCAACCACCTCACGTTTGGTTTCCTCGACGGTTGGTGGTTGTACAACGACGATCACATCAGGGTGCCGGGCTCTCCGGTTCTGGAGCCTGCCACGTGGCACAACACCGCCCTGCAAGTGGGTTACGGCTCTACGCAGTTCCCCGCCGAGCTGGCCCACGACATGGGGCAGTTCGTGATGTTGATGCGTGCGCAAAAGCACGCCGCGTCCCTTGCCCCCAAGGTCGTTGAGTCCGGATCCAGTCATTCATCAGGGAACGAATCCTCCATGCTTACCCCGTCAAATACCCCTTCGGCTGTCAACGTTGCAATGTTGAAAGCCAAGAGCCAGGCGTTTTTCACTGATCTGATCGCCGACGTCGTTCAGCTTCCTGTCGATGAAATCGCGCTGGACCTCTCCCTCGAAAAACTGGGATTCGATTCTATCCTGGTCGTCACCCTCACCAATAAACTGCGTGAGCATTTCGAGCAGGTCAGCAGTTCCCTGCTGTTTGATATTGATAGCGTCGAAGGCATCATCGATTACTTTATCGAGCAAGATAAACAGGCCTTGGCGGCGTTGCTGGGTATTGATTTCAGCGATGCACAACCACCTAGTGCTGCCCCGGTTGCCGTTGCTTCTCACACCCAGGCCCCTGCCAGCGCACCTGCGGTTACTCAGTTTGACGTGATCGACTTGGGCGCATTCTCCCTTCAAGAGGTTGACGCCCCGTCGGCGTCACTGCCTCAGGTGTCTGATTTCCAGGAAACCTACCCTGAACCCCGTCGTTCCGGCGATATCGCGATCATCGGTCTGAATGGTACTTACCCTGGCTCGCGGACCCTGGACGAGTTCTGGGAAAACCTGTCGCAAGGTCGTGACCTGGTGACCTCAGTGCCCAAGGCAAGGTGGGAGCAAACCGGCTTTAATCGGGTCGAAAATCCGGAAAATTTCAAGGGCGGCTTTATTGACGGCTTTGACCAGTTCGACGCGGAGTTCTTCGACTTCAGTGAAACCGATGCGCTGCTGACAGATCCTCAGGAACGCAAATTCCTCGAATGTGCCTTCTCGGTGCTGGAAGATGCGGGCTACACCAAAGAGTCCCTGGCCGAAAGTGACATGACCACCGGTGTCTATGTCGGCGCGATGTACCAGGAGTATCAGCTGCACAGCGAAACGGCTAAAGGTCTGTACGAAGGGCAGGCCATCTCCAACAGCTTTGCCTCCATTGCCAACCGTGTTTCCTACATCCTGAACCTGGAAGGCCCTAGCGTCGCCATAGACAGCATGTGTTCGTCATCGCTGTCCGCCGTGCACCTGGCGTGCTCTGCGTTGAAGCTTGGGGAGATTGATTACGCGATTGCCGGCGGGGTCAATCTGACCTTGCATCCCAACAAATATGGTGTGCTGAAACAGGGCGGCGACCTTTCGCAGACCGGTAAATGTGCGAGCTTTTCCGAGAGTGCAGACGGCTATGTACCGGGAGAAGGTGTTGGTGCGGTCTTTTTGAAACGCTACGAGGATGCGCTGCGCGATGGCGACCACATCTATGGGGTGATTACCGGGTCGCTGATCGTTCACGCAGGCAAGACCAATGGGTATACCGTTCCAAGCCCGAAAGCTCACAGTAAGCTGATCTCAAAAGTGGTCCAACAGGCCGGCATTCGTTCTGCGGACATTTCGTACATTGAAGCGCACGGTACGGGCACCCATCTGGGCGACGCCATCGAAATTCATGGGCTGAGGCAGGCGTTTTCCATCGATCAAGACTCGGCACAACAAGGTAAGTTCTGCTCGGTAGGCTCGGTGAAATCGAATATCGGTCATTGCGAAAGTGCCGCAGGCATGGCCGGTTTGACCAAGATTCTGCTGCAACTGAAATACCAGCAAATCGTCCCTTCGCTCCACTCGAAGAAAATTAATAAAAACCTGCAGATCGAAAAAACCTCCTTCTCGATCCCCCAGTTGCTGTCCCATTGGCGTCTGCCGAATAAAGAGGTCAAAAAGCGGATTGCCGGCCTGTCGTCCTTTGGCGCGGGCGGTGCGAATGCGCACTTCATCATCGAAGAGCACGAGGAAGTGTCGAATCAGGTCAATTACACGATGGATTACCCGGAACTGATCGTGTTGTCCGCAAAATCAAAGGAGGCGCTACACCAGAGAGCTGCGCAGTTGCTGGGCTACATCCACTACAACGCTCAGCAAAACACCTCCCTGAACAACCAGCCACGATACTGGTTGGGCAACATTGCCTATACGCTGCAAACCGGCCGCACTCAAATGCCGTACCGCCTGAGCTTCCTGGCGGACTCCATCGAGCACCTTGAAGACAACCTCGATGCATTCCTGAATGATAAAAAAGGCAAATCCCCGCTGCATGTCTGCTATGCCAGCGAGATGGACGCCACAGCGAAGCTGTTGTACGAGGATAACTCCCTTGAGCTGATTCTTTCTGAATGGCTGAAGCAAGGTAAATACCAGAACATCGTCGCGCTCTGGGCCAAAGGGGTGGTGATTAACTGGGGCGGCCTGCTGGGGAAAAGAGGGCAACGTATCAGCCTGCCGACCTACCCGTTCTCACAAAACCGTCATTGGTTGCCGATGGGCAACCACACGGCCGGCGTGTCTCAAAAAGTCGAGGCAGCTTCTGTGCAGCAGCGGGTGAAAACCGTAGCCGCTATGGTTGAACCGGTCGTTGAAAAAGTCGCAGGGAAGATTGTTCAGAAAACCGTTGAGCCGGTGGTTGGCAAGCCGTTCATTACGGCACCGGTGGCGGTCGAAAAAGTCACCGCCGAACCGAAGTCGTTGTTTATTCATCGCTGGAACAAGGTGGACGTGAGCCCACATCCGAAACCGGCGCAGGCAGATACGAAAATCTGTGTCGTTGGCCTGGACACCCTGGACTACTTCCAGCGAGATCTGGAGACCTGCGGCCTCGATGCCGGCTCTTCAGAATGGCAGCAAGTCCTGCCGAACGGCTTTGCCCAGTCCTTCGCTGATCTGGCCAAGTCCGTCTCACGTCAACTGGCGAAGAAGGTCAAAGCCTGGCTGGCGGACAGCACTCAGCCTTTGCACCTGCAAATCATCATGCCGTTCGATCGCCAGTATCAACTCTATGCAGCATTGACCGGGGCGTTGGAACAGCACGTGCTGGGTGCTGCCAATGTCAAACTGACGATTATTTACTGTGAAGCCTTGTGCTCGTTTGCCAACATTTCGACGCTGATCAACCGTGCAGCAGACACACAGACTCACATCGCTGAATACCTGTGTGCCCACGACAGTATCTATGCCGGCAGCGTGCAGAAAGTCAGCCAGCCGGAATCAGGCTCGTTACTCAATGACAACTGTGTCTATGTCCTGGCAAACGGCTTGAATGAGGTGGGCCAAAGTGTGATTCGTGCGATTGATGATGAAACCAGCGGATGCCATATCGCAATCCTGGGTGACGCGCTTTCAGCGCCAGACATCGATGAGCAAATCGGGTTACTTCAGAACAGCCTGGACAATACCAAAGTCGGCTACTACGCGGCTGAACTTGACGATAGAAAGTCCGTGTTCAATGCACTGTTGCTGATAAAAGACCAACTGGGCGATATCCAGGGTGTGCATTACATTGTTCCGGCCGATGACAAGGTTCAGCAGCATAAGGAACCGTTGAAAGACAAGGCGCTTATTCGTCATCTCGCGGCACTGATTAACCTAGATGAGGCGACCTACTCATTTGACTCCCAGCTGCAATCGTTCTCCATCGTCATGACCGTCGAGGAACACGACAGTAAACAGCTCAACACCCTGGCAAAAACCTTTGGTCGTTATCGCGCGGCGTTGCAGGGTACGGGTTACCGCGAAGGCAAGACCGTAGCGCTGGAAGTGGAGGGCAACGCGGCCAATGACATTGCCACTGCATTTATTCACGCCCTGGACAAAAACCATTCGGATGAGCAATTCGCGTTCATCTGGAAGGCCGCAACTCTCGCTGACAATACGCCAGTCATTCAACCGCAGGTAACCGTGGAACCTCCCGTTGCATCGCCTGCGCCACTGGCAGCGGTCGCGCAAAAACAGCCGGCCTATTCGTTTGATGGCGCCAGTGACGAGTTGCAGGCAACGGTTTCCTGGTTGGTTTCGATCTCCTCGGAGTTGCTGGACAAGGAGTCAGCTTCGTTTAGTCCTGTAGCAACGTTTACTGAAAACGGCTACGAGTCGATCAGCATTGTTGGGTTGTGTGAGTTGATCAACAGCCGTCTGGGGCTGGCGATCTCTGTGGTGGTGTTTTTCGAGCACGACACCATTCAGTCGTTGGCACAGTACCTGGTGGCTGAGCACGGCGACCAGATTGAAGAAGTGTTAGAAACCGACGTGGAGGGCTGATGCAATGAATGTCAGGACCGATGCGCTCGCCAGAGACACCGCCTCGCCGCTGAACCAGGGGATAGTCTATCCCTTGCACAGGATATTTATGTTCGGCGGGCAGGGGTGTCATTACTATCAGATGGCGAGCCATCTATTCCTGACGCATTCAACGTTTCGTGAAGCCATGCTGCGGCTGGATCTGATAGGCCAACGCATACTGGGTAAATCGGTAATCGCGGAGATTTATCGTAAAGACAAGTCTCGCAGCGATGACTTCTCCTCTATCACGTTCACTCATCCGAGCATCGTGATGGTGCAACTGGCACTGGTCTCAACCCTCGCTGCTGAAGGGATCACCGCTGACTCGGTGATCGGCACGAGTTTGGGGGAGTTCATTGCCGCTTGTGTTGCCGGTGCCATTTCGGATACGGATTTATTGGCTGCAATCTGTGATCAAGCCTTATTGATAGAGCAGTTTGCAGGACAAGGCAAGTTGCCGAAAGGCGGCATGCTGTCGGCATTGATTACCCCGGATGAAAGGGACGCACTGCTCGCCGAGTTTCCTGAAGTTGCTGTTGCGGGTGTGCATCACTCACGACACGTCACCTTTTCGGGAGATACGTGGGTGATTGATGCGTTGGAAAAGAGCTGCCAGCAACGAGCTTTTTTATATCAGCGGATCGCTGTGGACTACGCCTTTCATTCGCCTGCCATACGCCCGTTAAAAGCGGCTTCTTTAGCGTCGATAAAAAAGTACACAACCGGGGCATTCACGCTGCCTTTTTACTCCTGTGCAACGGTTGCGCGGTGTCGTGTGATTGACGCCGAGCACTTTTGGGGGATCGTTGAGTCACCCATCAACTTTGCAGACACCATCGACTTGATAGAGGCAAGCGCCACAGGCGCGACGCCTGTGTATGTTGATCTTAGTCCTTCCGGATCGTTGCATGGATTTGTCAAACAGCATCTGGGTGCGTTCAGGGCAAAGCAGGTCCCTGTGAGCCTGACGCTGATGTCCTTGATGAGTAACGACACGACTCAATACCAGGCCGGCGTGCTGACCCTAAAGCGCCTTGCAAAGGCGTATAGCGAAAGCGCTATCGCTCAACCCGGGCCTCAAGACACTACCTTGGTAAATCATTCTATGGAAAAGACTCGAACAAGCGTGGTCGGCAATAATCCAGCAAAGAACACTGCCCTTGTTTTTCCAGGACAGGCCTCACAGCGAGTGGGCATGGGGCGTGAATTGTTCCAACGTTTCCGTCGGCAGACTGAAATCGCCAGTGATATTCTGGGATATTCCATTGAGCAGCTGTGCCTGGAAGACCCACAGAAGCAGTTGAACAAAACACAGTACACGCAACCTGCGCTGTATACCGTGTGTGCATTGCAGTACCTCGCCTATCGGGAAGATAACGAGGTGGTGATCAAGTTCCTGGCCGGGCACAGCCTGGGAGAATATGCGGCGCTGTTCGCCGCGGATGTCTTTGACTTTGAAACGGGACTGCGCATCGTCAAGCACCGCGGGGAATTGATGTCTTCCGCGAATGCCGGTTCCATGGCCGTGATCCTGAATTATAAAGCTCAGGATCTGCAGCAACTGCTCAACGATAACGGCATTACCAGCATTGATGTTGCAAACATCAACTCTCCGGATCAGTTGGTGATTGCAGGGCCGCATCAGGCGCTGGAGGCGTTTGAAGGCATTATCAACTCGCTGGCGGGCACCTACATTCCTATTCCGGTGGGGGCACCTTTTCATTCGCGCTACATGCAGCCGATAGCACAAGATTTTGAGCGGTTTCTCGAGCCTTTCACGTTTCGACCGATGAATAAAACGGTGATCAGTAACGTCACCGGTTTGCCCCATCAGAATGAAACGCTGAAGAGCCAACTGGTGAAGCAACTGTACAGCCCAGTGCAGTGGTTGGACAGCGTTCGTTACTTGATGGGGTTGGAGGTCGATGAGTACGTAGAGATCGGTCCTGGTGATGTGCTCACCAAACTGACAACAAAGATCCGCAATAAATGCTCGCCATTAGTCTTGGGTGAGAAAGTCATTCGCCAGGTGCCAGGCAGCACAGAAAGCGTGGAAAGCAAGGTTGCCCGGCAGCCTGCGAAAGACGGGTTGGGTAAGGCTTTCAAAAGTCGCTGGGGCCGGGGGGATGAGTTTTCTAGTTATTTTGGCCTGGATTACCCTCATGTCCTGACGCTCTCGGAAGATAATCTGGATTATTCTTTTATAGAGCGTGCACAGGCGTGCGGACATCTAGCTTTTCAGGCAGTTCCTTGGACCGCTGAGGCGATTGATTCCGGTAGCCTGGACAGCATTCTGTCGAGATTGGGCGCCAAAAGATCCAATGACTCCGGGTGTGTGGGGGTGGCTATTACCCACAGTGAAAACGATAAGGTTCTGTTTTCAAAAGTTCTGGCGCATCAGTTGAACGCTGTCGCCCTGACCGGCGTCTACGGTATGACGACTGAACTGGTCTACTACCGGGTTATTTCGGCCTACCTAGGGCGTTTTAGTAGTACCCCACAAAAGAACAAGTTGTTTATCAGCGTGGATGATCCTCGCTGTGTTCAGGGCTTTTACCAGAAGCTACCGCAAGGTGTTCTTGAGCGTTTGCACCTGCAAGGGCGAATTGATGCTGCTCAGTTTGAGTTTGCGAAAAACATCGCTGCCTGTGATGCCATTATTCTCAATAATGAAGAGCATGACCTGGAGGCATTGATGGGCATTAACCGGTTGAGGGTTGAACACCCTGAACTGGATATAAAGATTGGCATCGAAGGCGCGCTGTCGGCCCCGAACGACTTCACTCAAGGGACGCTCAGTCAAATAGATTTTTTTGTCAGCAGTGAGTTGAACGTGCTGATAGGCGAGTCTTTTTTGCCTGGACTGATCAGGCAGACCCTTTTTTCCGCAAGCGACGCCTTTATAGTGGATCTCCCAGATCCTAAGACGATCCATTTTGGTGGGCGAGCCAAGACGTACATCACTAATGATCCAGCGATTCGCCAGCGTGCGGGTAACGCCCATGGTTGGCTGCCGGATGATCAAAGGCCAACGCTATGCAGGTTGCTACCGTCCAACTATCTGGCCATTTCCGAATGGCTCAAGGTTCAGTTCGTCAATAAACAGCCCTCGTTGGCCGAGTTAAGCTCGGCTCTTTTGAATGGCGTATAGGCTGCCAGGGCTTTGAGTATTTGGACTGTCTCTTTTTTGTATATATTTAATTGCCAGGGAATGCCGGTATGTCCAATCTGTTTATTTCTAACGTCGTGTTTGATTTCGGCGAGTCGAAGTCAATTGATAGCTTGTCATCTTGCATGAGTCCTGATGAGCTTAAGGCCTTTCGGGCGGGCGGCTTTGAATATTATGTAAATGAAAGTCGTGACGTTTATGCTGTGTGCGAAAAGGTAGCCGCGAAGGTCCTGGATGAGAGCCATGTCGGTCGAGAGGATGTGACCGATATTGTCTATATCAGCTCAACCAAATTCATTGACAAGGTCGTTGGCCTGAGTGTCTACCTCTCGAAGTTGGCAGCGAATATCGGTATTCATAAGGCGACGCTGTATGCCTTGTCTGCGGGGGAGTGCGGTAATTTCGTTCATGCCTTGCGTTTTTGTGGGCAGATCCTGCAGGAGCGTCCAGACAGTAAGGTTTTGTTGGTATTCGCAGAAAAGCTGATGACTGACGAGGAGCGGCATTATCCTGGAACGGCGATTTTAAGTGACGGGGTGGCAGTTTGTCTGGTGACCTGCGAAAAAACCGGAAACTGCTACGAGGTTATCGCGCGGTCGGAGGCCACCGACCACCGAGTCACTAAGGCTTATGCTGAACAGAAAACTATTGATGCGTTGCGGCTCGCCTTGACCGCAATTCATACGCTGTCTAGGGATATTTTTTTGAAAGTTGATTTTGATAAAAGTGCTATAAGCCACTTCATAACCAATAACTTTATTATGCACTTGTCCAAAATGTACATTATGGAGGTCGGCGGCGACGCCTCAAAACTCAGGCTGCCAACGCTGCCTCCGAAAGCGCATGTTTTTACGATTGATAGTTTGTTGAATCTGACTGGGACCCCGATGGATGATGGTGATTTGGCCTTTTGCCTGAGTTTTGGCATGTTTTTTTGGGGGGCATGCATCGTTAAGTACCATGCCTGAAAAAGCTTTATGACCGCGTGTTTATGCCTTGGGGACGTACGCGCGCGGACGGGGTCGAGTTGCGGGGCGCGCGGTGAGTGACCAGGTATTCAATGAATTTTTGTCAAGTGAAATGTTGCTATTGTGCAAGGGTGTGATATGCATGAACTACTGAAGGTAGCGATTGAGTCTGCTGTACTGTTATTTGTTCCGGGACCGACGAATACGTTATTGCTGGCGACCGGCGTGTCCAAGGGGTTTTTGAAGTCTGCTGGTTTACCGTTGTTCGAGCTTTCCGGCTACGTGATTGCGATCACCTTCTATTCCATTCTGATCGAATATGTCTCGGGCAATACAGGTTGTCTGTTTTTCATGAAGGTGTTCTGTGCGGGCTATATATCTTACATGTCTTGCAAGACGTGGAAGCTTTCAGGTGACTTTTTAAAAGCGACCGAAACTATTTTGGGATTTAATATATTTATTACTACGTTGTTTAATCCAAAAGCATTTATTGTGTCTTCGATCATCTTTTCCGTTACGCTTATCGACGATCCGCTTTTAATTGCTCAGGAAATGCTGGTCTTTTCTGGGGTTATGTTGCTGGCATCCCTTTTTTGGCTGAGCGTCGGAACTTTTGTCAATCTCCATTCGCAGGAAGGAGGGGGCACAAGGCGGGTAATACTTAAAGCATCAGCATCAGCATCAGCATCGGTATTGATGATGTTTTCTTGCGCTATATTATATTCAGGTGTTTCCAGCCTGCTGAGCTAATACTATTGATGACCAATATGAGCTGGACAGCGGTTTGCACAACCGTCTGTAGCAGCAATCATACCCTCCATGAATTTCCCCAAACTCCGAAGGATCACACGTGAGCCAGTCCCTGATTGCTGCCCTGCAAAACCCGGCCCTGTTCCCCCATCCGGTGGATCAGTTCCACGTCATCGAGACCCATATTTCCTGGGTCCTGCTTACGGGTAACTACGCTTATAAAATGAAGAAGCCGGTGAATTTCGGCTTCCTCGATTTCACCACCCTGGAAGCCCGCAGCCACTTTTGCAATGAAGAGCTGCGCCTCAACCAGCGCCTGACCGATAATTTGTATCTTGAAGTGTTGCCAATCACCGGCAGCGCAGAAGCACCGCAATTGGGCGGCGACGGCCCGGTAGTCGACTACGTGCTGAAAATGCGCCAGTTCCCACAAAGCCAGCTGCTCAGCACCTTGCAAGCCAACGACGAACTGACCAGCGCGCACATCGATGAACTGGCCAGGCAGATCGCGCACTTTCACCTGAATGCCCCGAAAGTGCCGGCCACACACACCGCCGGCACGCCACACGACGTCATGGTGCCGGTGCTGCAGAACTTCGAGCAGATCCGCCCTTTCCTCAGCGACAAGGCTGACCTGGCACAACTGGAAGCCTTGCAGGCCTGGGCCGAAAGCAGCTTCGAGCGCCTCAAGCCACTGTTTGAACAACGCAAGCTCAATGGTTTCATCCGCGAATGCCACGGTGATATTCACCTGGGCAACGCCACTATGATTGATGGCCATGTGGTGATCTTTGACTGCATCGAGTTCAACGAGCCATTCCGCTTCACCGACGTGTATGCCGATACCGGTTTCCTGGCGATGGACCTGGAAGACCGTGGCCTCAAAAGCCTGGCGCGGCGCTTTATCAGCCAGTACCTGGAACTTACCGGCGACTACCAAGGCCTGGAGCTGCTGAACTTCTATAAAGCCTACCGCGCCCTGGTACGCGCCAAGGTTGCACTGTTCAGCATGCCTTCCGAGGCAGACGCGGTGCAGCGCGCAACCACCCTGCGCCAATACCGCAACTACGCCAACCTGGCAGAAAGCTACAGCACTACCCCCTCGCTTTTCCTGGCCATCACTCACGGCGTGTCAGCCGTCGGCAAAAGCCACGTGGCCATGCGCCTGGTAGAAGCACTGGGGGCAATTCGCCTACGTTCGGATGTAGAGCGCAAGCGCCTGTTCGGCGAGCAGCATGTCGAGAACAAGCCGCAGGCAGGGATCTACGCTGCAGATGCCAGCGCCGCCACCTACGCGCGCTTGAACGAGATCGCCGACACCGTACTGCGCGCTGGTTTCCCGGTGGTACTGGATGCGACCTTCCTCAAGCGTGAACAACGCGACGCTGCGGCGAAAATCGCTGAGGCCACCGGCGCACCGTTCCTGATCCTCGACTGCAATGCGCCACAGGCCGTGATCGCCGCTTGGCTGGCACAACGTCAGACAGCCAAGAACGATCTGTCCGACGCCACCCTGACCGTCATCGAAGGGCAGCAGGCCAATCGTGACCCGCTCAGCGCCGAAGAGTTGCTGCTCAGCAAACGCGTGGAGACCAATGAAAGCGGGACGCTTGACGCGTTGGTTGCGCAAATTCGTCAGCGACTGTCCCGTTCGTAAGTAAAATTTATTGACATCAAGCCCTCATCAGATAAGGGGCAAGAAATACTGGCATTTTTCTTGACCCTTTTTGCGCCTTTTTCATGCTGACGTTGCCGACAGTGGCATCGTAACTCCATCGAGCCTTCCTCGGTCATCCGCAGTGCCGACAGCATAGAACGGCACCATCTATCTTTTTGCGTAGGCTGAATCAAATGCATCGAGAGTGAATTTAAGTCATTTGCTGCCTGAATATGCCAGCTATAGCCTTAATCGAACAACATTACCCCCCCCACCTGTTCAGCCTGCTGCAGAGTCACGTCCCACGGCTGGAAAATACTATGCGCTGGCGCTGGCATAGCGGTGACGTAGCGATCTGGGATAACCGCGCCACCCAGCATTACGCGCTAGATGATTAAGGAACCCAAGAGCGCATCGTACGCCGGGTGACCTTCAAGGGCGAAGTACCGGTGGGCGTGCAAGGACAGCGGAGTCAGGTCACGAAAGGTCCTTAAAGCGGAATCTGGACGTTGCAAGCCAAATTGCAAGTGTCGATCGAAAAAACCAGCTATAGCAGACCAACAACTATTGATGGTGTAAAACGTGAAGGATAATCATGCAGAAAATATTAGTTGGCCCATAGTGCGATATAGGAAAGCTATGATGCTCACTTCACAGAAAAACGTTATTAATACGGGTATTCCAAGTCGAACTGCTTTTCAGGTTGCCGAACTCCGGGCCGCTCATCAGCTGCTGGACGAACCAATCATATTCAACGACCCGTTGGCCTTGCCGATTCTTGGCGAGCAGGCGGCAACCGACCTGCGACAGTATCCATTCCAATCCAACGATCTCCATGCGCGAGGCATACGTGCTGCCGTGGTTATTCGTAGTCGATTAGCTGAAGATGAACTCAAAAAATGTGTACACTCCGGAGTGAAACAATATGTCGTTTTAGGTGCCGGCCTTGATACATTCGCTCTCAGGAATACTTATCTTGAAGAGGGCCTTCATGTATTTGAAGTGGACCATCCATCTACCCAAGAATGGAAGAGAAGTCTCCTTAAAGAAGCGTCCATAAAAGTACCTGACTCATTGACGTTCGTGGCGGTTGATTTTGAAAGTAACACCTTAGCCGAAGAGCTGCAGAAAGCCGGTTTTCGCGCAGATCAACCTGCATTTTTTTCTTGGCTAGGCGTGACGATATACATATCCCAGGAAGCGATACTTGACACACTAACGTTTGTCGCGTCACTGCCAAAAGGAAGCGGCATAATTTTCGATTACGGCGTCACCCCTACGTTGCTCGATCCCATTGAAAATGCCATAGGCGATTATCTTGTGAGTTTGATCGGGCAACTGGGTGAACCATGGAAAACATGGCTTGACCCCGCTGTCATTGAACATGAGCTTCAGAGTATAGGATTTCAGTCCGTGAGAGACTATGGCTCTGTTGAACTGAATGAGCTCTATCTGGCTAGAAGAAAGGATGGTTTGCGAATGCTCGGAACATTTCGATTGATATGTGCGAAGACTTGAGTATGGGTTTGCACGGATCTAATAGGTGCGGTTTTGTGTATACATATACAGTTGTTGCTTCAACCCTCTAACGCTACGTGACGGTCCCAAGCAAACGGCCCGCCTTGTTAGGGCCGTTTCGCTTTGTTATGGGCAGATCTTGCCGAGGGTGTCAATCCTCTCAAAAAATATCCTCTCAAAATGTCAATCCTCCATAGCGAGATTGACAGTCAACGGTGTTGCTGACGAAAACGCCAGAAGTCCACTAATTTAGAAGCTACAACGCTGTCAATGTCGCAGGTGCTAGGTGATAGAAAGCATTACTGGCCGGATGATCCGTTGGTGGCGGAGGCGAGGGCGCGGGTGAAGCTGAGGGGGACGTGAGGTCCGGGAGCAATGGCTCGTAATCCAGTAGACCGAGAGGCTAAGCCGTCAAGCTCTGCCAACCGATCACGTTGAACGGCGTCAGGCTAATTAGGGGCTCGGCTTTTCCAGCGGACTTTATAAAGCAAAAGCGCAAAAATGACGGCAAGAGGCTATCTATCCGGTTAAGCTGCCCGCCACTCAACCAATGGACAGGAATCCATAATGAAAACTAACTTCGCTTTGTTGTTGCTGGCAGTCATCTCTATCTCGGGCTGCGTTCAAACCGCTTACAGCAAAAGCATCGCAGTGACCAAGGATGCATCGGGCCGTGTTGTGCAGACCGTTGAAACAGAGACGGTCACGCAGCCAGGTCAAGGTTATGAAATGCGTCTTGAGAAAATTCAGGGCGTGCAACGTTGAGTTGATATCTAAAGGGAGAACCTCTTTATTCTGGTCACTTAGCTTGCAAGCGAGACAGTGACCCAGAGAACGCCAGGGCGCAACGCCCTGGCAGGCAGCAGATGTCACTTTTTCTTTTTAGCCGGCTTTTCAGCCTTTTCAACCTTGTCTGATTTCTTGGCCTTTTCTGGCTTGCTATCAGCTTTTTTGGCCGCTTTCTTTGGCTCGGCGTCTTTCTTCTTGTCTTTCTTTTCGGAAGACTTGGAAAGCGTCGAGGCCGCTTCAGATTTCTTGGCCGGTGATGCCTTCTTGTCTTTCAGGTCTTTGCTGGCTTTCGAGGCTTCGCCTTTACTTTTCTTGTCGTCTTTAGCCATGTGGATCACCCTTTGGTGTATGCCGGTATTGGCACGTCGCCCATGGAAGTATCCACGGGCTAATCATTAGGCGAGCGCTTCCAGAAACGGTTCCAAGTATTTGATCATAATCGGCTGTTGAAGCACGTCATTCGGAAGTCTGGTGACCAGCCAGAGTATTGAAACCTGAATGCCGCTTTCCACCTCAAGGCAAAACCGGCAGCAAAAACCGCCCGATCACCGGCAAGTGATCAGAGATCAGCAACGTATCATCCCGCCGCACCCGCGCGCTGACCCGCTTCAGGCTCGGGCTGTAGAACAGGTAATCCACCGTCCGGTCCGGCCCGTTGATGCGGCTGTCGTTGGGGAAGTGCGTCAGCCATTTGCTGCGGTCGATGCCGCTGGATTCGGCGTTGTTGGGGATCATCGGGTATTTGTCCCATAGCTGGTGCAGTTCGCTGTCGGCGGCATAGCCAAGGCGCTGTTGCTCGGGGAGGCGCTGGTATTGGCCCAGCGGCAGCAGGTTGAAGTCGCCGCCGATCAGCCAGGGCGTGCCGCCGCTTTCCAGCTTGTCCAGCTGCGTTTCAGTGGCCGCGACCTGTTTTTGTGCGGTGTCGCCGGCGTGTCTGGCGGTGGTCAGGCTGGTGTTGATGACGGCCAGTTTGCCGCCGTCACGCAAGGGCAGGTAGCTGACCAGCAACGCATCCTTTGGCTGAAACTGACGGCTGATGATGTTGGCGTCGGGCACCGGCAGTTGCAGGCGTTCGGCACTGTCGATATGGAAGCGGCTGAGGGTCACCAGTTTTCTGCCGACGCTGCCCCAGATATGCGGGTTGGGCACGAACTCTGCCTTCCAGTAGAAGGCCTGCGTGCTGCACGGGTAGAGGTCCGTCACACGTTCCTTGATCAGCGCCAACTGATCTTCATAGTCAGAGTTCTTGGCGCCATCGTCGACCCCTTGCAGCAGCACGATGTCGGGCTGTTCGTCACGGATGACCCGCGCCACTTCGTCCAGGTTGTAGGCAAGGTCTTCATGGGTCGGGCGTTCGTCCGGGCCGCTGCCGTCGGCCATGTCATACCAGAACACGTAGCGTTTACCCGCCAGGTACTGGATGTTCCAGGTCATGACTTTCAGCGCTTGCCCCGGCACCAGTTTCGGTGCCTCGACTGCAGGGTTGCAGCTGACCGTGAGTAGTTCACGGGCCGGAGGGCGCCAGGTCAGTTGGAAAACCAGTAACAGCAATACGGCGACCAGCAGCAAGCCGTACAGGGTCAGACGTAGCAGTAAACGGGGCATCGGCTCGACTTGGAGCGCCTGGCGCTCAGTGAGGGATTCGGCGTTGAGCATACCGAATCGACGCGCCTGACGTCAGCCTTTGCTTCAGGCGCGGTGCGCGGGCTCGCTGATCAGCATGAACAGGCGGAACGTCACGATGGTAGTGAACAGTTGCAGGAAGCTGCCGATGCTGTCGGTGATCACGGAAACCGCTGCGCTTTGCGGTTCCGGAAACAGGTACAGGCTGGCACCCTCAAGCAGCCACAGGGGAATATAGACGCTCAGTACGCACACCAGAATGCGCGTGAAGTGTCCGGTGGTCATCTGCATGCTTTCGCGCATGGCCATGAACGGCGTGAGTTTGCGCAGGACCAGCAGGTATTCGCTGAACGCCAGTTTGATCATCACCCAGATGCCGGGTAAGACGAACAATGAAAGGCCGAACATGATCAGCAGGGTGCTCATGGCCGAGAGCACGGCGAACGTCGGCCACAGGCGCACCGCCATCGCCAGTACATCACGGGTGTGTACGTCCTCGCCACGGCTGCGTGCGTCGAGAAACAGGATCAGCGCGGCCGTATAAATAGGGTAGAAAAACAGCCCGATCACCAACGCGTAGGCAGGTGAAGTGTCGGCGGACATGGCGCTGCCCAGCGCTTGTTTGGCCAGCACTTCAAGGATCACGACAGGCAGGCACAGCAGCGCGATGCCGCCCAGATTGCGCCGAAAGAAATAAAGCGAATCCTGGATGATGTTCAACGGGTTCATGGAGATAGATCGCAGGCTAAAAGCAGGCGCACACTTTAGCCCATGGCCCCGGTCTAACCAAGCGCAGTGGTTTTCGGCGCACGCCTTGTTATCTTTTTCTTCATGTCATTGAAGCGCGTCGATGAGGCCCCATTTTCTGCACATGGTCCTGCCATTGCGGCAGGGAAGAATTCCAGTGGCAACTCAGTGAGGTGGTCATGAACAGCGAAGAGCAAACCCTGATTGACGGTCTTTTCTCGAAACTGAAAGACGCTGAAACGGCATCCGCCCCGCGAGATGCTGCGGCCGAGGCGCGTATCAAGGAGCATCTGACCCGCCAGCCCGCTGCGCCGTATTACATGACGCAGGCGATTCTGGTGCAGGAAGCGGCCGTCAATCAGCTCAATCAGCAGGTAAAACAGCGCGACGAGCAGATTCAGCAGTTGCAGGCCGAGCTCCAGCAGGCCAAGGGGCAAGCCTCGTCCGCGCCAGCGAGTGGCGGGTTTTTGTCGAGTATCTTTGGCAGCAGTGCACCGCGCGCATCGCAGCCACAACCTAGCCAGCCATCCAGTGGCGGCTGGCGTGATGGTGGCGGTTTCAATCCTGCACCTGCGCCCGCAGCGCCACAGGGCGGTTATGCCGCGCCTGCCCCGGCTGCCGGCAGTGGCTTTCTTGGCGGGGCGCTGAAGACCGCGGCCGGTGTAGCGGGCGGTGTGCTGCTGGCAGAAGGTATCAGCAGCATGTTCAGCCACCACAGCCAGCCGCAGGAAATCGTCGAAGTCATTCATGACGCGCCACAGGCGCAGGACACCGGCTCGTTCAATGATCAGGGCGGTTGGGGGCAGCCGGATCAGCAGTACACGGCTGACGACAATTTCGACGATGGTGGCGACATGTTCTCGGATGATGATTCGTTCGTTTGAGGATGTGACGGTCGTTCTTCATGTTCCAGCGGGAATGTTTTTGACGCTCTGCGTCACGAATCTGCGCTGCGCCGCGTGCTCCGGAACGGACGCGGAGCGCCCAGAACGGCATTCCCACGCTGGAGCGTGGGAACGATGATCTGTGCCATGACGCGCGGGCTTCGCAGCGGCCGGTACCGATCCATCCCTCAATTCCTTCCTCAAACTGGCATACTGGGCACCGATTCACGTTCCGGATCGCTGTAACCCGTGGGCATGTTGCCCGCCATGAGGAATTGCGGTGAAGAAGATCGCGGTGTTCGCCGACGTGCAGAACCTGTATTACACCGTGCGCCAGGCGCATGGCTGTCATTTCAATTACGCCGCCTTGTGGGCGGATATCAGCAAACGTGGCGAGATCGTTCACGCGTTTGCGTACGCCATCGATCGTGGCGACAGCAAGCAACAGCAGTTCCAGCAGATACTGCGCAATCTGGGGTTCACGGTCAGGCTCAAGCCGTATATCCAGCGCAGCGACGGTTCGGCCAAAGGCGACTGGGATGTCGGCATCACCATCGATATCATGGATTACGCGCCGCAAGTGGACGAAATCGTGCTGGCGTCGGGTGATGGCGACTTCGACATGTTGCTCGAACGCGTGATCAGCAAACATGGGGTCGAGGCGGTCGCCTACGGCGTGCCGGGGTTGACCGCGAACTCGTTGATCCGCGCCGCCAGTCGTTACGTGCCGATCGAAGGCACGTTTTTGCTGAAATGAATTAACAGGGTCAGGCCAGTGTTGGAACGTATTGCAGTCATCGACTTTGAAACCACCGGCATCTCCCCGGGCCATAGCTGCCGGGCGACCGAAATTGCGGTGGTGATCATGGAGCAGGGGCGTATCGTCGAGCGCTTTCAGAGCCTGATGAATGCCGGCGTGCGTATTCCTGCGTTCATCGAAGGGTTGACCGGCATCAGCAACAACATGATTCGTACCGCCCCCAGCGCCGAGCGGGTGATGGGCGATGTGGCGGATTTCGTCGGTTCGACACCGCTGGTGGCGCACAACGCCTCGTTCGATCAGAAGTTCTGGGATTACGAACTGTCGCGTATCCAGCGCACGCGCGAACAGAGCTTCGCCTGTTCACTGCTGCTGGCCCGACGCCTGATGCCCGGCGCACCGAACCACAAGCTCGGCACGTTGACCCGCTATGCGCGTCTGCCCGACACCGGCAAGGCTCACCGGGCGATGGCCGATGCGGAAATGGCGGCCAACCTGACGGCGCACCTGACCAACGAATTGCGCCAGACCCACGGCATCTCTGCCATCTCCCACCAGATGCTGTGTTCCCTGCAGAAAGTCCCGGCCGCGAAGATCAGTGAAACCCTGAAGCGCCAGCGTGGCGTCTGACCTGTCAGTGCTCCTGCTTGCCGTTGCTGATCAAGTAATCGCTCGGCAGGCTGCGCTCCACGGCTGTCGACAGCACGATTGATGTCTTGCTGAAGCCAAACTTGGCGATCCGGTTAATCAGGTCTTCCAGATGCGGCATCGAATCGACCGCTGCGCGCATGATCACGCACGGGTCGCCCGTCACCCGGTAACACTGGATCAGCTCGGGGACTTTCCACAGTTCCTTGTAGGCCTGCTGATTGCCATGGCTGCCCATGCGCAGTTCGATGATGCATTGAATCGGCAGCCCGACTTTCGCCAGGTCGACCTTCGCTTCGTAACCGGTAATCACGCCACTGGCCTCTAGCTTGGCGACCCGCTCGGCCACGGCGGGCGCGGACAGGTTGACCAGTTTCGCCAGTTGCGCAAAAGACGCCCGGCCATTTTTCAGCAGCTCATCGAGCAGAATCCGATCATATTTATCCAGGGTCATGGCGTGCCTCGTACCCGACGGTGGGCGCTTTTAAAATAAAAGGAAAGAGGGCCGTACAAGCATCGAATCGTAAGTTTCAGCGCGTTTTAAACAGGTTTGTCTGCTTAATATCCGCTTTCGGCCTTCATACAATAGGCCAACCATAACAATGATCCCAGAGCCTTGCCATGCCTCAGTCCGTCCGTGTTTCACCCTTGCTCATCGGTGCCTTTCTGGCCTTGTACCTGATCTGGGGCTCTACCTATCTGGTGATCCGCATCGGCGTGGAATCGTGGCCACCGTTGATGATGGCGGGTGTGCGCTTTCTGATTGCCGGCTGCCTGATGTATGGCTTTCTGCGGTTTCGCGGCGTGCCTGCGCCGACCTGGCGCGAGTGGAAAGCTGCGTTCGTGATCGGCTTCCTGCTGCTGGCCTGCGGTAATGGCGGTGTGACACTGGCCGAACACGCAGGCGTCGCATCAGGCGTTGCCGCGTTGGCGGTGGCGACCATGCCGCTGTTTACCCTGCTGTTTGGCCTGTTCTGGGGCAATCGCACCACGAATCTTGAATGGGCAGGCATCGTGCTGGGCCTGATCGGCATCGGCCTGCTGAACCTCGGCTCCAATTTGCAGGCCAGCCCTTATGGCGCTGCCGTGGTGATTTTTGCCGCCGCAGCCTGGGCGTTCGGTTCGGTGCTGAGCAAGCACCTGCCGTTGCCGAAGGGTCCGATGGCCAGTGCGGCGGAAATGATCACGGCGGGGGCGACGCTGCTGATCGGCAGTGCCTTGAGTGGCGAGCGTCTGGCGCATATGCCGACGGCGGGGGGCTGGGGCGCGCTGCTGTATCTGGTGGTGTTCGGCTCTATCGTCGCGTTCAGCGCCTATATGTACCTGCTCAAGAACGTGCGCCCGGCAGCGGCGACCAGCTACGCCTACGTCAATCCGGCCGTGGCAGTGATGCTCGGCGTGGTGTTCGCTGGCGAAACGATCGGTGTCGAAGAGTGCATGGCCATGGTGGTGATCATCAGTGCCGTGGTGCTGATTGGCCTGCCGCAATGGCGCCGGTCGCCGCCGCCAGAGGTCGCATCGACACGCACAAGCTAACCGAGGCGCGCCGGACAGGTTAAACTGCGCGCCTTGCGTTGAATCTTTCCTACGGTATTTTCATGACATTCGCCTCTCTCGGCCTGATCGAACCCTTGCTGCGCGCCCTCGAAGCGCTCGGTTACCAGACTCCGACGCCTGTACAGACCCAGGCAATTCCTCCGGTACTGGCGGGCCGCGATCTGATGGCAGCTGCGCAGACCGGCACCGGCAAGACCGCAGGTTTTGCCTTGCCGCTGCTGCAACGGCTGACCATGGAAGGCCCGAAAGTCGCGCCCAACTCGATTCGCGCGCTGGTACTGGCGCCGACCCGCGAGCTGGCCGATCAGGTTCACGAAAGCATTCGTCAGTACGCCGAGCATCTGCCGCTGACCACCTACGCGGCTTACGGCGGCGTGAGCATCAACCCGCAAATGATGAAGCTGCGCAGGGGCGTCGACGTGCTGGTCGCGACCCCAGGCCGCTTGCTCGATCTGCATCGCCAGAACGCGGTCAAGTTCTCCCAGTTGCAGACGCTGATCCTCGATGAAGCTGACCGTATGCTCGACCTGGGTTTTGCCGAGGAACTGCGCGGTATCTACGCGGTGTTGCCCAAGCAGCGCCAGACCCTGCTGTTCTCCGCGACGTTCTCTGACGAGATTCGTCTGCTGGCCGCGCAGATGCTCAATGACCCGCTGACCATCGAAGTCAGCCCGCGCAATGTGGCGGCGTCGTCGGTCAAGCAATGGGTCGTGACCGTCGACAAGAAACGCAAGGCGGATCTGTTCATCCATCTGATGAAGAAGCATCGCTGGGGTCAGGTGCTGGTATTCGCCAAGACCCGGGTTGGCGTCGATCAACTGGTGGATCGCTTGCAGGCGCTGGGCATGAACGCCGACGGCATTCATGGCGACAAACCGCAGGCCACTCGCCAGCGTGCGCTGGACCGCTTCAAGAGCAACGAAGTGAAGATTCTGGTCGCCACCGACGTGGCAGCGCGCGGTCTGGACATTGATGACCTGCCGACCGTGGTCAACCTGGACCTGCCGATCGTGGCCGAGGATTACATCCACCGTATTGGCCGCACCGGCCGTGCGGGGCTGACGGGGGAGGCAATTTCGCTGGTGTGTGCCGATGAAGTCGAACTGCTGTCAGCCATTGAAGTGCTGACCCGCCAGACCCTGGAGCGCAAGGAAGAGCAGGACTTCGAGCCGGAGCATCGCGTACCGAGCACGGATGCCAGCGGCCAGATCCTGAAAAAGCCCAAGAAACCGAAAAAACCCAAGGTGTCGGGCAGCAAGCGCAACCTGGGCAAATGGGTCGACAGCGGCGACTCCGAGCCTGCGCCGGTGGTCAAACCGGTGCGTAAAGTACCGGTCTTCAACACGGGGCCGCGCAAGAAGAAGCCTTGAAGCGCAGTGCGCATTCAAAGCGGACAGAGCGCTCATTGCTACATACAAGTTCGTTTTTGATTCTGGCCGGAGGCCGTAGGAGCGAACTTGTTCGCGAAGGGGCCTGCATAATCGCCGAAAATGCATCGATTGAAACACCCTCTTCGCGAACAAGCGAAGCGTCGCCCGGTTCGCTCCTACGCCCTGCGGGCCGAATCAAAAGCGGACTTTTACATAACGATAAGCGCGGAGCGTGGTGACTATCATGATCAGCGCGATTGCAGCCATTCGACCATCCCCAACCCCGCAGCGCGGCCGCTGGCGAAGCAGGCGGTCAGCAGGTAGCCGCCGGTCGGCGCTTCCCAGTCGAGCATTTCACCGGCGCAGAATATGCCGGGCAGTTGCCTGAGCATCAGACGCTCGTCCATGGCCTCGAAGGTGACGCCCCCTGCGGTGCTGATGGCCTCATCGATGGGGCGTGGTTTGATCAAAGGCAGTGGCAGCGCCTTGATGGCCTCGCTCAACACCAGCGGATCGGCAAACGCTTCACGAGGCGCAAGCTCGCGTAACAGCGCTGCCTTGGCGCCGTCCAGGCCCAATTGGCTGTGCAGGTGCTTGGACATCGAGCGCGAGCCGCGGGGTTTGCTCAGGGCTTTTTGAATGTCTGCCAGCGTCTTGCCGGGCAGCAGGTCAATATCCACAATCGCTGAGCCGTGGAGGTTGATCTGTTCACGAATCTGCGCCGACAGTGCATACACCAGGCTGCCTTCCACGCCCGTCGCGGTCAGCACACATTCGCCCAAGCGCAGGGCATGGCCATGCAGGCCCATCGCGATATTCTTCAACGGAGCACCGGCAAACTTGTCGCGCAGCAGGTCGCTCCAGGCGCTCACCTCGAAACCACAGTTGGCGGCCTGCAAAGGTGCAACCTCGACCTGCCTTGCCTGCAGCCACGGCAGCCAGGCCCCGTCAGACCCCAGCCGCGCCCAACTGGCTCCGCCCAGCGCCAGCAATGTGGCTGCAGGTTCGATCGCCCGTTCACCGTCAGCATTAGCGATGCGCAGGCTGCCATCGGCGTTCCAGCCCGACCAGCGATGCCGCGTGTGAATCGTGACACCGGCATCGCGCAGCCGCTTGAGCCAGGCACGGAGCAGGGGCGCGGCTTTCATGTCTGTGGGAAACACACGCCCCGAGCTGCCGACGAAAGTCTCGATGCCCAGCGCATGAATCCACTGGCACAGGGCATCAGCGTCAAAACCGCGCAACAGCGGTGCGATCATCGGCGAGCGTTCGGCATAGCGCGCCAGAAAGGCCGGGTAGGGCTCGGAGTGGGTGATGTTCATACCGCCCACCCCGGCGAGCAGGAACTTGCGCCCGACCGATGGCATGGCGTCGTACAGATCGACCTTCAGTCCGGCCTGGCTCAACACTTCTGCTGCCATCAACCCCGCAGGGCCGCCTCCGATGATGGCGACGGTTCGGGCTGCGGAGAGGGCAAGGTCGGTCATGGTCAGCGAAGTATCGATAGCAGAGGGGTGGGGCATTCTACCCGAGCGTTCTTTCAAGGTGTGGCGCACGTCATTGGCGGAGACTGAAGCGAAGTACCGCGCAGGGTCACAGGCCCATGTCGTTCCAGACCCGTTGCGCACTGTGATGGAGGATCCCGTGGCGCCTTGCCAGTGCCAAGCGGTCCTTGCTGTAGCCACCGCCGATCACGCCCATGACCGGAATGTCGCGGCTCAGGCAATGACGCAGCACCGCTTCGTCGCGATTGGCCAGCCCCTGGTCGGTGAGTTGCAGATAGCCCAGCGCATCGTCCTTGTGGACATCGACGCCTGCGTCATACAGCACCAGGTCCGGCTTATAGAGCGGCAGCAGGTAGTTGAGCAGGTCATCGACGACGTTCAGGTAGTCGGCGTCGCCCATGCCCATCGGCAGCGGGATGTCCCAGTCGCTCTGCGCCTTGCGTGCCGGGAAGTTCTTTTCGCAGTGCAGCGAGACGGTAATGGCGTCCTCGGTATCGGCCAGAATGCGCGCCGTGCCGTCACCCTGGTGCACATCGCAGTCAAAGATCAGCACCTTGTCCACGCGGCCGCTTTGCAGCAGGTACTGACTGATCACTGCCAGGTCATTGAAAATGCAGAAACCCGCCGGGTAGTCATAGTGCGCATGGTGGGTGCCGCCCGCCAGGTGGCAGGCCAGGCCATGCTTGAGGGCCTGTTCGGCGGTCAGCAGTGAGCCGCCTACCGCACGGATGGTTCGGCGTGCCAGAGCCTCGCTCCACGGCAGTCCGAGACGCCGCTGGTCTTCGCGCGACAGATCACCGCTAAGGTAGCGGCTGATGTAGGACGGATCATGAGCCAGCGCCAGAATGTCCGCCGGGCACAACTCGGGACGCATTAATTGAACGTCACTGGTCAGGCCGCTGTCGATCAAGTAATCGCGCAACAAACGAAACTTGTCCATCGGGAAGCGATGATCCGCCGGGAAGTCCGGGCTGTAGTCTTCATGGTAGATAAGCGGTAGGGACATTTTGCGTCCGTTAGAGGGCCGAAGCCCGATAGTGCCAGTAAAGCATCCGTACGCCCAGTTGTGTGGCGCAGCGGATGGCTGCACTGACGCCCATTCATGTCTCGTGACACGGGGGAATCGATGGAACCGATACTCAAGCTTGATAGCGCCCGACTGCTGATGCGGCAGTGGCGTGACGATGACTTGCCGGCGTTCGCCGACATGTGCGCGGACCCTCGTGTCATGCGCTATTTTCCAGACCCCCTGAGCCGTCTCGAAAGTGCTGCCATGATCGGGCGGCTGCGTGGTCATTTTGCCGAACTGGGCTTCGGGTTCTGGGCGCTGGAGCGCAAGGACACCGGCGAGTTCATAGGTTTCACCGGGCTGCATGTCGTGGGTTTCAAGGCACCGTTCACCCCGGCCGTGGAAATCGGCTGGCGGCTGGCGCACAAACACTGGGGCCTGGGCTTTGCCAGCGAGGCGGCCTGGACCGCGCTGGGCTGTGGTTTCGAGCGCCTGGAGCTGAAGGAGATCGTGTCGTTCACGGCGGTCAACAATCAGCCGTCGCAAAAGGTGATGCAGGCAATCGGCATGCAGCAGGATGAGTCCGGCAACTTCGATCACCCCAATCTTGCGGACGGCCACCCGCTCAAACCGCACGTGCTGTACCGGATCAGCCATGAGCAGTGGCTCAAGACGCTGAAGCCTTGATCCGGGTGCAGATTGAATTAAGCCAACCATCTTAAATCTGTATCATTCCATTCCAGCGGGGACGGGCCCGAGGCCTGTGGGAAAATGCAGCGACTGCTGTTGCCGTACAAGTGCAAAGTCGATGTACGAGAGGAATGAGAATGAGCCAAGTGCTGGATGATCTGGTTGAGTTGCTGACGCTGGAAGCCATTGAAGAAAACCTGTTCCGCGGTCATAGCCAGGATCTGGGCTTTCGCCAGTTGTTTGGTGGTCAGGTGCTGGGTCAGTCGCTGTCTGCCGCCAGTCAGACAGTTGAAGAGGACCGTCATGTTCACTCGCTGCACGGCTACTTTCTGCGTCCCGGCGATGCCGGTTTGCCGGTGGTCTATCAGGTGGACCGTGTGCGTGACGGTGGCAGCTTCAGCACGCGCCGTGTCACTGCCATTCAGAAGGGCAAGCCGATCTTCACCTGCAGCGCTTCGTTTCAGTACGACGAAGAGGGCTTCGAGCACCAGGCGACGATGCCGCAGATTGTCGGCCCGGAAGACCTGCCGTCCGAGCTGGAGTTGCTGACCCGCCGCGCGCACCTGATTCCTGAAGCGATGCACGACAAGTTTCTGCGCCCCAAGCCGATCCAGTTCCGCCCGGTGACCGCTGAAGATCCGTACGATCCCAAGCCCGGCGATCCCGTCAAATACGTGTGGTTCCGCGCCGATGGCAGCCTCCCGGACGTGCAGGCGCTGCATCGTTACATGCTCGCCTATGCCTCCGACTTCAACTTGCTGACCACATCCCTGCTGCCGCACGGCAAGACCGTCTGGCAGCGCGACATGCAGGTCGCCAGCCTTGACCATTCGCTGTGGTTCCACAACGACCTGCGTGCCGATGACTGGCTGCTCTACGCGATGGACAGCCCCTGGGCAGGCAACTCGCGCGGCTTCTCGCGCGGCAGTATCTTCAACCGCACCGGGCAACTGGTCGCATCGGTCAGTCAGGAAGGGCTGATCCGCCATCGTAAGGATTGGGCATGACACTCGAAGGTATACGGCACTGGGTGTTCGACATGGACGGTACCTTGACCGTCCCTATCCACGACTTCCCGGCCATCAAACGTGAATTGGGCATCCCCCAGGACGATGACATTCTCGGGCATCTTGCTGCGTTGCCCGCTGAGGAATCGGCGGCCAAGCACGCCTGGCTGCTGGAGCATGAGCGCGAGCTGGCACTGGCTTCGCAGCCTGCCGAAGGCGCGGTCGAGCTGGTTCGCGAATTGTCGGCGCGCGGTTATCGACTGGGCATACTCACCCGTAACGCTCAGGAGCTGGCGTATATCACCTTGAAGGCCATCGGCCTGGCTGACTGCTTTGCCGTCGAGGATGTACTGGGCCGCGACGAGGCGACTCCCAAACCGGATCCGGCGGGTTTACTGCAGCTGGCCACGCGCTGGAGTGTCGAGCCGGAGAAGATGGTCATGATCGGCGACTACATGCATGACCTGAACTGCGGCCGTGCGGCGGGCGCCAAAACTGTTCTGGTCAACCTGAAGGACAATCCCTGGCCGGAGCTGACTGACTGGCATGCAGAGAATTGCATAGCGCTGCGCGGGATGCTGGGGTGATCTGAGTTGCCTATCGTGGCAATGCGGAGCGCTCACCGTTATCCACAAGTCTTTGTGGGAGCTTGCTCGCGAAGGCGTAGTCACGGATATATAGATTTTCAGCGACTGCCCCG
>NZ_JARVSW010000061.1:0-78325 GCF_030208985.1 Pseudomonas sp. MEJ108
GGGGTTTCCCCATGTGAGAGTAGGTCATCGTCAAGATTGAATTCCAGAAACCCTCATCGCTTACGCGTTGAGGGTTTTTGTTTGTCTGGTATCTGCAAAAAACCAACGTGAAAACACGTTTTCGTTTCTATGCATCATGCCTCTGCGTGGCTATGATGCGTGCCTTATTGCCAGGCGATTCCAAATGCTGACCTTGTTAAAGCTTCTTGCTGATGGTGCATTTCATTCCGGGCAGGTATTAGGCGATGCCCTCGGCATAAGTCGCAGTGCGGTCTGGAAGCAGCTACAGCAGCTTGAGGCGGACCTGGGCATAGATGTCCACAAGGTGCGCGGTCGTGGTTATAGACTCGCAACGCCCATTTCTCTTCTAAGTCCTGCTGACATCATGCAGTCAGGCTTTCCTGCCGGCTGGTCTGTACGTACTTACGACTCTATCGACTCAACCAATGCTGAGGCTGCGCGCCTGATTGCTCAAGGCGTTCCCATGCCTTTGTTGGTGGTGGCCGAGCAGCAGACCTCCGGAAGAGGGCGACGTGGTCGAAAGTGGATAAGTCCATTTGCTGAAAACCTGTATTACAGCCTGGTCCTGCGCATCGATGGCGGGATGCGTCAGTTGGAAGGCCTCAGCTTGTTGGTGGGGCTTGCGGTGATGAATGTGCTGCGTGATATGGGTGTCCAGGACGCAGGTCTTAAATGGCCCAATGACGTGCTCGTTGGCAGGCAGAAGATCGCCGGTATTTTGCTCGAGCTGATTGGCGATCCGGCGGACGTGTGTCACGTGATCATCGGGATAGGGGTGAACGTAAACATGCGTTCCTCCAGCGAGGTCGATCAGCTGTGGACGTCGGTGAGGCTCGAAACAGGCGGGCTGGTTGATCGCAATCAGGTCGCTGCTCGTATAAGCACCCAGCTTGAGGCGCTCATGGCGGTTCATCGCAAGGAAGGCTTTGCAGCATTTCAGAAAGAGTGGGAGCGCGGGCATGTGTGGCAGGGTGCTGCGGTCAAGTTGCTCTCGGGGGTAGAGGTCGTGGAGGGACTGGTGTTGGGGGTTGACTCGCTTGGAGCGCTGCGGTTGGAAGTCAATGGTGTGGAAAAAAGCTTTAGCGGTGGTGAGCTGAGCCTGAGGTTGCGAGATGATTCTTGAACTCGATTGTGGCAACAGCTTCATCAAGTGGCGCATTACCACCAAGAGCGATGCAGCAGTGGTCAGCGTCGGCGTTGTGGACTCTGACGCAGCCTTGTTGGAGCACTTGCGTAATCTATCTGACACAACGTTCAGCGACTGCCGTCTGGTAAGTGTTCGCAGCGCTGAAGAAACGGCGCGTCTGGTTTCTGTGCTGACGAACGCGTTCTCCGTCACCCCCGTCTGCGCAGTGCCTGCCCGTGAGCTTGGAGGGGTGGTGAATGGCTATGACGATTTCGAGCGCCTTGGCCTGGATCGCTGGCTGGCTTTTGTAGGTGCATACCATCTCGTCAAGCGTGCATGCCTGGTGATTGATCTGGGTACCGCCGTGACATCTGATTTCGTCGATGCGGGCGGCGCACATCTTGGTGGTTTTATCTGTCCAGGGATGCCCTTGATGCGCAATCAGTTGCGCACCCATACCCGCCGCATCAGATATGACGACACCGAGGCCGAAAGGGCTTTGGTTCGTCTTGTTCCCGGGCGTGCAACCGCAGAAGCGGTAGAGCGCGGCTGCTCGCTGATGCTTCGTGGGTTCGCATTGACTCAGGTCGAAATAGCCCGTGGGTATTGGGGCGACGACTTTGCTATTTTTGTGACTGGCGGCGACGCTGCTCTGGTTGCGGATGTGCTCCCAGGGGCCCGTATCGTTCCTGATCTGGTCTTCGTGGGGCTGGCCCTGGCCTGCCCTTTGCGTTGAGGTCTTTATGCGTTGGTTATTTCTTCTGCTGTTGATGCTTAATGCCTTTTATTACATCTGGCATCAGCAGGAGGCTCCGATCAGGGCCAAAGAGTTCATGCCCCTGTCGTTGCACCGTACTACTCAGCAGGATATTCGTCTGCTCAGCGAGTCTGATGCCGGGCGGGTGTCCAGCGATCCCGGCGCCAGGTGTCTGTACGTCGGTGGCTTTGCCAGGCAAGAGGATGCGCGCCTGGTCGAGCAGCGATTGAACAGCCTTGATATCCAGTCTCAATTTCAGCCAATCCAATCCAGCGGGGCTACCGCCTACTGGCTGAAAATCGCCCCGGAAAGTCGACGCCTTGTCGAAGCGGGCTTGATCAGTCAGCTGAGTCAGGATTTTCCGCAATTAAAAAATCAAATAATGTCGTGCGAGGGCATTGCAACTGCTGATTAGTTTACATAGAATGGCGCCCGCTTCGCAGTGAGGTGAAAGTCTCACGAACGAAGTGGTAGTAGTCAACGCATGTAACCTCAGGTTTTTACTGAGAAAAAGGTTGACAGAAGGGTAGCATGAGTTGAGAATGCTGCCTCGCTTAGGAGGGGTTCCCGAGCGGCCAAAGGGATCAGACTGTAAATCTGACGTCTACGACTTCGAAGGTTCGAATCCTTCCCCCTCCACCAGATTTAGCGCGAGCTGCAAGTTGTGCGGGTATAGTTTAGTGGTAGAACCTCAGCCTTCCAAGCTGATGATGCGGGTTCGATTCCCGCTACCCGCTCCAGGCTTGTGGTTCATGCGCAGTGTTTTGCTCTTGTAGCTCAGTTGGTAGAGCACACCCTTGGTAAGGGTGAGGTCAGCGGTTCAAATCCGCTCAAGAGCTCCATTGATAAAGGCAGATATGAAAATATCTGCCTTTGTTTTAGGCGGTTCCGCGCTGTGTGCGCCGCCTGAAGGTTGTTCGGGGTGTGTCGCCTGTTAGGTGCGATTCGAATAAGGTGTTGAAAAACTCTCGTCAGGTCCGCATAATGGTCGGCCTGATTTTGCTTTTAGGTCAGTAGCTCAATTGGCAGAGCGACGGTCTCCAAAACCGTAGGTTGGGGGTTCGATTCCCTCCTGACCTGCCAGATTCCCTAGATGTAATCTGGCTTTCTTTTCACAGGATCTCCGTAGATGAATCCCAAGGCTGAAGCATCAGACTCTCGCTTTGATATGCTGAAGTGGCTCATGGTAGTCGTTTTGGTTGTCGTGGGTGTTGTCGGCAATCAGTATTATTCTGCTGAGCCGATCCTGTATCGCGTTCTCGCTCTCCTTGTGATTGCCGCAGCTGCTGCATTTGTAGCGCTGCAGACAGGCAAAGGTAAGGCCTTCTTCGTTTTGGCGAAAGAAGCCCGTGCCGAGATCCGTAAAGTCGTATGGCCTACTCGCCAAGAAACCACTCAAACCACGTTGATCGTTGTGGCTGTTGTGCTGGTTATGGCGTTGCTGTTGTGGGGGCTTGATTCCCTGCTCGGCTGGCTTGTTTCCTTGATAGTTGGCTAAGGGTGTCCCGTGGCTAAGCGTTGGTACGTAGTGCATGCTTACTCGGGTTACGAGAAGCATGTCATGCGCTCGTTGGTCGAGCGTGTGAAGCTGGCAGGCATGGAAGATGGCTTCGGCGAAATTCTGGTTCCCACTGAAGAAGTGGTTGAAATGCGTAATGGCCAGAAGCGCAAAAGCGAACGCAAGTTCTTCCCTGGTTATGTGCTTGTTCAGATGGACATGAATGAGGGTACTTGGCACTTGGTCAAGGATACCCCGCGTGTCATGGGCTTCATCGGCGGTACCGCTGACAAGCCTGCCCCCATCACTGATAAAGAGGCAGAAGCGATTCTGCGTCGCGTTGCTGACGGTAGCGACAAACCGAAGCCGAAAACGCTGTTCGAGCCAGGTGAGGTTGTTCGCGTCACCGACGGCCCGTTCGCCGATTTCAATGGCACGGTCGAAGAAGTTAACTACGAAAAGAGCCGGATTCAAGTGGCGGTGCTCATTTTCGGACGCTCTACTCCGGTAGAGCTGGAGTTCAGTCAGGTCGAAAAGGCATAACTGAGCTGGAATCCCATACCCCGCAGCCCAAGGCTGTGGGGTTTTTTCGTCACTGGGATATACGCGTAAGTAACCGGGGAGCCTTTATTGGCGCTTGAACCCGTAATTGGAGTGCCTCATGGCCAAGAAGATAACCGCATACATCAAGCTGCAAGTGAAAGCCGCTCAGGCTAACCCAAGCCCGCCAGTTGGTCCTGCTCTGGGTCAGCACGGTGTGAACATCATGGAATTCTGCAAAGCGTTCAACGCCCGTACTCAGGGTATTGAGCCAGGCCTGCCGACTCCAGTGATCATCACTGTATACAGCGACCGTAGCTTCACTTTCGAAACAAAAAGTACCCCTGCATCGGTTCTGCTGAAGAAAGCTGCAGGCTTGACCAGCGGCTCGGCTCGCCCGAACACCGTTAAAGTTGGCACCGTGACTCGTGCTCAGCTGGAAGATATCGCTAAAGCAAAAAATGCGGATCTGACTGCAGCTGACATGGAAGCGGCCGTGCGTACCATCGCCGGTTCCGCTCGTAGCATGGGCCTTAACGTGGAGGGTGTGTAATGGCTAAGCTGACCAAGCGTCAAAAGGCAATCGCCGAAAAAATCGAAGCTGGCAAGTCTTACAATTTTGTAGACGCCGCTGCGTTGCTCACCGAGCTGTCGACTGTCAAGTTCAGCGAGTCCATCGACGTCGCTGTCAACCTGGGTGTTGATCCTCGTAAATCCGACCAGGTCGTACGTAGCGCTACTGTACTGCCGCACGGTACTGGCAAGACTGTACGCGTTGCAGTATTCACCCAGGGTCCTGCTGCTGAAGCTGCTCTGGCTGCCGGTGCTGACCGCGTGGGTATGGACGATCTGGCCGCTGAAATGAAAGCTGGCGATCTGAACTACGACGTCGTTATCGCTTCCCCTGATGCAATGCGCGTTGTGGGTCAGCTGGGTCAGGTTCTCGGTCCTCGTGGTCTGATGCCTAACCCGAAAGTCGGCACCGTTACTCCTGACGTCGCTAACGCCGTCAAGAACGCCAAGGCTGGTCAGGTTCGTTATCGCACCGACAAAAACGGCATCATCCACACTTCCGTTGGCAAGGTCGGTTTCGACGCTGTCAAGCTGAAGGAAAACGTTGAAGCCCTGATCGCTGATCTGAAGCGTATCAAGCCTGCTTCTTCGAAAGGTATTTACGTCAAGCGCATCACCCTGAGCACCACTATGGGCCCAGGCCTGGTTATCGACCAGGGTTCGTTGGAAGCGTAAGACAAAACGGTACGGTGATCGATTGCCGTACCGTTTGAAAGATTGGGGTCCCTGCCTGGCGGGGGCTATCCAAGACCGTAGGCGACGCAAGTCTTAAACCTCAAGCCTACGCAGATGGTGCTCCCGGTTCCTTACCGAATCAGACACCAAAACGACATCTGGCTCCGGTCCGATGAAACGGTAACAAGCAGGAGTTAAACCCGTGGCAATTAAACTCGAAGACAAGAAGGCCATCGTCGCTGAAGTCAACGAGGCTGCCAAAGCTGGTCTGTCCGCTGTCGTGGCTGATGCCCGTGGTGTGACGGTTGGCGCAATGACCGGACTCCGTAAAGAGGCTCGTGAAGCTGGCGTTTACGTACGTGTTGTACGTAACACCCTGCTCAAGCGCGCTGTTGCTGACACTGAATTCAGTGTTCTCAACGACGTGTTCACCGGCCCGACCTTGATCGCGTTCTCCAACGAACATCCTGGCGCTGCTGCCCGTCTGTTCAAGGAATTCGCTAAAGGTCAGGACAAGTTCGAGATCAAGGCAGCTGCGTTCGAGGGCAAGTTCCTCGCAGCTAATCAGATCGATGTACTGGCAAGCCTGCCGACCCGTAACGAAGCAATTTCTCAGCTGATGAGCGTGATTCAAGGCGCTACCAGCAAGTTGGCTCGTACTCTGGCGGCTGTTCGCGACCAAAAAGAAGCAGCTGCAGCCTAAGGCTGAGTCAGATCTTTTCGCGTATTTTTGTTTATTTTGATGGTCGCGTAGGCCGTCCCCCAATTCAGGAAATTGAGTCATGTCCATCTCTCAAGACGATATCCTTAACGCCGTATCTGAAATGTCCGTTCTGCAGGTTGTAGAGCTGATCAAGGCGTTCGAAGAGAAGTTTGGCGTCACCGCTGCTGCCGGCTCTGCTGGTCCAGCTGTTGCTGCTGCTGTTGTTGAAGAACAAACTGAATTCAACGTCATGCTGCTGGAAGCTGGCGAGAAGAAAGTTAACGTGATCAAGGCAGTACGTGAACTGACCGGTCTGGGCCTGAAAGAAGCCAAGGCAGTCGTTGACGGCGCCCCAGCAATGGTTCTGGAAGCTGTTGCCAAAGACGCAGCTGACAAAGCCAAAGCTACTCTGGAAGAAGCAGGCGCTAAAGTCGAGCTGAAATAAGCATCGATTTTGAGTGTCCAGCCCACGCGTTTAGCGAAAGGCTGATGGCTGGTGGCTTTTGCCACCGGCCTTTTTCCGTTATAGACGATTGGCGCTGTCAACGTCTGTAACGTGTGGTATCCACCGATGGCGGTGGCGCAAACCAAGGGGTTTGCAAGATTTTCTGGCTGCTTCCGTCGGGAGGGAGCCAAACAAGCAGGTGACCAAGCTGGGGAACGCTGATGGCTTACTCATATACTGAGAAAAAACGTATCCGCAAGGACTTTAGCAAGTTGCCGGACGTAATGGATGTGCCGTATCTCTTGGCCATCCAGCTGGATTCGTATCGCGAATTCCTGCAGGCGGGAGCGACCAAAGATCAGTTCCGCGACGTCGGTCTGCATGCAGCCTTCAAATCCGTTTTCCCGATCATCAGCTACTCCGGCAATGCTGCGCTGGAGTATGTAGGTTATCGCTTGGGCGAACCGGCATTTGATGTCAAGGAATGCGTGCTGCGCGGTGTGACTTACGCAGTACCTCTGCGAGTCAAGGTCCGTCTGATCATTTTCGACAAAGAATCGTCGAACAAAGCGATCAAGGACATCAAAGAGCAAGAAGTCTACATGGGTGAAATCCCCCTGATGACTGAGAACGGTACCTTTGTAATCAACGGCACCGAGCGCGTTATCGTGTCTCAGCTTCACCGTTCGCCTGGCGTATTCTTCGACCACGACCGTGGCAAGACGCACAGCTCCGGTAAGCTGCTGTACTCCGCTCGTATCATTCCTTACCGCGGTTCGTGGCTGGACTTCGAGTTCGATCCGAAAGACTGCGTATTCGTCCGTATCGACCGTCGTCGCAAGCTACCTGCGTCCGTACTTCTGCGCGCTCTGGGTTACACCACCGAGCAAGTGCTCGATGCGTTCTACACCACCAACGTATTCCATGTGCGCGGTGAAAACCTGAGCCTGGAACTGGTGCCTCAGCGCCTGCGTGGTGAAATTGCCGTTCTGGACATCCTGGACGACAAGGGCAAGGTCATTGTCGAGCAGGGTCGTCGTATCACTGCTCGTCACATCAACCAGCTGGAAAAGGCCGGGATCAAAGAGTTGGAAGTGCCTCTGGACTACGTCCTGGGTCGCACTACAGCCAAGGTCATCGTGCATCCGGCAACCGGTGAGATCATTGCCGAGTGCAACACCGAGCTGAACACTGAAATCCTGGCCAAGATCGCCAAGGCTCAGGTTGTTCGTATCGAAACGTTGTACACCAACGACATCGATTGTGGTCCGTTCGTCTCCGACACACTGAAGATCGACTCCACCAGCAACCAACTGGAAGCGCTGGTCGAGATCTATCGCATGATGCGTCCTGGCGAGCCGCCAACCAAGGATGCCGCTGAAACACTGTTCAACAACCTGTTCTTCAGCCCTGAGCGTTATGACCTGTCCGCTGTAGGTCGTATGAAGTTCAACCGTCGTATCGGTCGTACCGAAATCGAAGGTTCGGGCGTGCTGTGCAAGGAAGACATCGTAGCGGTCCTCAAGACCCTCGTTGATATCCGTAACGGCAAAGGCATCGTCGATGACATCGACCACCTCGGTAACCGTCGCGTTCGTTGCGTAGGCGAGATGGCCGAGAACCAGTTCCGTGTTGGTCTGGTCCGTGTCGAGCGCGCTGTCAAAGAGCGTCTGTCCATGGCAGAAAGCGAAGGCCTGATGCCTCAGGACCTGATCAACGCCAAACCTGTTGCGGCGGCGGTCAAGGAGTTCTTCGGTTCCAGCCAGCTTTCCCAGTTCATGGACCAGAACAACCCGCTGTCCGAGATCACGCACAAGCGTCGTGTTTCCGCACTCGGCCCTGGCGGTCTGACGCGTGAGCGCGCCGGCTTTGAAGTTCGAGACGTTCACCCGACTCACTACGGCCGTGTGTGCCCGATCGAGACGCCTGAAGGTCCGAACATCGGTCTGATCAACTCCCTGGCGGCCTATGCCCGCACCAACCAGTACGGCTTCCTCGAGAGCCCGTACCGTGTGGTCAAGGAAGGTCTGGTCACCGAAGAGATCGTGTTCCTTTCAGCGATCGAAGAAGCGGACCACGTCATTGCCCAGGCTTCGGCCGCAATGAACGACAAGCAAGAGCTGATCGACGAACTGGTTGCTGTGCGTCACTTGAACGAATTCACCGTCAAGGCGCCAGCCGATGTCACCCTGATGGACGTTTCGCCCAAGCAGGTTGTCTCGGTAGCTGCATCGCTGATTCCGTTCCTCGAGCACGATGACGCCAACCGTGCGTTGATGGGTTCGAACATGCAGCGTCAGGCTGTTCCTACTCTGCGCGCCGACAAGCCGCTGGTAGGTACTGGCATGGAGCGCAACGTTGCTCGCGACTCCGGCGTTTGCGTCGTGGCTCGTCGCGGTGGTGTGATCGACTCGGTTGACGCCAGCCGTATCGTTGTTCGCGTTGCCGATGATGAAGTTGAAACAGGTGAGGCGGGTGTAGACATCTACAACCTGACCAAATACACCCGTTCGAACCAGAACACCTGCATCAACCAGCGTCCGCTGGTCAGCAAGGGTGACCGTGTTCAGCGTAGCGACATCATGGCCGACGGCCCGTCCACCGATATGGGTGAACTGGCGCTGGGTCAGAACATGCGCATCGCGTTCATGGCCTGGAACGGTTTCAACTTCGAAGACTCCATCTGTCTTTCTGAGCGTGTTGTTCAGGAAGACCGTTTCACCACGATCCACATTCAGGAACTGACCTGTGTGGCGCGTGATACCAAGCTTGGGCCAGAGGAAATCACAGCTGACATCCCTAACGTGGGTGAAGCGGCTCTGAACAAGCTGGACGAAGCGGGTATCGTTTATGTAGGTGCCGAAGTCGGCGCCGGCGACATCCTGGTCGGTAAGGTCACTCCGAAAGGCGAGACCCAGCTGACTCCGGAAGAAAAACTGTTGCGCGCGATCTTCGGTGAGAAGGCCAGCGACGTTAAAGACACCTCCCTGCGCGTACCAACCGGTACCAAAGGTACTGTCATTGACGTTCAGGTCTTCACCCGTGATGGTGTCGAGCGTGATGCGCGTGCCCTGTCCATCGAGAAGTCGCAACTCGACGAGATCCGCAAGGATCTGAACGAAGAGTTCCGTATTGTCGAAGGCGCTACTTTCGAACGTCTGCGCTCTGCGCTGGTGGGTCGTGTAGCTGAAGGCGGCGCTGGCCTCAAGAAGGGCCAGGAAATCACCAACGAAGTGCTCGATGGTCTTGAGCATGGTCAGTGGTTCAAGCTGCGCATGGCTGAAGATGCTCTCAACGAGCAGCTCGAAAAAGCTCAGGCTTACATCGTTGATCGTCGCCGTCTTCTGGATGACAAGTTCGAAGACAAGAAACGCAAACTGCAGCAGGGCGATGACCTGGCTCCAGGCGTTCTGAAAATCGTCAAGGTCTACCTGGCAATCCGTCGCCGCATCCAGCCGGGCGACAAGATGGCCGGTCGTCACGGTAACAAGGGTGTGGTCTCTGTGATCATGCCGGTTGAAGACATGCCGCACGATGCCAATGGCACGCCGGTTGATATCGTCCTCAACCCGCTGGGCGTACCTTCGCGTATGAACGTTGGTCAGATTCTCGAAACCCACCTGGGCCTCGCGGCCAAAGGTCTGGGCGAGAAGATCAACCGCATGCTCGAAGAGCAGCGTAAAGTTGCTGAGCTGCGCAAGTTCCTCAACGAGATCTATAACGAAATCGGCGGTCGTCAGGAATCTCTGGAAGACCTCACCGACAACGAGATTCTGGACCTCGCGAAGAACCTGCGTAACGGCGTACCGATGGCTACCCCGGTTTTCGACGGTGCCAAGGAAAGCGAAATCAAGGCAATGCTCAAGCTGGCAGATATGCCGGAAAGCGGCCAGATGCAGCTGTTCGACGGTCGTACCGGCAACAAGTTTGAACGTGCTGTAACGGTTGGCTACATGTACATGCTGAAGCTGAACCACTTGGTGGACGACAAGATGCACGCGCGTTCCACTGGTTCGTACAGCCTGGTTACCCAGCAGCCGCTGGGTGGTAAGGCACAGTTCGGTGGTCAGCGTTTCGGGGAGATGGAAGTGTGGGCGCTGGAAGCATACGGCGCGGCGTACACTCTGCAGGAAATGCTCACAGTGAAGTCGGACGATGTGAACGGTCGTACCAAGATGTACAAAAACATCGTGGACGGCGATCACCGTATGGAGCCGGGCATGCCCGAGTCTTTCAACGTGTTGATCAAAGAAATCCGTTCGCTCGGTATCGATATCGATCTGGAAACCGAATAACACGTGACGCGAATCGGGGGCAGGGCGGTATTGCCTGCTCCCTGCTCCGCCAGGAGGAAAAGCCTTGAAAGACCTACTGAATTTGCTGAAAAACCAGGGTCAAGTCGAAGAGTTCGACGCAATCCGTATCGGACTTGCATCGCCTGAGATGATCCGCTCTTGGTCGTTCGGTGAAGTTAAAAAGCCGGAAACCATCAACTACCGTACGTTCAAGCCTGAGCGTGACGGTCTGTTCTGCGCCAAGATCTTTGGCCCGGTAAAAGATTACGAGTGCCTGTGCGGTAAGTACAAGCGCCTGAAGCACCGCGGTGTCATCTGCGAAAAGTGCGGTGTTGAAGTAGCACTGGCCAAGGTTCGTCGCGAGCGCATGGCTCACATCGAACTGGCTTCGCCGGTTGCCCACATCTGGTTCCTGAAATCGCTGCCGTCCCGTATCGGTTTGCTGATGGACATGACCCTGCGTGATATCGAACGTGTTCTCTACTTCGAGAGCTATGTCGTTATCGATCCAGGCATGACCACCCTTGAAAAAGGTCAGCTGCTGAACGACGAGCAGTACTTCGAAGCGCTCGAAGAGTTCGGTGACGACTTCGACGCCCGCATGGGTGCCGAGGCTGTCCGCGAGCTGCTGCACGCTATTGATCTGGAGCACGAAATTGGCCGTCTGCGTGAAGAAATTCCGCAAACCAATTCCGAGACCAAAATCAAGAAGCTGTCCAAGCGTCTGAAATTGATGGAAGCCTTCCAGGGTTCCGGCAACCTTCCTGAGTGGATGGTGCTGACCGTTCTGCCGGTTCTGCCGCCAGATCTGCGTCCTCTGGTTCCGCTTGACGGTGGCCGTTTCGCGACGTCCGACCTCAACGATCTGTATCGTCGAGTGATCAACCGTAACAACCGTCTGAAGCGCCTGCTGGATCTGTCCGCTCCCGATATCATCGTGCGCAACGAAAAGCGCATGCTGCAGGAAGCGGTCGATGCACTGCTCGACAACGGTCGTCGCGGTCGCGCGATCACGGGTTCGAACAAGCGTCCTCTGAAATCCCTGGCTGACATGATCAAGGGTAAGCAGGGTCGTTTCCGTCAGAACTTGCTCGGTAAGCGTGTTGACTACTCGGGTCGTTCGGTAATTACCGTAGGTCCGACTCTGCGTCTGCACCAGTGCGGTCTGCCGAAGAAGATGGCTCTCGAGCTGTTCAAGCCGTTCATTTTCGGCAAGCTGGAAATGCGTGGCCTGGCTACGACCATCAAAGCTGCCAAGAAGATGGTCGAGCGCGAGCTGCCAGAGGTCTGGGACGTTCTCGCTGAGGTGATTCGCGAACACCCGGTGCTTCTGAACCGTGCGCCGACACTTCACCGTCTGGGCATCCAGGCGTTTGAACCGGTACTGATCGAAGGTAAGGCCATTCAGCTGCACCCATTGGTTTGTGCTGCGTACAACGCCGACTTCGACGGTGACCAGATGGCCGTTCACGTGCCTCTGACGCTGGAAGCTCAGCTCGAAGCGCGCGCGCTGATGATGTCGACCAACAACATTCTGTCGCCAGCCAACGGTGAGCCAATCATCGTTCCTTCGCAGGACGTTGTACTGGGTCTGTACTACATGACTCGCGAAGCGATCAACGCCAAGGGCGAAGGTCGTGTATTTGCGGACCTGCAGGAAGTCGACCGCGTATTCCGCGCCGGCGAAGCGGCTCTGCACGCCAAGGTCAAGGTGCGTATCCACGAAACGGTCAACGACCGTGATGGTGGCAGCGTCAAGAACACCCGTATCGTCGACACCACTGTCGGCCGTGCGCTGCTGTTCCAGGTGGTTCCGGCCGGCCTGTCCTACGACGTCGTCAACCAGCCAATGAAGAAGAAAGCGATCTCCAAGCTGATCAACCAGTGCTATCGCGTGGTCGGCCTGAAAGAGACCGTTATTTTCGCTGACCAGTTGATGTACACCGGTTTTGCCTACTCGACCATTTCGGGTGTTTCCATCGGCGTTAACGACTTCGTTATCCCTGATGAAAAAGCTCGCATCATCGACGCGGCCACCGAAGAAGTTAAAGAGATCGAAAGTCAGTACGCCTCCGGCCTGGTAACCCAGGGCGAGAAGTACAACAAGGTAATCGACCTTTGGTCCAAGGCGAACGACGAAGTCTCGAAAGCGATGATGTCGAACCTGTCCAAAGAACGCGTTATCGACCGTCACGGCGTCGAAGTTGATCAGGAATCCTTCAACTCGATGTACATGATGGCTGACTCCGGGGCGCGTGGTTCTGCTGCCCAGATCCGTCAGCTGGCCGGTATGCGTGGTCTGATGGCCAAGCCTGACGGCTCCATCATCGAAACGCCGATCACTGCGAACTTCCGTGAAGGTTTGAGCGTACTTCAGTACTTCATCTCTACTCACGGTGCTCGTAAGGGTCTTGCGGATACCGCGTTGAAAACCGCTAACTCCGGTTATCTGACACGCCGTCTGGTAGACGTCGCTCAGGATCTGGTGGTTACCGAGGTTGATTGCGGTACCGAGCACGGTCTGCTGATGACTCCGCACATTGAAGGCGGTGACGTTGTAGAGCCGCTGGGTGAGCGCGTATTGGGTCGAGTCATTGCCCGTGACGTATTCAAGCCGGGCACGGAAGATGTCATCGTCCCTGCTGGCACGCTGGTAGACGAGAAGTGGGTCGAGTTCATCGAGCTGAACAGCATCGACGAAGTAATCGTTCGTTCGCCAATCAGCTGTGAAACCCGCTATGGCATCTGCGCCAAGTGCTACGGTCGCGACCTGGCACGCGGTCACCAGGTCAACATCGGTGAAGCTGTCGGCGTAATCGCTGCACAGTCGATCGGTGAGCCGGGTACCCAGCTGACAATGCGTACGTTCCACATCGGTGGTGCGGCAAGCCGGACCTCGGCAGCCGATAGCGTTCAGGTGAAGAATGGCGGTACTGTCCGCCTGCACAACCTGAAGCACGTCGAGCGTGTTGACGGTCACCTGGTTGCGGTATCCCGCTCCGGTGAACTGGCAATCGCAGATGACTTCGGTCGTGAGCGTGAGCGTTACAAGCTGCCATACGGTGCAGTGATTTCGGTGAAGGAAGGCGACAAGGTCGACGCTGGCTCTATCGTGGCCAAGTGGGATCCGCACACTCACCCAATCGTCACCGAGATGAAAGGTACTGTTACCTACGTAGGCATGGAAGAAGGCATCACGATCAAGCGTCAGACAGACGAATTGACCGGTATGACCAACATTGAAGTGCTCGACGCCAAAGATCGCCCGGCTGCCGGCAAGGACATCCGTCCTGCTGTGAAGATGGTTGGTCTGGATGGCAAGGATCTGCTGCTGCCAGGTACTGACGTACCGGCCCAGTACTTCCTGCCGGCTAACGCCCTTGTTGGTGTTGCTGACGGTGCGCAGATCGCGATCGGTGATGTTATCGCTCGTATTCCGCAGGAAACGTCGAAGACTCGTGACATCACCGGTGGTTTGCCGCGTGTTGCCGACCTGTTCGAAGCGCGTCGTCCGAAAGAGGCGTCGATCCTTGCAGAAGTCAGCGGTACCATCGCATTCGGTAAAGAGACCAAAGGCAAGCGCCGTCTGGTCATCACCCCGAACGACGGTAGCGATCCGTACGAGGAGCTGATTCCGAAGTGGCGTCACCTGAACGTCTTCGAAGGCGAGCAAGTGAACCGCGGCGAAGTTATCTCCGACGGCCCGAGCGATCCACACGACATCCTGCGTCTGCTGGGTGTGAGTGCGCTGGCCAAGTACATCGTCAACGAGATTCAGGACGTATACCGTCTGCAAGGCGTGAAGATCAACGACAAGCACATCGAGACGATTCTGCGTCAGATGCTGCGTAAGGTTGAAATTGCCGAGTCTGGCGATTCCAGTTTCATCAAGGGCGACCAGATGGAGCTGACTCACGTACTGGTAGAAAACGAGCGTCTGAGCACGGAAGACAAGTTTGTTTCCAAGTTCACTCGCGTGTTGCTGGGTATCACCAAGGCATCGCTGTCTACCGAGTCGTTCATCTCCGCGGCCTCCTTCCAGGAGACAACCCGCGTACTGACCGAAGCGGCTGTGACCGGCAAGCGCGATTACCTGCGCGGCCTGAAGGAAAACGTGGTCGTGGGTCGTCTGATCCCGGCCGGTACCGGTCTGGCTTATCACAGCGAGCGCAAGCGTCGTCGTGAAATGGACAAACCGACCCGTGTCAGCGCGAGCGAAGTAGAAGCGGCTCTGACGGAAGCGTTGAACTCCAGCGGTAATTGAGACCAGAGCCTCGGCATTTTTCACCTGGCAGACAGCACGTTTTCGTGTTGTTTGCCCGGTGAGGACGTCGGGGCTTTGTCTTGACTGGGGGCGGGATCCTCTTTAGACTCTTGTACCCCTAAATTTGGCGGGGCCTGTGCCCTGTCATTTGCTTTTCTTGTAAGACAATAGCGTCGCAAGACAACAGTGGAGCTAGTAGATGGCAACTATCAACCAGCTGGTACGTCAGCCGCGTAAGCGTATCGTCGAGAAATCCGACGTACCTGCGCTGCAGAACTGCCCGCAACGTCGCGGTGTGTGCACTCGTGTGTATACCACCACGCCGAAAAAACCTAACTCGGCATTGCGTAAAGTCTGCCGTGTGCGCCTGACCAACGGTTTCGAGGTTTCCTCGTACATCGGTGGTGAAGGTCACAACCTGCAAGAACACAGCGTGGTACTGATCCGTGGCGGTCGTGTAAAAGACTTGCCAGGTGTTCGTTACCACACCGTTCGTGGTTCTCTGGATACTTCCGGCGTTAAAGGCCGTAACCAGGGTCGCTCGAAATACGGTACCAAGAAGCCTAAGTAGTCTTTGGCCTCTGTTTGAAATTGCAGATTTCTATTTTTCTGAGTCGATAAGAGTAAGGTCGGGCGCATTCCTAACTGGATGGTGGTCCCGAGCTAACCTGAAGACCGTTTGAGGGCTTATCCATGCCAAGAAGACGCGTAGCAGCCAAGCGCGATGTGCTTGACGATCCAAAATACGGCAGCCAGATTCTGGCCAAGTTCATGAACCACGTGATGGAGAGCGGCAAGAAAGCCGTTGCCGAGCGTATCGTTTATGGCGCGCTGGAAAAGGTTAAAGAACGCAAGAACAGCGATCCTCTGGAAATCTTCGAGAAAGCTCTCGACGCCATCGCTCCGCTGGTCGAAGTAAAGTCGCGCCGTGTAGGCGGTGCTACTTACCAGGTTCCTGTTGAAGTTCGTCCGTCCCGTCGTAATGCTCTGGCAATGCGCTGGCTGGTAGACTTCGCGCGCAAGCGCGGTGAAAAGTCTATGGCTCTGCGTTTGGCCGGCGAGCTGATGGACGCCGCCGAAGGTAAAGGTGCTGCAGTCAAGAAGCGTGAAGACGTGCACCGTATGGCTGAAGCCAACAAGGCTTTCTCGCACTACCGCTTCTAATTTCAGCGTCACTAATTTTGCGAGGGCTTTATGGCTCGTACTACTCCGATTGGCCGCTACCGTAACATTGGTATCGTCGCTCACGTGGATGCTGGTAAAACCACCACCACCGAGCGCGTCCTTTTTTACACCGGCAAAAGCCACAAAATGGGCGAGGTGCATGATGGCGCCGCGACCACGGACTGGATGGTTCAGGAGCAGGAGCGTGGTATTACCATTACTTCTGCTGCTATTACTGCCTTCTGGCAGGGTTCCGAGAAGCAACACAAAGACCAATACCGCTTCAACGTCATTGACACCCCGGGCCACGTAGACTTCACCATTGAAGTTGAACGTTCCCTGCGTGTACTCGACGGCGCGGTCGTTGTGTTCTGTGGCACTTCTGGCGTAGAGCCGCAGTCCGAAACCGTATGGCGTCAAGCCAACAAGTACGGTGTTCCGCGTATCGTTTACGTGAACAAGATGGACCGTGCCGGCGCTAACTTTCTGCGCGTAATTGCTCAGATCAAGCAGCGTCTGGGTCACACTCCGGTGCCGATCCAGCTGGCTATCGGTGCTGAAGACAACTTCCAGGGTCAGATCGATCTGATGTCCATGGAAGCGGTCTACTGGAATGATGCCGACAAGGGCATGGTTCCAGTTCGCAAGCCTATCCCTGCCGAATTGCAGGAACTGGCTGACGAATGGCGCAGTAACATGGTTGAGGCTGCTGCTGAAGCCAACGAAGAGCTGATGAACAAGTACCTCGAAGGTGAAGAACTCACCAACAAGGAAATCAAGGATGCTCTGCGTCAGCGTACTATCGCTGGTGAGATCGTTCTTGCTGTTTGCGGTTCTTCCTTCAAGAACAAGGGTGTTCCCCTGGTTCTCGATGCCGTGATCGATTACCTGCCTGCTCCGACTGACATTCCAGCTATCAAGGGTTCCGATCCTGATAACGAAGAAGTTCTGATGGAGCGTCATGCAGACGACAACGAGCCGTTCTCGGCTCTGGCGTTCAAGATCGCTACCGACCCATTCGTGGGTACCTTGACGTTCGTCCGCGTTTACTCGGGCGTGTTGGCATCCGGCGACGGCGTGATCAACTCGGTCAAGGGCAAGAAAGAGCGTGTGGGTCGTATGGTGCAGATGCACGCAAACGCCCGTGAAGAAATCAAGGAAGTACGCGCTGGTGACATCGCGGCCTTGATCGGCATGAAGGACGTCACCACTGGTGAAACCTTGTGCAACGCTGACAAGCCAATCATCCTGGTTCGTATGGACTTCCCGGAGCCGGTTATTTCGGTTGCCGTTGAGCCAAAGACCAAGGATGACCAGGAAAAAATGGGTATCGCACTGGGCAAGCTTGCTCAGGAAGACCCGTCTTTCCGCGTCAAAACTGATGAAGAGACTGGTCAAACGATCATCTCTGGCATGGGCGAGCTCCACCTGGACATCCTGGTTGACCGGATGCGCCGTGAGTTCAACGTCGAAGCCAACATCGGCAAGCCTCAGGTTTCCTATCGTGAGCGCATCACGAAGAATTGTGAAATCGAAGGCAAGTTCGTTCGTCAATCCGGCGGTCGTGGCCAGTTCGGTCATTGCTGGATCCGTTTTGCACCTGCTGACGAAGGTCAGGAAGGTCTGCAATTCGTAAACGAAGTGGTAGGTGGTGTTGTTCCCAAGGAATACATCCCGGCTATCCAGAAGGGTATCGAAGAGCAGATGAAGAACGGCGTTGTTGCCGGTTATCCGCTGATCGGCCTGAAGGCTACCGTGTTTGATGGTTCCTACCATGACGTCGACTCGAACGAGATGGCGTTTAAGGTGGCTGCTTCCATGGCGACCAAGCAACTGGCCCAGAAGGGCGGTGGTGAGCTGCTTGAGCCGATCATGGCAGTAGAGGTTGTTACGCCTGAAGACTATATGGGTGACGTGATGGGCGACCTTAACCGCCGTCGCGGCATGATTCTGGGTATGGAAGATACGGTTTCCGGCAAGGTAATTCGTGCCGAGGTTCCGTTGGGTGAGATGTTCGGTTATGCGACCGACGTTCGCTCCATGTCTCAGGGTCGCGCAAGCTACTCTATGGAATTCAAAAAATACAATACAGCTCCGTCGCACATCGTCGAAACTGTAACCAAAAAACAAGGCTGATTCAGCGCCTTTAGGCTAGGAGTTATTTGTCGTGGCTAAAGAAAAATTTGATCGTTCCCTCCCGCACGTCAACGTTGGCACCATTGGTCACGTTGACCATGGTAAAACCACGCTGACCGCTGCTCTGACTCGCGTCTGCTCCGAAGTTTTCGGTTCGGCTGCTGTTGAATTCGACAAGATCGACAGCGCACCGGAAGAAAAGGCTCGTGGTATTACCATCAACACCGCGCACGTCGAATACAAATCGTTGATCCGTCACTATGCTCACGTTGACTGCCCAGGTCACGCTGACTACGTGAAGAACATGATCACTGGTGCTGCCCAGATGGACGGCGCGATTCTGGTTTGTTCGGCCGCTGATGGTCCGATGCCACAAACCCGTGAGCACATCCTGCTGTCCCGTCAGGTTGGCGTTCCGTACATCGTGGTCTTCCTGAACAAGGCTGACCTGGTAGACGACGCTGAGCTGCTGGAACTGGTCGAGATGGAAGTGCGCGATCTGCTGAGCACTTACGACTTCCCAGGCGACGACACTCCGATCATCATCGGTTCTGCTCGTATGGCTCTGGAAGGTAAAGACGACAACGAAATGGGCACCACTGCCGTTCGTAAACTGGTTGAAACACTGGACTCCTACATCCCAGAACCAGTTCGTGTTACCGACAAGCCGTTCCTGATGCCGATCGAAGACGTATTCTCGATCTCCGGTCGCGGTACTGTTGTGACTGGTCGTATTGAGCGCGGTATCGTCAAGGTTCAGGATCCACTGGAAATCGTTGGTCTGCGTGACACTACCGTCACCACCTGCACCGGTGTTGAAATGTTCCGCAAACTGCTCGACGAAGGTCGTGCTGGCGAGAACTGCGGCGTTCTGCTGCGCGGTACCAAGCGTGACGACGTTGAGCGTGGCCAGGTTCTGGTCAAGCCAGGCAGCGTCAAGCCGCACACTCAGTTCGAAGCTGAAATCTACGTTCTGAGCAAAGAAGAAGGCGGTCGTCACACTCCGTTCTTCAAAGGCTACCGTCCACAGTTCTACTTCCGTACTACCGACGTAACTGGTAGCTGCGAACTGCCGGAAGGCGTAGAAATGGTTATGCCAGGTGATAACGTTAAAGTTTCCGTTACCCTGATCAAGCCAATCGCAATGGAAGATGGTCTGCGTTTCGCAATCCGTGAAGGCGGTCGTACCGTCGGCGCTGGCGTCGTAGCCAAAATCATCGCTTAAGCGTTGAGTCCCAAAAAGAGCCCCCGCACTGCGGGGGCTTTTTTATTGGGTTGACACCTTGTTAGGTCGTCTATAGAATTGCGCCTCCTTTTAACGGGCGTATTGCGCTCGGTGGGAACAGCAATCTGGAGTCTGAATCCAATGCAAAACCAGCAAATCCGTATCAGGTTGAAGGCTTTTGACCATCGCCTGATCGACCAATCAACCCAGGAAATCGTGGAAACCGCGAAACGTACTGGTGCACAGGTGCGTGGTCCGATTCCACTGCCGACTCGTAAAGAGCGGTTCACCGTTCTGGTTTCTCCGCACGTCAACAAAGACGCGCGCGACCAGTATGAGATCCGTACTCACAAGCGTGTTCTGGACATTGTCCAGCCAACGGAAAAAACCGTTGATGCGCTTATGAAGCTTGATCTTGCGGCCGGTGTGGAAGTTCAGATCAGCCTCGGCTAAGACTTGGGTCTTAGTCGTGTAACGCTCTGAAATGGGCGGCCATAGCGGGTGAAAGCCCCGTACACTCATGAGGTTTACAACATGACTATTGGTGTAGTCGGTCGTAAATGCGGTATGACCCGTATTTTCACCGAAGAAGGTGTCTCCATTCCGGTCACGGTCATTGAGATCGAGCCGAATCGCGTCACTCAGTTCAAAACCGAAGAAACCGATGGCTATCGTGCAGTGCAAGTCACTGTCGGCGAGCGTCGCGCTTCGCGTGTTACAGCCGCTCAGGCTGGCCACTTCGCCAAAGCGAACGTTGCCGCCGGTCGTACTGTCATGGAATTTCGTCTTGAAGAAGGCGATTACCAGGCTGGCGATCAGATCAACGCTGAAATCTTCGCCGCTGGTCAACTGGTTGATGTAACCGGTCAGTCCAAGGGTAAAGGCTTCCAGGGTACGATCAAGCGTTGGAATTTCCGTGGTCAAGACAATACCCACGGTAACTCCGTCTCCCACCGCGTCCCGGGCTCTATCGGCCAGTGCCAGACTCCTGGTCGTGTATTCAAGGGCAAAAAAATGTCCGGTCATATGGGCGCTGAGCGCGTGACCGTGCAGTCCCTGGAAGTAGTGCGCGTGGACGCTGAACGCAATCTGTTGTTGGTCAAGGGTGCTGTTCCTGGCGCTACTGGCGGCAACCTGGTTGTACGTCCGGCAGCCAAGGCTCGCGGTTAAGGGGAAGCTGACATGCAATTAAATGTAAATGACGCTCAGGCAATCGAAGTTTCCGAACTGACATTTGGCGGCGAATTCAACGAGACGCTGGTTCACCAGGCAGTCGTGGCCTACATGGCTGGCGGTCGTCAGGGTAGCAAGCAGCAGAAGACCCGTTCCGACGTTCGTGGTGGCGGTAAGCGCCCTTGGCGTCAGAAAGGTACTGGCCGTGCTCGTGCCGGTACTATCCGTAGCCCAATCTGGCGTGGCGGCGGTACCACTTTCGCAGCTCGTCCTCAGGATCATACTCAGAAGCTCAACAAGAAGATGTATCGCGCTGCTCTGCGCTCCATCCTTGCTGAACTGGTTCGTACTGATCGTCTGGTCGTGGTTCAGGACTTCGCTGTTGAAGCACCGAAAACCAAAGATTTGCTGAACAAGCTGACTGGCATGGGCCTGACTGACGTCCTGATCGTGTCTGACGCTGTTGACCAGAATCTGTACCTGGCTGCTCGTAACCTGCCGCACGTTGATGTACGTGACGTTCAAGGTTCCGATCCAGTTAGTCTGATCGCATACGACAAAGTGTTGATCACTGTGTCGGCCGTGAAGAAATTCGAGGAGCTGCTGGGATGAACCAGGAACGCGTATTTAAAGTTCTGCTTGGCCCGCACGTTTCCGAGAAGGCTACGGTTCTTGCAGACAAAAAAGGTCAGTTCGTTTTCAAGGTTGCTACTGACGCAACCAAGCTGGAAATCAAGAAGGCCGTCGAAAGCCTGTTCAGCGTGAAAGTAGAGCGTGTTACTACCCTGAATGTTCTGGGTAAGAGCAAGCGCACTGCTCGCGGTCTGGGCAAGCGTAATGACTGGAAGAAGGCGGTTATCTCCCTTCAGCCAGGCCAAGATCTCGATTTCAGCAGCAGTGCTGAGTAAGGAAGGGGTGCATCATGGCAATCGTTAAATGCAAACCGACTTCCCCTGGCCGCCGTTTTGTGGTCAAGGTGGTCAACCAGGAGCTGCATAAAGGCGCTCCTCACGCACCGCTGCTCGAGAAAAAATCGAAGTCTGGTGGTCGTAACAACAATGGTCGTATTACTACCCGTCATATCGGTGGTGGCCATAAACAGCATTATCGTCTGGTCGACTTCCGTCGCAACGACAAGGATGGCATCGCTGCCACCGTCGAGCGTATCGAATACGATCCAAACCGTACTGCTCACATTGCTCTGCTGCTTTACGCAGACGGCGAGCGCCGCTACATCATCGCCCCTAAAGGCGTGAGTGCTGGCGACCAGCTAATTGCAGGTGCTCTGGCACCAATCAAGCCGGGCAACGCTCTTCAACTGCGCAACATTCCAGTTGGTAGCACCGTACACGGCATCGAACTGAAGCCAGGCAAAGGCGCACAGATCGCTCGTTCCGCTGGTGCCTCGGCACAGCTGATCGCTCGTGAAGGTGTGTACGTGACCCTGCGTCTTCGCTCCGGTGAAATGCGTAAAGTACTGTCTGAGTGCCGTGCAACGCTGGGCGAAGTCTCGAACTCCGAGCACAGCCTTCGTTCGCTGGGTAAAGCGGGTGCCAAACGCTGGCGTGGCGTTCGCCCAACCGTTCGTGGTGTTGCCATGAACCCGGTTGACCACCCACATGGTGGTGGTGAAGGTCGTACCTCTGGTGGTCGTCATCCGGTATCGCCGTGGGGCTTCCCGACTAAGGGCGCGAAGACTCGTGGTAATAAGCGTACCGACAAAATGATCGTCCGTCGTCGCAAGTAAATAGAGGGATACGACAGTGCCACGTTCTCTGAAAAAAGGTCCTTTTATTGATCTTCACCTACTGAAGAAGATCGAAGTGGCGGCGGAAAAGAACGATCGCAAACCAGTTAAGACCTGGTCGCGTCGTTCGATGATCCTGCCACAAATGGTCGGTTTGACCATTGCAGTGCATAACGGTCGCCAACATGTTCCAGTTCTCGTGAACGAAGACATGGTCGGCCATAAACTAGGCGAGTTTGCCGGTACCCGCACATATCGTGGGCACGTGGCAGACAAGAAAGCCAAGCGTTAAGGGGTAAGGAACGATGGAAGTAGCCGCTAAGTTGTCGGGCGCTCGAATCTCCGCCCAGAAAGCCCGCTTGGTCGCCGACCAGATCCGCGGGAAGAAGGTGGGCGAAGCGCTCAACCTGTTGGCTTTCAGCAGTAAGAAAGCCGCCGAGATCCTGAAGAAAGTGCTGGAGTCGGCTGTAGCCAACGCCGAGCATAACGAAGGCGCAGACGTTGATGACCTCAAGGTCTCCACCGTTTTCGTCAACGAAGGGCGTTCGCTGAAGCGCATCATGCCACGTGCTAAAGGCCGTGCTGATCGCATCGTCAAGCGGTCTTGCCATATCACTGTCAAGGTTGCTGACAAGTAACGGAGTCGAAGAGATGGGTCAGAAAGTACATCCCATTGGCATTCGCCTGGGAATCGTCAAGGAGCACACCTCCGTCTGGTACGCAGACGGTCGGACTTATGCGGACTATTTGTTCGCTGATCTGAAAGTGCGTGAGTACCTCCAAGACAAATTAAAAAGCGCGTCCGTCAGCCGTATCGATATCCATCGTCCGGCTCAGACAGCACGTATCACCATCCACACCGCTCGTCCAGGTATCGTTATCGGGAAGAAAGGTGAAGATGTTGAGAAACTGCGTCAGGACCTGACCAAGCAAATGGGTGTGCCTGTGCACATCAATATCGAAGAGATCCGTAAGCCGGAGCTCGACGGTATGCTGGTTGCGCAGAGCGTAGCTCAGCAGCTGGAGCGTCGCGTAATGTTCCGTCGCGCTATGAAGCGCGCTGTTCAGAACGCCATGCGCATTGGTGCCAAAGGCATCAAAATCCAAGTGAGCGGTCGTCTCGGCGGTGCTGAAATCGCACGTACTGAATGGTATCGCGAAGGTCGTGTGCCACTGCACACCCTGCGTGCCGACATCGACTATGCCAACTACGAAGCTCACACCACTTACGGTGTGATCGGTGTAAAGGTTTGGATCTTCAAAGGCGAAGTAATTGGTGGTCGCCAAGAAGAACTGAAACCACAAGCACCAGCGCCTCGTAAAAAAGCTGCTAAGTAAGGGGTACGCCAAATGTTGCAACCAAAGCGTACGAAGTTCCGCAAGCAGATGACCGGCCACAACCGTGGTCTGGCACTGCGCGGTAGCAAAGTCAGCTTCGGCGAGTTCGCGCTGAAGTCTGTAGCTCGTGGTCGTCTCACCGCTCGTCAGATCGAGTCAGCGCGTCGTGCTCTGACCCGTCACGTTAAACGTGGCGGCAAGATCTGGATCCGTGTGTTCCCGGACAAGCCTGTAACCAAAAAGCCACTCGAAGTTCGGATGGGTAAAGGTAAGGGTAACGTGGAGTACTGGGTTGCCCAGATTCAGCCAGGCAAAGTCCTGTATGAAATCGAGGGTGTTACTGAAGAGCTGGCGCGTGAGGCTTTCGCCCTGGCTGCTGCAAAGCTGCCGCTCGCCACCTCCTTTGTTAAGCGGACGGTGATGTGATGAAAGCGAATGAACTTCGTGAAAAATCAGCACAGCAGCTGAACGAGCAACTGCTCGGCCTGCTGCGCGACCAGTTCAATCTGCGTATGCAGAAGGCAACTGGCCAGTTGGGGCAGTCTCATCTGCTCTCGCAAGTTAAGCGTGACATCGCTCGCGTGAAAACTGTGCTCAACCAGCAGGCAGGTAAGTAATCATGGCTGAAGCCGAAAAAACTGTCCGTACGCTGACTGGCCGTGTTGTCAGCGACAAGATGGACAAGACCATCACCGTTCTGATCGAGCGTCGCGTAAAGCACCCGATCTACGGTAAATACGTTAAGCGTTCGACTAAGCTGCACGCGCACGACGAAACCAATCAATGCCATATCGGCGACAAGGTCACTATTCGTGAAACTCGTCCGGTAGCCAAGACCAAGTCTTGGGCGTTGGTTGATATCCTCGAACGCGCTGTGGAAGTCTAAGGGCTAGGGGTCGGAGAAATTATATGATTCAGACTCAATCCATGCTCGATGTGGCCGATAACAGCGGCGCACGCCGCGTTATGTGCATCAAGGTGCTGGGTGGCTCCCATCGTCGTTACGCTGGTATCGGTGACATCATCAAAGTAACCGTCAAGGAAGCAATTCCTCGCGGCAAGGTGAAGAAAGGCCAGGTGATGACTGCAGTTGTAGTCCGCACTCGCCACGGTGTTCGTCGTGCAGACGGCTCCATCATCCGCTTCGATGGCAACGCTGCTGTTCTGTTGAACAACAAGCAAGAGCCGATCGGTACCCGTATCTTTGGGCCAGTGACCCGTGAACTTCGTACTGAGAAGTTCATGAAGATCGTCTCGCTCGCCCCAGAAGTGCTCTAAGGAGATCCGACATGCAAAAGATTCGTCGTGACGACGAGATCATCGTGATCGCCGGCAAAGACAAAGGTAAGCGCGGTAAGGTGCTCAAGGTTCTCGCTGACGACCGTTTGGTCGTTGGTGGGATCAACCTGGTGAAGCGTCATACCAAGCCAAACCCGATGTCGGGCGTACAGGGCGGTATCGTCGAGAAAGAAGCGCCAATGCACGCTTCCAACGTCGCCATTTTCAACGGCGCAACCAACAAGGCTGACCGCGTTGGTTTCAAAGTTGAAGACGGCAAGAAAATTCGTGTCTTCAAGTCGACCCAAAAAGCGGTTGATGCTTGAACACTGCTAGGTAGAAGACCATGGCACGACTAAAAGAGATTTACCGGAAGGAAATCGCTCCGAAACTTAAGGAAGAACTTAAGCTTTCGAACGTGATGGAAGTTCCGCGCGTTACCAAAATCACCCTGAACATGGGTCTGGGCGAAGCGATCGGCGACAAGAAAGTCATCGAGCACGCTGTTGCTGACCTGGAAAAGATCACCGGTCAAAAAGTCGTTGTGACTTACGCTCGGAAATCCATCGCTGGCTTTAAAGTCCGTGAAGGTTGGCCGATCGGTGTCAAAGTGACTCTGCGCCGCGATCGTATGTACGAATTCCTGGATCGTCTGCTGTCGATCTCCCTGCCTCGGGTTCGCGACTTCCGCGGCCTGAATGCCAAGTCCTTCGATGGTCGTGGTAACTACAGCATGGGCGTCAAAGAGCAGATCATTTTCCCGGAAATTGACTACGACAAGATCGATGCTCTTCGCGGTCTGGACATCACCCTGACCACCACTGCCAAGAACGATGATGAAGGTCGCGCATTGCTGCGTGCTTTCAAATTCCCGTTCCGCAACTGATTGGAGTAGGACAATGGCCAAGATGAGCATGAAAAACCGTGAGCTGAAGCGTCAGCTCACTGTTGCCAAGTACGCCAAGAAGCGTGCAGAGCTGAAAGCTATCATCGTCGATCTGAACGCAAGTCCAGAAGCGCGTTGGGAAGCTACCGTAGCCCTGCAGAAGCAACCACGTGACGCAAGCGCTGCGCGCATGCGTAACCGTTGCCGCATCACTGGTCGTCCACACGGCGTCTACCGCAAGTTCGGCCTTGGCCGTAACAAGCTGCGTGAAGCAGCCATGCGTGGCGACGTTCCAGGTCTGGTCAAAGCCAGCTGGTAAGGCGACACCTCTCGCGCCCTCCCGCCGGTTACGCAAGTCACCGGTCGGGATGGAGCCTGAATTTGAATCAAGCCCCTATTGGGGCTTGATTCATTTCCGGCGTAGGACTAGAATTGCCGGCTCGCCTGAGCCCGTGTTTTTACTTGGCCGGAAGTTCTCGGCGATCAAGCTGTAGCCGCAAGGCTAATTATTTTGTTTTAGGAGCGTCTAGCCCATGAGTATGCAGGACCCGTTAGCGGACATGCTAACTCGTATCCGTAATGCCCAGATGGCTGAAAAGCCCGTCGTAAGCATGCCATCTTCCACGTTGAAGGTTGCTGTAGCAAAAGTCCTGAAGGACGAAGGCTACATTGCGGGTTATCAGATCAGCAGCGAAGTTAAATCCTCGCTGTCCATCGAGCTTAAGTACTTCGAAGGCCGTCCGGTCATCGAAGAGGTTAAGCGCGTCAGCCGCCCAGGCTTGCGTCAGTACAAGTCCTCCGATGATCTGCCGAAAGTTCGTGGCGGTCTTGGTGTGTCTATCGTCTCCACCAGTAAAGGTGTGATGACGGATCGTGCTGCGCGCGCTGCCGGTGTCGGTGGCGAAGTGCTTTGCACTGTGTTCTAAGGGGGGATAAGCATGTCACGCGTCGCTAAGAACCCCGTTAAGCTGCCATCCGGCGTCGAAGTCAAACTCGTCGGCCAGCTGCTTTCGGTGAAGGGTGCCAAGGGCACTCTAGAACTGAACATCCATTCGTCCGTTGAGATTGTTGAAGAAGCTGGTGAGCTGCGTTTCGCTGCTCGCAATGGCGATCAACAAACCCGCGCAATGGCAGGCACCACTCGTGCACTGGTAAACAACATGGTCCAAGGCGTAAGCCAAGGCTTCGAGCGCAAGCTCCAGCTGGTCGGTGTTGGTTACAAGGCGCAAGCAAAAGGCACGGTACTGAACCTTGCACTTGGCTTCTCGCACCCAGTGGACTACGAATTGCCGAATGGCATCACCGCTGAGACCCCCAGCCAGACCGATATCCTGATTCGCGGTATCGATAAGCAGTTGGTTGGTCAAGTGGCCGCTGAGATCCGCGACTTCCGCCGTCCTGAGCCTTACAAAGGCAAAGGTGTGCGTTACGCAGACGAAGTCGTCCGCCGTAAAGAAGCCAAGAAGAAGTAGGGCATAGCAAATGACCGTCAAAAAAGTTACCCGACTGCGTCGCGCTCGCAAAGCACGCCTGAAAATGCACGAGCTGGAAGTCGTGCGTCTCTGCGTGCACCGCTCTTCGCAGCACATTTATGCCCAGGTCATCTCGGCCGACGGCAGCAAAGTCCTGGCAAGCGCCTCGACTTTGGACAAAGAACTGCGTGATGGCGCCACTGGCAACATCGACGCGGCCACTAAGGTTGGCAAGCTGGTCGCCGAGCGCGCGAAAGCCGCGGGTGTATCGCAAGTCGCTTTCGACCGTTCTGGCTTCAAGTACCACGGCCGTGTCAAAGCGCTGGCTGATGCTGCTCGTGAAGGCGGGCTGGAGTTCTAAGTTATGTCAAATCACGACCAAAAACGCGACGAAGGCTACATCGAGAAGCTGGTTCAAGTTAACCGCGTGGCCAAAACCGTAAAAGGCGGCCGTATCTTCACTTTCACTGCGTTGACCGTAGTGGGTGATGGTAAAGGGCGCGTTGGCTTCGGCCGTGGCAAGTCACGTGAAGTGCCTGCTGCGATCCAGAAAGCGATGGAAGCTGCTCGTCGCAACATGATTCAGGTTGATCTGAACGGCACTACCCTGCAGTACGCAATGAAGTCTGCTCATGGCGCCTCCAAGGTGTACATGCAGCCTGCTTCTGAAGGTACCGGTATCATCGCTGGCGGCGCAATGCGCGCAGTGCTGGAAGTTGCTGGTGTCCAGAACGTATTGGCCAAGTGCTACGGTTCGACTAACCCGGTAAACGTGGTTCACGCTACGTTCAAGGGTTTGAAGGGCATGCAGTCTCCTGAGTCGATCGCTGCCAAACGTGGCAAGCGTGTTGAGGAGATCATCTGATCATGGCTACCGTTAAAGTAACGCTGATCAAAAGCATGACCGGCCGCATCCCTAATCACAGATTGTGCATTAAGGGTTTGGGTCTGCGTCGCATCGGTCACACTGTAGAAGTCCTGGATACTCCCGAAAATCGCGGGATGATCAACAAGGCTTACTACATGCTGCGAGTCGAGGGTTAATCGATGAAACTCAATGATCTGAGTCCAGCGCCGGGTTCCCGTCGCGAAAAGCATCGTCCGGGCCGTGGTATCGGTAGCGGTTTGGGCAAGACCGGTGGCCGTGGCCACAAAGGTCAAAGCTCCCGCTCCGGTGGCACCATTGCTCCGGGCTTTGAGGGCGGCCAACAGCCGCTGCATCGTCGCCTGCCAAAATTCGGTTTCGTTTCCCTGAAGGCCATGGATCGCGCAGAAGTGCGTTTGTCCGAGCTGGCTAAAGTGGAAGGCGACATCGTAACTGTGCAGTCCCTGAAAGATGCCAACGTGATTAACCAGAACGTTCAGCGTGTGAAAATCATGCTGTCGGGCGAAGTTACTCGCGCTGTCACTATCAAGGGTATCGCCGCCACCAAAGGTGCGCGTGCGGCTATCGAAGCAGCTGGCGGCAAGTTCGAGGAATAAATGGCTAAGCAAGGTGCTCTCTCAGCGCTCGGCAAAGGCGGTATGTCTGAACTCTGGGCTCGTCTGCGTTTTCTGTTCCTGGCGATTATCGTCTACCGAATAGGCGCACACATCCCGGTTCCAGGTATCAACCCGGACCGACTCGCAGAACTGTTTCGACAGAATGAGGGGACCATTCTTAGCTTGTTCAACATGTTTTCCGGTGGCGCGCTGGAACGGATGAGCATCTTTGCATTGGGGATCATGCCGTACATTTCGGCATCGATCATCATGCAGTTGATGACCGCCGTCAGCCCGCAGCTGGAGCAGTTGAAGAAGGAAGGTGAAGCTGGCCGTCGCAAGATAAGCCAGTACACCCGCTATGGCACCGTTGTCCTGGCTCTGGTCCAAGCTATCGGCATGTCCGTTGGTCTGGCGAGTCAGGGCGTCGCGTTTTCTGGGGACCTGGGTTTCCACTTTGTGGCCGTAACTACCTTCGTGGCAGGTGCGATGTTCATGATGTGGCTGGGCGAGCAGATCACCGAGCGCGGTGTCGGCAACGGTATCTCGATGTTGATTTTCGCAGGTATCGTCGCCGGTCTTCCGAGAGCAATAGGGCAGTCTTTCGAGTCTGCACGTCAGGGTGATATCAATATCTTCGCTCTGGTTGCAATCGGTTTGCTGGCGGTAGCGATCATCGGTTTTGTGGTGTTCATTGAGCGTGGTCAGCGTCGAATCGCCGTTCACTACGCCAAGCGTCAGCAGGGCCGCAAGGTCTTCGCTGCGCAGACAAGCCACTTGCCGCTGAAAGTGAACATGGCTGGTGTGATACCGGCCATTTTCGCGAGCAGCATTTTGCTGTTCCCGGCTTCGTTGGGGTCCTGGTTCGGTCAGTCTGAAGGTCTGGGCTGGTTGCAGGACATCTCGCAGTCGATCGCTCCTGGTCAGCCGTTGAATATTCTGCTGTTTAGTGCAGGGATTATTTTCTTCTGCTTCTTCTATACGGCGTTGATGTTCAATCCGAAAGACGTAGCGGAAAACCTGAAGAAGTCCGGTGCCTTTATTCCGGGTATTCGTCCAGGCGAGCAGTCGGCGCGCTACATTGATGGCGTTTTGACTCGCTTGACCATGTTCGGTGCTCTATATATGACGGCCGTGTGTCTGCTTCCCCAGTTTCTGGTGGTCGCGGCAAACGTACCGTTCTACCTTGGCGGGACCTCGTTGCTGATCGTGGTCGTGGTTGTGATGGACTTTATGTCGCAAGTGCAATCTCACCTCGTTTCGCACCAGTATGAATCCCTGATGAAGAAAGCCAACCTGAAGGGCTACGGTGGCAGCGGCGGTATGCTGCGCTGAAGCACCCCTAAGGTTCGAGGAGTTGGTGATGAAAGTTCGTGCATCGGTGAAAAAGCTGTGCCGTAACTGCAAGATTATCCGCCGCGAAGGTGTGGTTCGAGTAATTTGCAGCGCGGAACCACGTCATAAGCAGCGCCAAGGCTGATTGTGATTTGTGCTTAAGCCCAGCAGCTAGTGCGCTGCTGGGTTGATTATTTGTTACTACAGCGATATTATCTCGCGCCCTATTTCTTGGCTTCCGGGGCGTAGGTAGCTGTCAATTGGAGTCCCACTGAATGGCCCGTATTGCAGGCGTTAACATTCCAGATAACAAGCATACTGTTATCTCGTTGACCTACATCTATGGTGTTGGTCGCACCACCGCACAGAAAATTTGTGCAACCACCGGCGTAAATCCGGCGGTGAAAATCAAAGATCTGAGCGACGAGCAGATTGAACAGCTGCGTGGCGAAGTGGCGAAGTTCACCACTGAAGGTGACCTGCGTCGCGAAATCAACATGAAAATCAAGCGCTTGATGGACCTGGGCTGCTACCGCGGTCTGCGTCATCGTCGTGGTCTTCCAGTGCGCGGTCAGCGTACCAAGACCAACGCGCGTACTCGCAAAGGTCCGCGTAAGCCGATCCGCAAGTAATCGCACCAGCGCAACGACAGGAATTTAGTCATGGCAAAACCTGCTGCTCGTCCTCGTAAAAAAGTTAAAAAGACAGTGGTTGATGGCATCGCCCACATCCACGCGTCGTTTAACAACACAATCGTCACCATTACCGATCGTCAAGGTAACGCTCTTTCGTGGGCTACCTCCGGCGGTTCGGGTTTCCGTGGTTCGCGCAAGTCCACCCCGTTCGCTGCTCAAGTAGCTGCTGAACGTGCTGGTCAAGCTGCGCTGGAGTACGGTCTGAAGAACCTCGACGTCAATGTCAAGGGTCCAGGCCCAGGTCGTGAATCCGCTGTCCGTGCATTGAACGGCTGTGGCTATAAGATCGCCAGCATCACCGACGTGACGCCAATCCCGCACAACGGGTGCCGTCCGCCGAAGAAGCGCCGCGTGTAATCCAGGAGACTGTAAGAAATGGCTCGTTACATTGGTCCAAAATGCAAACTTGCTCGTCGTGAAGGCACCGATCTCTTTCTGAAGAGCGGCGTTCGCGCTATCGAATCCAAGTGCAACATCGAAGCAGCTCCAGGTATCCACGGCCAACGTCGTGGTCGCCAGTCCGATTACGGTACTCAGCTGCGTGAAAAGCAAAAAGTCCGTCGTATCTACGGCGTTCTCGAGCGTCAGTTCAGCGGCTACTACAAAGAAGCCGCCGGCAAGAAAGGTGCAACAGGCGAGAACCTGCTGCAACTGCTCGAATGCCGTCTGGACAACGTTGTATACCGCATGGGCTTCGGCTCGACGCGTGCCGAATCCCGTCAATTGGTTTCGCACAAGTCGGTCAGCGTAAACGGCAAAACCGTTAACGTTCCTTCTTATCAGGTTCGTGCTGGCGACGTTGTTGCTATCCGCGAAAAAGCTAAGAATCAGCTGCGTATTGTCCAGGCTCTCGATCTGTGTGCCCAACGTGGCCGCGTAGAATGGGTAGAAGTAGACACTGAGAAGAAATCGGGCGTTTTCAAGAACGTTCCAGCTCGCAGTGATCTATCCGCCGACATCAACGAAAGCCTGATTGTCGAGCTCTACTCCAAGTAAGGGCTAGAAAATAGGTGCATCCATGCAGATTTCGGTAAATGAGTTCCTGACACCCCGCCACATTGATGTGCAGGTTGTCAGTCCAACCCGCGCCAAAATCACTCTCGAGCCTCTCGAGCGTGGTTTCGGCCATACCCTGGGCAACGCGCTTCGCCGCATTTTGTTGTCCTCCATGCCCGGCTGTGCAGTAGTCGAGGCCGAGATTGACGGTGTACTCCATGAGTACAGCGCCATCGAAGGTGTACAGGAAGACGTCATTGAAATCCTGTTGAACCTTAAAGGTCTGGCTATCAAGCTGCACGGTCGAGACGAAGTTACGCTGACCTTGTCGAAGAAGGGTTCGGGGGTGGTTACCGCTGCCGATATTCAGCTGGATCATGATGTCGAGATCGTTAACCCCGATCACGTAATCGCTAACCTGGCGTCTAACGGCGTCTTGAACATGAAGCTCACTGTAGCTCGTGGTCGTGGTTATGAGCCGGCAGACTCGCGTCAAAGCGATGAAGACGAAAGCCGCAGCATTGGTCGCTTGCAGCTTGACTCTTCGTTCAGCCCGGTTCGCCGTATCGCATACGTGGTGGAAAACGCCCGTGTCGAACAGCGTACTAACCTGGACAAGCTGGTTATTGATCTGGAAACCAACGGTACTCTGGACCCTGAAGAGGCTATCCGTCGCGCTGCAACCATTCTGCAACAGCAGTTGGCTGCGTTCGTCGACCTCAAAGGCGACAGCGAACCAGTGGTAATCGAACAGGAAGACGAGATCGATCCGATCCTGCTTCGTCCGGTTGACGATTTGGAACTGACCGTGCGTTCGGCCAACTGCCTTAAGGCGGAGAACATCTACTACATCGGCGATCTGATTCAGCGCACCGAAGTAGAGCTGTTGAAGACTCCGAACCTGGGCAAGAAATCCTTGACCGAGATCAAGGACGTTCTGGCTTCTCGTGGTCTCTCCCTCGGCATGCGCCTCGACAACTGGCCGCCGGCAAGTCTTAAGAAGGACGACAAGGCTACGGCCTGATCGTCGTAATCACCGAACGCGAGTTTGGTAAGGAATGAACCATGCGTCATCGTAAAAGTGGACGTCACCTGAGCCGTACCAGCTCTCACCGCAAAGCCATGTTCCAAAACATGGCGGTGTCGCTGTTCGAGCACGAGCTGATCAAAACTACCCTGCCGAAAGCCAAGGAACTGCGCCGCGTTGCCGAGCCGCTGATCACCCTGGCCAAGGAAGACAGCGTTGCCAACCGTCGTCTGGCTTTCGACCGTACTCGTTCGAAAGAAATCGTCGGCAAACTGTTCAACGATCTGGGCAAGCGCTATGCAACCCGTCAGGGCGGCTACCTGCGCATCCTCAAGTGCGGTTTCCGCGCTGGCGACAACGCGCCAATGGCGTACGTCGAGCTGGTTGATCGTCCTATCGGTGGCTCTGTAGAAGCTGCTGAATAAGACATCAGTTTGAACATAAAACCGGGCCCAGTGCCCGGTTTTTTGTTTTCCGGAATTAAGAATTGCTATCGATAGTCATGATTTAATGAATTCGACGCTGCAATAGCTTTCGACAATACTTCTTCTCAAGCCGATCAGCCGGCTATACACACCAGAGGAAGATGTAGATGAGCCAGAAGACCCTTACGACCGCCAGCGGTGCCCCCGTCGCAGACAATCAGAACTCCCGTTCGGCAGGCCCACGTGGTCCTCTATTGCTCGATGATTTCCATCTGATCGAAAAGCTTGCCCACTTCAACCGTGAAAACATCCCGGAGCGTCGCGTGCACGCCAAGGGGTCGGGTGCTCATGGTACGTTCACCGTGACCCGCGACATCAGCCAATATACCAGCGCCAGGCTGTTCGACACGGTTGGCAAGCAGACGCCGATTTTCCTGCGCTTCTCCACCGTAGGCGGCGAGCGTGGTTCGGCTGATACCGAGCGTGACCCTCGTGGCTTTGCGATCAAGTTTTACACCGAGGAAGGTAACTGGGACATCGTCGGTAACAACACGCCGGTGTTTTTTATCCGTGACCCCCTGAAATTCCCTGATTTCATTCACACTCAGAAGCGCCTGCCGCAGACCAATCTGAAGAGCCCTCAGATGATGTGGGATTTCTGGTCGCACTCGCCTGAAGCGCTGCACCAGGTCACTATTCTGTTCTCCGATCGTGGCATTCCGGACGGCTACCGTCACATGCACGGCTTCGGCAGCCACACCTATAGCCTCATCAGTGCAGCAGGTGAGCGTCATTGGGTGAAGTGGCATTACAAGACCCGCCAGGGGATCAAGAATCTGACGCCCGCAGAGGCTGCGCGCATTGCCGGTACTGATCCTGATTACGCTCAGCGCGATCTGTTCACTGCCATCGAGAAGGGCGACTTCCCCAAGTGGCAGGTGTGCATCCAGTTGATGACCGAAGCTCAGGCGGCGAATCATCATGAAAACCCGTTCGACGTGACCAAGACCTGGTCGCAGAAAGAATACCCGCTGATCGAGGTGGGCGAGCTGGAGTTGAACCGTAACCCGCTCAACTACTTTGCCGAAGTCGAGCAGGCCGCGTTTGGCCCAAGCAACATGGTGCCAGGCGTTGGCCTTTCGCCAGACCGCATGTTGCAAGGGCGCGTATTTGCCTATGCTGATGCGCATCGCTATCGCGTAGGTACCAACCACCAGCAGTTGCCGATCAATGCGCCCAAGAGTCCGGTGCACAGCTATCAGCGTGACGGGGCGATGGCCTTCGGCACCAATGGCGGTGCGACGCCAAACTATGAACCGAACAGCTACTCGGATGCGCCGAAAGAGAATCCGCGCTACGCGGAGCCTGCGCTGTCTCTGAACGGTGCAGCAGATCGTCATGATCATCGAGTAGACGGCGATTACTACAGTCAGGCAGGCAAGTTGTTCAACCTGATGAGCGCTGATCAGCAAGCCCTGTTGATTGGCAATATTGCCGGCGCAATGGCAGGCGTTTCCAGTGATGTCGTGCAACGTCAGTTGCAGCATTTCTACAAAGCTGACCCTGCTTACGGCGAAGGCATTGCCCGCGCATTGGACGTAAAACTGGGCTGAGTCGAAGTGAGAAACAGAACCGCCCTCATTTGGGCGGTTTTTCGCTTCTTAACGGCGTAATTTCGCCACTTTTCGTCGGTTTATTGCGTTTTTCTAAGTGACCTCGCGCGGCGCTTGGTTCAAACTATCGTCTTTGAAGCAGGAGTCTGGTGCGATGCAAGGCCACCCCGAAGTAATCGATTATCTCAACACGTTGCTCACGGGCGAACTGGCAGCTCGTGACCAATATTTCGTTCACTCACGCATGTACGAAGACTGGGGCTTTTCGAAGCTCTACGAGCGTATCAATCATGAGATGGAAGAAGAGGCGCAACACGCTGATGCGTTGATGCGTCGTATCCTGATGCTGGAAGGCACGCCGCGCATGCGCCCGGACGACCTCGACGTCGGCACCACAGTGCCTGAGATGCTCGCCAGCGATCTGCGTCTCGAATACAAGGTACGTGCTGCCCTGTGCAAGGGTATCGAGCTCTGTGAGCTGCACAGCGACTACGTGACCCGAGAAATCCTGCGCGTGCAGCTGGCTGATACCGAAGAAGACCATACCTACTGGCTCGAACAGCAGATGGGGCTGATCAAGTCCATCGGCCTGCAGAACTACCTGCAATCGCAGTTCTGATTCGACCGCTCATAAAAAAGCTCCTGCACTTGCGTGACAGGAGCTTTTTTATATCCGGGTTCGACTGACGCCGAACCCGTTTTCGTCACACTCGTCAGGCTTTGTCTCTGGTCAACAGAGGTTTCAGGTAATGACCGGTGTAGGACTGTTCCATCTCGGCGACCTGTTCAGGTGTGCCCGTCGCAATGATCTGCCCACCTCGCGAACCGCCTTCCGGACCCAGGTCCACCAGCCAGTCGGCCGTCTTGATCACATCCAGGTTGTGCTCGATCACCACCACGGTATTGCCGTGGTCGCGCAGGCGATGCAATACATCCAGCAGCTGCTGAATATCCGCGAAGTGCAGGCCTGTGGTCGGCTCGTCGAGGATGTACAGCGTCTTGCCGGTGTCGCGCTTGGACAGCTCACGCGACAGCTTGACCCGCTGCGCTTCACCGCCTGACAAGGTCGTCGCCGATTGCCCTAGCTTGATATAGGAAAGTCCTACATCCATAAGGGTTTGCAGCTTGCGCGCCAGTGCCGGAACGGCGTCGAAGAACTCACGCGCTTCCTCGATGGTCATTTCCAGCACTTCGTGGACGTTCTTGCCCTTGTACTTGACCTCAAGCGTTTCGCGGTTGTAACGCTTGCTCTTGCACACGTCGCAGGGCACGTAGATGTCTGGCAAAAAGTGCATCTCGACCTTGATCAGCCCGTCGCCCTGGCACGCCTCGCAGCGGCCGCCCTTGACGTTGAACGAGAACCGCCCCGGACCATAGCCCCGCGAGCGTGATTCCGGAACCCCGGCGAACAGCTCGCGAATCGGCGTGAACAGCCCGGTGTAGGTCGCCGGGTTGGAGCGCGGCGTACGACCGATAGGGCTCTGGTCGATGTCCACCACCTTGTCCAGATGCTGCAGGCCGTTGATGCTGTCGTGCGTAGCCGCTTCCAGCGTCGTGGCGCCGTTCAGCGCCGTAGCGCTCAGCGGGAACAGCGTGTTGTTGATCAGCGTCGACTTGCCCGATCCGGAAACACCCGTCACGCAGGTCAGCAGGCCGATCGGGATGTCGAGATTGACGTTTTGCAGGTTGTTGCCACGCGCGCCCTTGAGGGTCAGCGAGAGCTTCTTGTTACGCGGGGTGCGCTTGGCGGGAACGGCAATCTTCACGCGCCCTGACAGGTATTTGCCGGTCAGCGAGTCGGGATGCGACATCACCTCGTCCGGCGTACCTTCGGCGACAATATGACCACCATGCACGCCGGCCCCCGGGCCGATGTCGACCACGTAGTCGGCCAGGCGAATCGCATCTTCATCGTGCTCGACCACAATCACCGTATTGCCGATGTCGCGCAGGTGCTTGAGTGTGCCCAGCAAACGATCGTTGTCGCGCTGGTGCAGACCGATGGACGGCTCATCGAGGATGTACATCACCCCGACCAGCCCCGCACCGATCTGGCTGGCCAGACGGATACGCTGTGCTTCGCCGCCGGACAGGGTGTCTGCGCTACGATCCAGGGTCAGGTAGTCCAGGCCCACGTTGACCAGAAACTGCAGACGCTCACGGATTTCCTTGAGAATCTTGTCGGCGATCTCGCCACGTCGTCCGGTCAGCTTGAGCGTTTCGAAGTAATGCGTCGCGTCGCCAATCGGCAGACTGGTGACTGCTGGCAGAGTCTTTTCACCCACCCACACATGGCGCGCTTCGCGACGCAGGCGAGTGCCTCGGCAGTCAGGGCAGGGCTGTGTGCCCAGGAACTTGGCCAGCTCTTCGCGGACCGTAGCCGATTCGGTTTCCCGATAGCGACGCTCCAGATTCGGCACGATGCCTTCAAACGGGTGCGCACGCTTGACGATATCGCCACGGTCATTGAGGTAGCGGAAATCGACACTCTGCGAGCCACTGCCGTTGAGCAGAATCTTCTGCATGTCGGCGGGGATCTGCTTGAATGGCATTTCCAGGCTGAAGCCATAGTGCTTGGAGAGCGAGCCGAGCATCTGGAAGTAATAGACATTACGCCTGTCCCAGCCTCGTATTGCGCCTTCGGCAAGCGTCAGTTCGGCATTCACCAGCCGCTTGATATCGAAGAACTGCTTCACGCCCAGACCGTCGCAGGTCGGGCAGGCGCCAGCCGGGTTGTTGAAGGAGAACAGCTTCGGTTCCAGCTCGCTGATCGCATGGCCACAGATAGGGCAGGCGAAGCGGGCAGAGAAGATCACTTCCTCGCCCGGCTCGTCGTCCATCGGCGCCACCAGGGCGATACCGTCGGCCAGCTTCAGGGCGGTCTCGAAGGACTCGGCCAGGCGCTGCTGCAGGTCGGCGCGGACCTTGAAACGGTCCACGACCACATCGATCGAGTGCTTCTTCTGCTTGTCCAGCTTCGGCAGCTCATCCAGCTCGCACAGCTTGCCGTTGACTCGCGCCCGGACAAAGCCTTGCGCGCGCAGCTCTTCGAAAACCGAAAGATGCTCACCCTTGCGCTCGCGGATAACCGGCGCAAGCAGCATCAATTTGCTGCCCTCAGGCTGACTCAGCACCAGGTCGACCATCTGGCTGACCGTCTGGGCTTCCAGCGGAATATCGTGGTCGGGGCAGCGAGGCTGGCCGACGCGCGCATACAAAAGACGCAGGTAGTCGTAAATTTCGGTAATCGTACCCACGGTCGAGCGCGGGTTATGTGAAGTAGACTTCTGCTCGATGGAAATCGCCGGCGACAGACCTTCGATCGTATCGACGTCCGGTTTTTCCATCATCGACAGAAACTGGCGGGCATAGGCCGACAGCGATTCGACATAGCGGCGTTGCCCTTCGGCGTACAGCGTATCGAAAGCCAGCGAAGACTTGCCTGAGCCGGAGAGCCCGGTGATAACGATCAGTTTGTCGCGGGGAAGTGTCAGGTCAATATTTTTCAGGTTGTGGGTTCGTGCCCCACGTATCAGGATCTTGTCCACTGCGGCCTCGCTTGGCGGGCATAAACGACGGAGTATACGGCTCCGAGCCATCACGCGGCAAAGCGTCGCGTATGTGCTGTACAACGATGGGACTGGTAGAATCGCCGCCGGTTCACACGAGGTTATTCCATGCACGATACCCACAGCGAGCGTATGAGTAGCGGCGAGACCCGCGCAGCAGGCGGTCTGGCCCTGGTGTTTGCGTTCCGCATGCTTGGCATGTTCATGGTCTTGCCGGTTCTGGCAACCTACGGCATGGACCTGGCAGGCGCGAGCCCTGCACTGATCGGTCTGGCGATTGGCGCCTACGGCCTGACCCAGGCGGTGTTGCAGATACCGTTCGGGATCATTTCCGACCGTATCGGCCGGCGACCGGTCATTTATTTCGGCTTGATCATCTTTGCGATCGGCAGCGTGGTGGCGGCGAACGCGGATTCGATCTGGGGAATCATTGCCGGACGTATCCTGCAGGGGGCTGGCGCCATTTCCGCGGCAGTCATGGCGCTGCTCTCCGACCTGACCCGCGAACAGCACCGCACCAAGGCCATGGCCATGATCGGCATGACCATTGGTCTGTCGTTCGCCATCGCCATGGTTGTCGGCCCGGTGATCACCGGCATGTTCGGGCTTTCCGGATTGTTCCTGGCCACCGGCGGCATGGCCTTGATAGGCGTTCTCATCGTCGCCTACGTGGTGCCCAAGGCCAGCGGGGCATTAATGCATCGCGAGTCCGGCGTCGCCAAACAGGCGCTGGGGGCGACGTTGCGTCATCCGGACCTGCTGCGCCTGGATTTGGGTATCTTCGTGTTGCATGCGATGCTCATGTCCAGCTTCGTGGCCTTGCCACTGGCGCTGGTCGAAAAAGCCGGTCTGCCCAAGGAAGAACACTGGTGGGTCTACCTGACTGCCTTGCTGGTTTCCTTCTTCGCGATGATCCCGTTCATCATCTATGGCGAGAAGAAACGTCAAATGAAGCGCGTTCTGCTGGGCGCCGTCACAGTTTTGATGCTGGCTGAGCTATTCTTCTGGGCCTACGGGGACACGTTGCGGGCACTGGTCGTCGGGACAGTGGTATTCTTCACCGCGTTCAACCTGCTGGAAGCATCCTTGCCGTCGTTGATCAGCAAGGTTTCACCGGCCGGCGGAAAAGGCACGGCAATGGGAGTTTATTCCACCAGCCAGTTTCTTGGATCGGCCGCAGGTGGGATACTGGGCGGCTGGTTGTTCCAGCACGGTGGGCTCGATGTGGTGTTCCTGGGTGGTGCAGCCATGGCCGCCGTCTGGCTCGCCTTCGCAGTGACCATGCGAGAACCGCCTTACGTGACCAGCCTACGTCTGCCGTTGTCGCCGCAGGCGCAGCGTGAAGCAGGCCTGGCAGAGCGTTTGATGTCCGTAGCAGGCGTGACAGATGCAGTGGTGGTTGCGGAAGAGGCAGCCATCTACATAAAACTCGACACAAAATTATTGGATCGTGCCTCTCTCGAAAAGCTGGTCAATCCAGCATCAGAAGCGTGCGAAGCCTAGGAGAACGTTATGGCCCGTGGGGTTAACAAAGTCATATTGGTCGGTACATGCGGCCAGGATCCCGAAGTTCGCTACTTGCCTAACGGTAACGCCGTGACCAACCTGAGTCTGGCCACCAGCGAACAATGGACTGACAAGCAGAGCGGCGAGAAAAAAGAAAAAACCGAATGGCACCGTGTTTCGATGTTCGGCAAGGTCGCGGAAATCGCCGGCGAATACCTGCGCAAGGGTTCGCAGGTCTACATCGAAGGCAAGCTGCAGACCCGCGAGTGGGAAAAAGACGGCATCAAGCGCTACACCACTGAAATCGTCGTCGACATGCAGGGCACCATGCAACTGCTGGGCGGCCGTCCACAGGGTGACGCTCAACAAGGTCAAGGCGGTGGTGGCAACTACAACCAGTCCGCGCCTCGTCCACAGCAGTCGCGCCCACAACAGTCGGCACCGCAGCAGAACTACAACCAGCAGCCGCCACAACGCGACTCGCGTCCAGCGCCGCAACAACAAGCGCCGCAGCCAGCTGCTGACTTTGATAGCTTTGATGATGATATTCCGTTCTAGCGCATACAGCTGGAACCCGTTGTTCAGGTCCAGAGCCGGAGCCCCCGTTTATCGGGGGCTTCGTCGTTTTCAGGCGTCAGAAAGCGCTGAACCACTCTGGTTGTACTGCTGCCGTGAAAGCCGCGGAGCATCTAAAACCGCGCATCCTTCTGTGTTTGCGCGTTTTCGAAACAATGTGCGATCACCCAGCTCGCCGGCTTCACCTCACCTCGTGGGCCAAACGCCAATGCCCGTTGTGCCAACGGTCCGTTGCTGGCCGTGGCGCCGGCAACATGCGGGTTGTCCCATACACCCCAGGTGATAACCGTCGACACCGAGCGCGTAGCGAGGATCAGGTCCAGATAGTGCTTATAGGTTTGCGCAACCTTCCCATCGCGTTCTGAGATGGACCCCTTCAAGTGGCTGTCATCGACGTCCAGTTCCGTGATGTGGATCGACAACCCCATATCCCGCACTGCCAGAATAAAGCGAGACAGGCCCGAACCAAAGGTGTCGCCTGCACGCAGGTGGGACTGAATGCCCAGGCCGTGTATCGGAATGCCCCGCTGCTTGAGACCGCGCAGCAGGGCGAGCACGGCAGTACGTCGGCTTTCGCCGTAATGGGTATCCTTTTCCAGGCCGTAATCGTTGTAGCAGAGCAGGGCGTCCGGGTCGGCCTTGTGCGCAGCGTTGAAGGCTATGTCCAGGTAGCGAGGCCCGAGCATCTGATACCAGAACGAATTGCGCAGCCCGTCAGGCTGGCCGTCCTCCAGTTGGATGGCTTCGTTGACGACGTCCCATGCGCTGATGAGGCCACGATAATGGCTGGCGACGGTACTGATGTGCGCAGTCAGCACCGCCTCGGCGTTCGTCGGCGTGACGGTACGGTGAACCCAGTCGGGTAAAGAACGATGCCAGCAGAAGGTGTGCCCGCGCATACGCTGGTCATGCGCTTCGGCAAACGCCGCGATCGCGTCGGCGGGCGCGAAGTTGTAACGCTCCGGTTCGGGGTGGACGGTCTGCCACTTCAAGGCGTTCTCTGGCACTACGATGCTGGCCTGACGGGCGACCAGTTCCCGGTAGGCCGCGTCGTCATTCAGCTTTGCCGGATCAATCGCAAAGCCGAACCGTATGCCTTTCCCGGCTGCAGGCTGGCGCAACGCGGTAAAGGTTTCTGCCGCCAGCAGCCTGCTGTTCACAAAGGGCAGGCACGCCAGCAGGCGGACAAACGCAGTCCGAAAACTGCGTCGACTAGCCCGGCGCATCACGCACCAAAAATCCCCATCAGCTCCTCACGGCCTACCATCACCGTCATCGAGCCTTGTTTCTGTTCGCCTTCAATCGTGCACAACAATCCGGCTTCCCGGCAAATCACTGCACCTGCTGCGATGTCCCACAGGCTGGTGAATTTCTCCATGTAGCCGTCCGTTTGCCCCAAAGCGGCGAACGCCAGGCCGATGGTGGCGCAGCGATAACCGGCAAGGCCCCAGCCCTGTCGGCGCAGGCTCAGGTGCAGTTTGCCCATCTCTTCGGCATCCCAGCGGGTGTTTTCACCGACGCCAGCGATGCGCAGGTGCTCGGGTGGTTGCGGGCGGACAAAGGGGACGCCGTTGCGCAGCAAGCCATCGCCCGTGCGGGCTGCCAGGGTGTAGCCCAGTGCCGGGTAGGCGACGACGCCGATTTCGGGCTCGCCTGCCGACATGTACGCCACCGCGATTCCCCACAATGGGGTGCCCCGCAGGTAGTTGCCGGTGCCGTCGATGGGATCGATGACCCAGCCATCGGTGATGAACTCGCCGCCCATTTCTTCGCCGAGGATTGTATCGTCGGGGAAGTGTTTGCTCAGTTCTGCACGCAGCAGTTGTTCCACTTCAAAGTCGGCGCGGGAGACGAGGTCTTGCGCGCTTTTGGTGGTGATGTCGAGGGTGTGGCGGTCGTTAAAATACGCCATGGCCAGGCCAGTGGCCTGTTCTACGGCGTGCATGGCGACGCTGAGTCGGTTGTTCATTGCAGACAGCCTCCGTTCGGCAGGTTCAACAAGTCCGGGTAATCACTGAGAATCGACTGTGCGCCATGTTCCAGCAGGTAGCGCGCACGTTTCGGGCTGTTGATGGTAGCCACGGCGAATTCGACGCCGCTGCTTTTCAGGCGAACAAGGTGATGGTCATCGAGCATATCGTCAAGTAAGTGAAGTATTCGGCAGTCATATTCGGCCAACAGCGCGACCGGGTCGGCAGGCGCCACCACCGAGGCAATAGCCAGTGGTACGTCGTTCCATAAGCGTCGGGCGGCCGTTAGCGAGCGCACCGAAAAGCTGGAGACGAACAACCGGTCGTTGTCGGCGGGCCACAGATTTTTGAGGATCGGCATCACCACTTCCGCCGTCTCGACATCGTCGCCAATGGTCGGCTTGAGTTCGACCTGCAGACCCAGGTTGAGGCGCAGCGCACAGGCCACGATCTCTTCAAAGGTCGGGACCTGCAAACCGGCGAATTCAGGCGCGAACCAGCTGCCCGCGTCCAGTGTGCGGATAGCTTTCAGATCATGCAGCACGACGGCGCCGCGCCCGTTGGTGGTGCGGTCCAGCAAGTCGTCATGAATCACGACAGGCTGGCCATCGCGGGTCAGCTTCACGTCGATCTCGACCCACTCGGCGCCGCATTCGGCAGCTTTTTCCAGGGCCAGCAGAGTGTTTTCCGGCACGTAAGCCTTGGCACCGCGATGGGCAATCAGGGGCGAGCGGACGAGGGGAGCAGGTTTGAGCATGGCGGGTCACTTGGTGGTGTGGGAAAAGGTCACGAGCTGGCGCTGGCCGGTCTCGATATCGAACAGCAAGGGCGTGGAATTGATCGCCAGTCGAACCTGGGTGCCGGGTATCTGGTGTTGCCGTCCGGCGAGGCTGACAACGCAGCGCGTTCCAGCCAGTTGGCAATACAGCAGCGTGTGGCTGCCCAGATTCTCTGAAGACTCCACTGTGGCAGTCACGCCTTGTTGATCGAGCATGAAGGTCTCGGGGCGCAGGCCCATCAGCCATTTGCCGGTCCGGTTGCTGGCAATGCCGAGCTTGATGGGCAGGCGTTGACCATCGGCGAGCATCAAGAGCTTGTCGTCCAGGCAGTGCACCGGCAGCAGGTTCATGGGCGGCGTGCCGATGAAGCTGGCGACGAATGTGCTGGCGGGTTGATCGTAGATCTGCGCAGGCGTGCCGATCTGCTCGACACGGCCTTTGTCGAGAATCACCACGCGCTCGGCGAGGGTCATGGCTTCGGTCTGATCGTGGGTGACATACAGGATCGTCGCGCCGGTCTGCCGGTGCAGGCTGCGAATCAACAGACGCATTTCATGACGCAGCGCGCTGTCCAGGTTGCACAGCGGCTCATCGAACAGCAGCACCGGCGGTTTGCGGATCAACGCCCGACCGATGGCGACGCGCTGGCGCTGGCCGCCGGAAAGCTCTCCGGGCTTGCGTTGCAGTAGCTCTTCCAGACCCAGCGAAGCGGCGCACTCGCGGATGCGCTGCTCGCGTTCCTTGCGTGCAACCCGCGCCAGCTTGAGCGCGTAGCCGATGTTGTCGGCCACGCTCATGTGCGGGTAGAGCGCGTAGTTCTGAAACACCATGGCGCAGCCGCGCTCCTTGGGAGGCAGGCGCGTGACGTCACGGCCACCCATGAGGATCTGCCCTTGGCTGACCTCTTCCAGCCCGGCCACCATGCGCAGCAGCGTGGACTTGCCACACCCGGACGGGCCGAGGATCACGTTAAGCTCACCCGCCTTGAAAACCAGGTCGAGCCCGTGAAGGATGCGCTCGGTGCCGTAGGTTTTGTGCAGGTCCGTGAGGATAATATCCGGCGCGCAGGTAATAGGGGTGAGCGCGTTCATTTACCGACTCCGATCAGGCCTTTGACAAACCAGCGCTGCATGAGCGCAATGACGAGGATGGGCGGCAGCATGCTGACCACAGCAGCGGCCATCAGCAGGTTCCACTCGGGGACCTGGGTTGCATCGGTCGGCAGAAAGCTGGCCACGCCCAGTACCAGCGTGCGCATGTCCTCGCGATTGGTTGCCACCAGCGGCCACAGGTAGTCCTTCCAGGCGCCGATGAACACCAGCGTGCCGAGCGCAGCAAAGTTGGTCTTCGACAGTGGCAGCAGGATGTCGATGAAAAACCGCCAGGGCCCTGCACCGTCCATGCGTGCGGCCTCGACCAGCTCGGCAGGCAGCGTCTGGTAGAACTGCCGAAACAGAAAGGTGCCGGTCGCCGAGGCAATCAGCGGCAGGGCGAGGCCGGGGTAGCTGTCGAGCAAATTGATGGTCGGCAGTGGCAGCCACTGAATGCCCAGCCAGTGCAACAGGCTGCGCACGGGGCCGAGCAGATCGCTGGCCACGGCATACGTGGGGATGATCCGTACTTCCAGCGGCAGCAGCAGCGCCCCCAGCACGGCGAAGAAAATCACCGAACTGTAGCGGCTGCGAAAGTACACCACGGCAAAGGCCGTCAGCGCCGAGAGCGCCAGCTTGCCGATCACCACCAGCGTGGCGACCAGCAGGCTGTTGCCCAGCAGGCGCAGCAGATCCAGACGCCGACTGACCCGCTGCAGATTCTCCAACAGTTGGTCGCCAGGGATCACCGCAAGACCGTGGGCGAACAATTGCGGGTTACTGACGGTCGCCGAGCAGACCGCTATGTACAGCGGCCCCAACGCGAACACCAGGCCAAGGGTCAGCAGCAGGTAAGCGCCTGCGTTGAACAGCCGGTTATGCTCGATCATGCTTTCACCCCACGACGCTGGAAGCGCGACAGGAGTGTGAATTGGGCGACGCTCAGCGCCACCACCGCCAGCAGCATGAGCACTGACAGGGTCGATGAGCCTGCCAGATCCAGCCCCATGAAACCGTCGGTGTAAATCTTGTAGGCCAGCACATTGGTAGTATCGCCAGGTCCGCCTTGGGTGAGGGTGTCGACCAGGCCGAAACTGTTCGACAGGCTTTCCAGCAGGTCGATGACAAACACGAACAGCAGATAAGGCGCGATCAGGGGCAGTTGTATGTCGAGCATGCGCCGCAAGGGACCTGCTCCATCCAGTGCAGCAGCGGCGAGGTAGTCGTCGGGCACCGATTTCAGGCTGGCGACCAGCATCACGAAGTTGAACGGCACCAGGCACCAGGCATACGCCACGATCAACAACAGCATGCTCTGTATCGGGCTGGCGTAGGGCGCCCAGGTGCCGGGTGCAATCGCGTTGAACCAGGCGAAGATGCCCATCACCGGATTGGCCAGCACATGAAAGACGATACCGATGGTGGCGCCCGATACCGCGTAGGGCCAGATCAGCAGGTTGCGAAACACGGCGTTGCCGCGCAGTTTCAGTTCCAGGCACAGCGCAAGCACCAGTGCGATAAGGATCGAAAGCACGACGCTCGACAAGCTGAACACCAGTGTCGAGCCCAGCGACGCCAGCACGCCTGGGTCCCTCAGCACCCGCCAGTAATTGCTCAGGCCAACGAAGATTTCATTACCGCCGAAGGGCGGCACCAGATGAAACGACCACCAGATGGCCTGGACCGCAGGCCAATAAAAGAACAGGCCGAGCGCCAGCAGTTGCGGCAGGGCAAACAGCAGCGCCAGACGTGGCTGTGGGAAATGAGCACGGGGTTTCATGGCGTGGCCTCGCTCGACTCGTTGCTGGCCTGGGCGCGGTGCATCTGTTGAAACAGACCCAGCAGCTCGTTGGCCCGTAGCGTCGTCTGGCGCAGGGCCAGATCGATGCTCTGGCGACCCGCGAGCGCGTTCTCCATTTCCTGCGACCAGATCAGGCGCATCAGCGTGATGAAACCGCAGCGCAAAGGCGCGGAAGGCTGACCGTCGATATCGTCCAGTGCTGTCAGTCCGACCGTGATTGCCGATGGCTCGCTGGCTGCGGATTGCAAACGTGCAGCGGCGGCCTGGGTAACGGGCAGGTAGCCCGTTCGGGCGCTGAATATCAACTGGTTGTCCGGTTGCAGCACGAACGCCAGAAATTCCGAGACCAGCCGGTAATCCCTGACGGAATGCCCGCGCATGACCCACAGCGAGGAACCTCCGGGAACGTTGGCACGTCGCTGGGTGGCCGCGTAAATCGGCAGTGCCGTGACCTGGATATCGGATTTGAGCGTGCTGTGTACAACATTCCACGCCCCGGTGGAGTCGAGCAGCATGGCGCAATCGTCGGTGGCGAACGCCAGCGCCTGCTGCCCGCTGCGGGTTGCATCCTCATGCACCACCAATCCTTCGGAGGTCCATTGCGCGAGGTCTTTCATGAGGCGCAGATGGGGGCCTTCGTCGAACTGATAGCGGTCACCGCCTGCGGAGCGAATCGCAACGTCGGTGCCTTGCGCTGCGCTGGTTTGCTCAAGCCAGATCCAGGGGGCAAAGGCGCTGACGAGCGGACATTGCTGACCGTTTTTCTTCAGGGCCCGCAAGGCATCCGCAAAGGCTTCCCAGGTGGCGGGTGGCTCGCTGATCCCGGCAGCGGCCAGCGCCTTCCGGTGTGTATAAAGCACGGCTGTGGACGCCGCAAAAGGCTGCGCCGCGAGCGTGCCGTGGTCGTCGGCGTAATAGCGCCGCAAGGCTGGCAGAAAGGTGTCGTCGGGATAGGCCCTGTGATGATCGGCCATGATCGCCTCGACAGGTCGGGTGGCACCGCCCAGCAGCATGTCAGGCGTGGCGACGTCGTAAATCTCCACCAGTGCCGGGCCTATGCCCGCCCGGTAAGCCGCTACGGTTTTCTGCAGCGTCTGCTCATAACTGCCCTGGCGGACACAGTGCAGGCGATCACCTTCCTCGCGTGGCGCATTGAAGCTTCTGCACAGATCCGCGATGGCACTCCCGGCCGCGCCACTGTGGCTGTACCAGAACTCGGCCGGTGCAGCGGCGAAGGCGTTTGCGGCGAGCGACAGCAGGGCCAGCACGGAAAACATCTTACGGATGGAAGGCATGAGGACACTCACAAGAACTCAATGCCATTTAATACAGGTTGTGTGTAGTATTTGTGACCTGCGCGACTTTTATTAAATTTTCATGATTGAAGTGTGCAATGGATGGTGGGCGATACACTGCTCCACACGCCGACTGTTTTAATCTCATTTGATTTGAAGACTCCATGCCTCTCGACCTCGACACGCCACTTGATTCGCACCAACCGTTGAGCCTCAATGAACGCAAGTTGCTGGACATCCTTCGTCGTCGAGGTGCGATCACCCGTGCTACGGTTTCGACCGAGATGGACCTGGCTCAGCAGTCAGTGCACCGGCTCATCGAAGAGCTGATCAGCCGTGGCCTGCTGCGCAGTGGTGAGCGCGTCAAGAACGGCCGCGGTCAGCCCAGCCCGCGCATCGAACTGGTCAATGAAGCGGTGTATGCCATCGGTGTATCGATCAACACCGACTCGGCGGTGGTCTGCGTCGCCGACCTGGGCTGCAATGTGCTGGAACAGGTCACCCTGCGCACGCCGCCGTTAAGCCGCAACAGCACCCTGGATTCACTGGAAAAGACCATCGAACGCATGCTTCAGCGCAACGGCATTGAAGCGCAACGCGTCGTCGGCATGGGCTTCGCGATTGCCGGCTTTTTTCTTGAAAACCGCCAGATCAATGCACCGGAACCGCTGCGCGACTGGTCATTGATGGATCTGCAACCGGTGCTGGAAGAACGTTTCGGCATGCCGGTCTGGCTGGAAAACAACGCCACCACCGCGGCCATCGGCGAAAGCCTGGTCGGCGTGGGCGCCTGGGCCAGCAACTTCATCTACCTGTCCTTCAACTTCGGTTTCGGCGCAGGCGTTGTCATCAACGGCAAACCGTATTTCGGCAGCCACGGCAATGCAGGCGAGATCACCCTCTACAACGACGAAGAATCGATAAACCGCCCGGCCTTGCGCTACTTGCTGGAAGACTTGCATCAGAACGGCGTGCAGGTCGACTCGATCGAAGACCTACGCCTGCGCTTCGACCCCGACTGGCCCGGTGTGGATACCTGGCTGACGCGCGTCAAGCTCACACTGGATCGCCTGATCAACGCACTGGCGGGCCTGTTCGATCCGCAGGCCGTGGTGTTTGGCGGGCAATTACCGCCCGAATTGGGAAAACGTCTGATCGCCGCGACGACCTTCTGGGGCACCCATCGCTACAACTCCCCACCGCCTCGGCCCCAGTTATTGCTGAGCGAAACGAATGGGGACGCGGCGGTTCTGGGGGCAGCGCTGGTGCCGTTGAAGGAGCGGTTTTTTGTTTGATTCGTTGGGCGTTGGGTGGACAGGTATTGGCGGTTTTTGGGTGGTGCTGTTGACTGTTGTTGGGCCAAAGCTGGTGTTTCAAGGGTTGTCGTAGTGCTGTACCTCAGTCGCAGACCGATCGATGCGCTTTTCCATGTCGGCAACAAACCCGTTCATTGGCATCAATTGCTCTCCTGCATACCCCGGGTACTGCACCTGATACGGCGGTTCACCGGACAAATTGCGTAACTGGTCCAGGCTCTGCGCCACATAGGCAACGCTGACAAACTGCGCGCCCGTGCGGTCGTTCGCCCAGCGTTCAAACACGATAGTGCCGCCTGGTGCTGCGTCATTCTCGGGGTATTCGGCGATTTTCCAGTCAAAACCCAGCAGCGTTCGCAACTGCGCGATGTTGCTGTCGTGGCCTACGTACGCCAACCATTTGCTACCCGGCGGGCTGCCCACGGATGTCGGTTGCAGAGCCAGGAGGATTTGTCCGAGCAATTGCGAAGCACCCCGCTGGGCGATGTAAGGTACGTGATTGCTCAGCGCGTATTTGCCCGAACGCAAGGCCATCAAGCGCGATACGTCTGCAGCGGTGCGCCCTTCGCCAAACGCCACCTGGTCCAGTGGCAAGCCTTCGGCGTATTGCATGCGGAAGGTTTCGCTCATGGCCGCGCCCACGCTCAACGGTCCGCTGAGCCTGGTGACGCCTGCCTTCTCTTTCAGCGCCCAGGGTTGCTTGCTCAAGGCACAGGTCTTTTTCCCGCAGTTCGTCGGCACGCCTACCAATTGCTGCATGGCCAGCAACGGCGCGGCAAAGCGCTCGCGAGCTGCGTCGACGCTGCCACCCATGGCTGCCAGCATCGCCGCCTGGGTGCGCGCCGGGTCCAGCGGTGCCAGGCCATTTTCGCCGCCGTGGAACAGCCGGTCTTCACTCTCACGCCCATGGTGTACTGCTATGTTGCAGCCCGGGAACATCCCCTCTACCAGCGCTGCACCGGTGGCCTGGGTTCGCGCTACCGGGCTGGACCACACGTAGGCATCCCCCGCCTGCGGGCACTGCCCCGTCTTGAACAGCCCGAGCGAATCCAGCGTGTGGCGTTGCCATTGGCCCAGCAGCACGGTGGCAGCGCGGCCATGCTCGGTCAACTGACCGTCGCGGGCACCAAACGCTGGCCAGGTCCTGGCCGACCAGCGTTGCAACTTGGCGGTGTCGGTAGCCGGGCGGATACCGTGGCGCATCACCAGTACCACCTTGTCCAGGCGCAGGCCGGTGGTGTCCAGAGGCGCGGCCACCGATGGAAGCGCCAGGCACACGCCCAGCGCCAACCCCGCATACTTCAACAAAGTCGATTTCATCATCACGGGCCTAGAAGTCATAGCGGGTATTGAGGCTTAACGTACGTGGCGAACCTGGTTGCAGGTAGTTTTCCTGATAGTAGGTCCAGTACTTTTTGTTGGCCAGGTTGGTGAGGTTGGCACCCAGGGTCAGCGCATGACCATCGCCCAGACGCAGACGATAGCCGCCCCCTGCATCGAACAGGCTGTAGGCCGGGAGGGTATGCACGTTGCCCGAATCCACCGCCATTTCGCCGATACGCTGGGCGCCGGTGTGCAGGAACATCCCGGGCACCACGGGCACACGATAGGTAACCTGGGTTGCGGCCTGATAGTGCGCCGCACCGGCTGCACGGTTTCCGTCCACACCGTCTCCCGCATCGTGGTAGGCCGAGTCCAGTGACATGACGCTACCTTCCACTGTCAGGTCCGGCGTGGCATCGACGCTGGCGTTCAGCTCCAGGCCCTGATAGCGGATGGTGCCGCTTTGCACGTAGACGTTGGCGTCGTTGGTGTACTCGGCGCCACGGTCGATGCGAAACGCTGCGGCGGTGGCACTCCAGTTACGCTGCTGGGCTTTCACGCCCACCTCGTATTGCTTGCTGAGCAGCGGGCTCAGGGTCTGGTCGGAGTTGACTGCGCTGCTGGGTGCGGTGCCGCCGCTTTCCAGAGATTCGACGTAACTGGCATACAGCGTCACGTCCTGGGTCGGCTTGTACATCAACGCAACGGTTGGGGTGGCCGGCCGGGCCTTGTACGGCGTCACAGCGGAGGTGGCGGAGTCGTGGGTTTGCTCACGGTAGTTTTCGTTGCGCAGGCCAGCCAGCAACGACCAGTGTTCGCCCAGGCCGATGGTGTCGCTGGCGAACACCGCGCTTTCCTTGACGTTGCCGTCACCGTAGGTACCGCCGCTGTAGTCGATGTTGTACACCGAGAAGATCGTCGGGTTGTACAGGTTGCCCTTGCCCACGGTGGTCTTCGGGGTGACCACGGATTTGTCCGAGTTCAGTTGGGAATAGCTGGCGCCCAGTACCACATCGTGAGTGAACCATCCCGTGGTGAATTTACCTTCCAGGGTGCCCATGGTGTCGTTGTAGTCGTAGGCGTGGTACTCGGACGTCACCTTGTCGGTGTACGCGCCGGCGTCGCTGGAAATCTGGTATTGGTCCTTCACATAACGGCGTGTCGAATCGGAGTAGCGGTAGGCCAGCTTGCCGGTCCAGTCGGGAGAAAACTTGTAGGTGGCGCTCACGGTCGACAGGCTGTAATCGACATCGGTGTAGGAGCCATTGCTGTACAGGCGCTTGCTGCCGTCAATAGGGCTGGGCAGGGCGTTCTTGGTGTTGACGATGATGTCGGTGCCACCGCTGGTATTGCGTTTCTGGTACAGAGTGTCGAAGTCAACGCTCAAGTCATCACTGAGCTGCGCGTTCAAAGCCACGCCGACTGCCGTGCGGTTGACCTTGGCGTCACCCGAAGCGGCATCGCCTTCCTCGTGCACCACGTTGACCCGGTAGCCGAAACGCGGGTCATCCAGACGCCCTCCGGCATCCAGATGTTCCTTATAGACGTTGTCGGACTGGTAGCCGGCATCAACGCTGAGGGTGGTCTTGTCGGTAGGCCGCTTGGTTACGTAGTTGACGATGCCGCCCGGGCTGCCGAAGCCATACATGAAGCCCGACAGGCCTTTAAGCACATCGACCCGCTCGAACATCTCAAGAGGCATTTCCACGCCGCGGTTGATGTTGGCCATGCCGTCGACTTTGTAGCCGTTCAGGTCATCGAGGGGCAGGCCGCGCACGGCCAGTGTGGCGGGGTGGGTGCCATAGCTCGAACTGATGGAGGTGACCGAGGCATCATACTTGACAGCCTCAGACAGGATGCCCGCCTGACGGGCCTGGATTTCGTCGCTGCCTACGCTCTTGAACGAAAACGGTGTGTCGATCACCGCGTGGCTGCCCAAGGCGCCGCTGTTGGTCTGCTGGTGCAGCGCCGGCTTGCGCTTGGTGGCCTTTACCGTGACTTGAGGCAACGTGGCCAATGTACTGTCGTCGATGGCCGGTGGTACATCGGCAGCAAACGATGGCAAGGCCAGGGAGAACGCTGCGAAACCGAGACCTGCACGCACATACAACGAGGATTTGCGAAACATGACTGCACCTTCGAAAACGGCCGTTCACGGCCTGGTTGATTTCTGTCGCGCGCACTTCGCCGTGGCCGGCTGTAACAGCCGGCCAAGGGGGTTGGAGGAAGGCGGCGCGGTTGTTAAGGCGTAACGGCCTTGGTCACGAAGCCGATCTTGTCCAGGCCACCGGACTGCGCCGCGGCCATTACCTGCACCACCTTTTCATACGGGGTGTTGCGTTCGGCGCGCAGGTGCAACTCCGGTACCGGCTGACGCGCGGCGGCCTCGGCGATCAGTGCCGGCAAGTCGCTGTCGCCGATGTCGCGGTCGTCCCAATGCAGGTGGCCTTCGTTGTCCAGTGCCAGATCCACGGACGGCGGCGGTTTGTTGTCCTGCTGCGCGGCGGCCTTGGGCAGGTCAATCTTCACCGTGTGCTGGATGGCCGGCACGGTGATGATGAAGATCACCAACAGCACCAGCATCACGTCCACCAGTGGCGTGGTGTTGATCTCGGGGTTAAAGCCGTCCTCTTCCAGTTCATCCTCGCCCAGCAATCCACTGGCCATCAGACGAACTCCGCCTGGGCGTTGAACGTGCTGCGCGCAGGCTGCCCGCCGCGAGGGGTCGCACGGGCGCCGATCACCAGCAGGTCGTGCAGTTCGAAGGCAAACTTGCCCAGTTCAGCGAGGGTCTGCTTGTTACTGCGCACCAGCAGGTTGTAGCCCAGGGTGGCCGGAATGGCCACGGCCAGTCCCAGAGCGGTCATGATCAGCGTTTCGCCGACGGGGCCTGCGACCTTGTCGATGCTCGCGTCGCCGGTCAGGCCGATCTTCATCAAGGCGTGATAGATGCCCCACACGGTGCCGAGCAAACCGACAAACGGGGCGCTGGAACCCACGGTGGCCAAAATCGCCATGCCGCCCTGTAACTGTCCGCCCACGGTCAGGGTGGCTTGGCGCAAGGCGCGGGTCAGCCATTCGCTGAAGGCCGGCGGGTGCATGTCGCCATTCAGCGCATCACGGTGCTGGCGTGCGGCGCTGACGCCGGCCTGGGTCAGTTCGGCGTAGGCACTATGATGTCCCAGTTGTTGCACGCCATCCTTGAGCGTCGGTGCGTTCCAGAACGCCTCCAGCAACTTCGGTGAACGCAGGCGATGCAGTGCCAGGCGCACCAGCTTGTCGACCATCACGTACCAGGACGCAATCGACATCACCAGCAACGTCAAGGCCACGCCACGGGTGACAACGTCGGCCTGTTGCCACAAAACATTCAAACCCAGTGTTCCGGTGTCCATATGTATTTCCTTTCTTTGAGGTGAGCACTGCCCTGACCGGGAGGCCCGTCGATAAAAGATGGTGGGTTACGCCTGCGTGAGTGCTAACTGTCGAGCTGGAATCGCAACGGCACGATCACGTACACCGACACCGCATGACCCTCCTCCAGATGAGGCTTGAACAGTGCGCCGCGCACAGCCGTCCTGCCCGCCTCGTCGAGGTTGCCAAAGCCTGAGGAGCGTACGATGTCCACCGCGCCGGGCTTGCCGTGCTCGTCCACCAGCACCCGCAGGATCACGGTGCCCTCGTGGCCCTCTTCACGCGCACTGTCGGGATAGTCGGGTTGTGGTTCATGCACGTATTCGACGCCACGGGTGAGGGTCTTGGGCTGCGGCGGTGGTGCGGGAGTTTGCGCAACTACCGGTGCGGCAGCCGCAGTGCTGATGGTCGCGGGGGCAGACGTTGCGGCGGCCACAACGGGGCGTTGCATCACCTGCGGTTTGGCCGCGGGCTTGTGCCGGGCCACCGGCTGAACGGCCACAGACGCTGGTGCCGGTACGACCGGGGCAACGGGAGGCGGTGGCGTGGGCGCGGCACTTGCGGCTGGCGCCGGAGTCGGTTCATTGATAACCGAGGCGTAAATAGTACGAGTCACCTGCGGCGCAAGCGCAGGGGTCGATGACCCGGTCACCATGCTCAATGCCAAAATATGCACCGCCACCACCAGCGTTATCGCGCATCCTCGGCGCAGCAATCGCGAGGCGCTGCCGGCAGGCAATGGCTGAAGGTGCAGCAGGGGTGTCAGCGTCGCATCCACGATTGATTTCCTCCAGGCCGGTAGGCCGGGCACATCGGGCGCATTCCCTGCGAAAGTTGGGTCCGAGGCCGGTACAGGCACCTCGTAACGCGTGTCGGAGGAATATAGGAGTGACGAGTGACAGATACGTGACAGAGAAGAATTATCAAGTAAGCAGTTTGTGACGATTGCATGGTCGCCAACAGGCGTGACCGCATAAGCGGTCATCCGGCCAACCATAAGGCCTACGGCTAACGGACTTTGATGCCCTCAGCCCCTGCCGCACACGTTGCATAAGTTGCCCGACAACGATGGCTTCAATAGCACCTTCACTGGCATTCGCCTCAAAAGCAGCGCAGCAAGCCGATGCGTCGCCGTCGCAGATGCGGTAGACAGCAATGACGCTGCCTGGCCCGCAGCCTGTGTGCCCGGATAGAGAATACCCACCGTCAATCGAACCTTGCATCAAGCCCAGGCCATAGCCCGGCGTGATCCATGGGCGCCCGGGAATCGGGCCGCCCAGTGTTCGTGCTGTCTGCATTTCCTGGAGCAGGCCCGTGGAGAGGAGGTCTGCGCAGAGAAGTCGATCCAGAAAGAGCGCTGCTTGCGAAATCGGGCCGATCAACAAACCGTGGTAAACCCAGGCGGGGTCATAATTCGAGGTACTTCCCTGATGGGTCGTTTGTAAATCGGCTCGTGTTTTAGCAAAGCGCACGTTCGAGATGCCCAGAGGCGAAAGAGCACGTTGAATCACCGCATCATCAAGCGTCAGATCAGTCAGCCGTTCAATTAGCCTGCCGATGAACAAGTAGCCGAGATTCGAGTAACGCCAGCCGGTTCCGGGACTGTATCGAAGTCGAGTACCGTCAAGACGTCGCATCATTTCATCTGCCGGCCAGGCGGGGTCACCGCTGGCAACGGCGGTGTGATACTGCGCAAGTTCTCCGTAATCAGCCAGGCCTGCCTCGTGCCGCAGTAGCTGGCGCAAGGTGAAAGGCTGGTCGGGAATGGGGGCGTCCAATCCGATCAGTCCGTCACGCACCAACGATAGGGCTGTCGCAGCCAGGACCGTTTTCGTAAAACTCCACCAGGGGGCGATCAGTTCCAATCGCTCTGGCGTGTGTGGCTGACCATTTGACAAGAGTGAAATGAGCATTGGCTTCCCTGGAATGGTGAGCGGATCGACAGCCCGACAAGAGATCTCAATTATTCTTCTTCGCCGGGGTGAAGTCAGCCGTTTGTACTGTACTAAGCGACTGTTTTGGGCAGACAGCTGCCTGTGGCGGGGCCGGCAGGTGTGTGGGCTGGCCGATTAACATTTATTCATGCAGTCGATACTTAAGATTCAAGCGCCTCGGCCGATTATATGAGATGGCTGAGCTTAAGTTAGTGCTCATCCTCGTTGGCTAATAAGTTCTTATGTAGGTGGAGTGAACAAGTGAAGTTACGCCTAAGCTGCAAAGCTATCATGATCGCCCTGTCTGTTGCCTTGTCGAATGTGGCGACTTCTGAAGAGCTTAAAGTGTACAATTTTTCGCCTGTCAATCAATACAATCTTAATCTTTCAGCCAGTTTTTGGAATCCCATCATAAAGTACGTGTCCGAAAAAAGCGGCGTGAACCTCACGCTGAAATTAGGGCGAACCTCCTCGGACACAACCAGTTATGTGCTCGCGCAAGAAGTTGATTTCGCGTTCACCAACCATCTATTTAGCCCCGAACGCGACAAGATGGGCTGGACGGTGTTTGGTCGCCGTGACGCGCCTGCCCTCGAAGGACAAATCGTGGTGCCTGTCGACTCGCCAATTCATAGCCTTTCGGAGCTAGCGGGCAAAGAAGTTGTTTACCCGGGACCCGAAGCGTTTATTGCTTATAAAGTCACCAGCTCGGAATTGGTCAAGCAAGGCATCAATACATCTACGGTGTTTGCAGGAAACATGGACGGTGCGTTCAGCCAACTCCTGAGTGGTAAGGCTCAAGCGATGGGGGCCAACTCACAGCTTGTAAGCGGCTACACGGAGAGGGAAGGGAAGTCGTTCCGCGTACTGTGGAGTTCGGCCTCGTTCAATGATTTAGCCCTGATGGCATCCCCGCGGGTTTCTAAAAAAGAACGTGATGCGGTCGCCAACGCATTTCTGAATATGCAACATGACGCCGACGGTAGCAGGATTCTGCGTGAGGCAACCGAGCTCGTCCATGCACCGGCACCGATTACGTTCATTCCTGCGACGGAAGCGGATTATGCTTCCTATCGAGATTTTTATAAAAGTTTGCCGGCAAACCTTAAGTAAATAATTTCAACGTTAGCTGGAGAGGCTGTTAATGAATTTCTTTAAAAGCCTGCTGCCCAAATCACTGACGTCGCGAATACTGGCGATGTTATCCATTCTGATACTGACCTTTCTGACGACGGGTCTGGTTCTGTTTTATAAAAATCAGCTGCTTCAGCATATTGAAGAGATACAAGACACCGCCAACATGCTGATCGAGGTTGCCGCGCAAGCGGTAGAGGAAAGTGTCGTCATCGGCGATTACGACACCATCAAAAGAACCCTCGAAAAAACCCTGGCCCGCTCGCCGTTCAAATCGGCCATGTTTATTGACCTGTCGGGTGGCGTCATTCGCCTTGAGGCCGCCAGTGCGCCACTTGGCAGAGCACCTGCGTGGATAGAGTCTGAAGTCGCTGCACGATTATTCGATGTCAATCGTCCGATCACTATTGGCGGGAAAGACTACGGCGTGATGCGTCTGTCTTTCAACGCCGAGAGAATTGCTGCCGAACTCTACAGTCTGGTGATCCAGGCGACACTCTTTGCGGGATTTTTCTTGCTGATCAGCTTGATGCTAATGGGGTTCATGATCAAGCGTTCGCTTGCCCACCTGGGCAAGCTTCACTCTTATGAGGCAGAAATCGCTTCAGGCGCAGTGGCAGCAGAAGCGATGTTGGTCGCTGATGCTCCCATGGAAATACAGGAGGCTATAAAAGCCGTAAACCGTACTGCTGCGAGTATGCGCAATCACTTTGGCCTGCGTATCGAATCGTTGATGAATACCTTGGTGCAGCATAAAAATGCGCTGGATGAGGTGTCCATCGTTTGCGAAGTGTCGGCCTCCGGACGTATCACCTACGTTAACGAGCGATTCGTCACCAGCTCACAGCATTCGCGAGCCGAGCTTTTAGAGTTGACGATCGATGAAGTCTGGACCGGCATGTCTTCAGCCAACGAACCGTGGCTATGGGCACCTGAAAACAAGGTGTGGAACGGTGAGGTGAGGCTTTCTGGTCGTACCGGTAAGGAGGCTTGGCATCAACGCACTGTCATACCTATTCTCGATGACTTGGGCGGCGTTGAAAAATACATCTGCATCGACATCGATATTACAGATCGAAAAGAATTTGAAGTGGCGATTCTGGATAACTCCAGAAGGCAAAACCTTATCGCCTTGTTTGGCCAGCAGGCATTGACAGAAGAAAACGTCAGTGTGCTAGGTGAACGGGCAGCACTGACTGCGGCGCAAGGACTGAAATTGAGCAAGGCCGCTTTATTGGTCGTTGATCGAGTGAGCCATGGGACCATCCTCCACGCGGGGGTTGGCTTGACCCGATTTGAAATCCGCAGCGGTCATCATGATGATTTTCTGAACGGTACTGCTCCTTCTGCGGGGTTTGTGATTAATTCTGATGCGCCTGATAATCGCTACACGCTGCTTCCTGCTGAAACAGTGGACGCTTACACGATTAGAAGTAGCCTGGAGGTTGATATATCCTGCACGGAGGTTTTCAAGGGCGTGCTTGGGGTGTATGCCAGCACGGACCACCCCTTTACACGTGAAGATGTCAGCTACCTTCAAACACTTGCCAACCTCTTGGCCGCCGCGCTTGAACGGTATGACGCAAAGAAAAAACTCACCTATCTGGCCGAAAATGATTCGCTCACCCATCTGCCTAATCGCTGGTTCCTCAGCAATTATCTGCGCGAGATAATCAGTCGGAAAACGTCAGCGCCAGATGCAGTAAGCGTCATATTCATAGATTTGGACAGATTCAAGGCCGTGAATGACACCATGGGGCATTCAGTGGGCGATCAATTGCTTATTCAGGCGGGTCGACGCTTGAAAGACTGCATAGGTGAGAACAGTGTGGTTGCGCGGCTGGGAGGCGATGAATTTTCGATCGTCGTCACACACTCTGTTTATTCCGAGAGCCTCATCAAATCGCTTGCGACCCATGTTGTTGAGGCGTTGGGGAAACCGTTCAACCTTGGCGGCCAGGATATATTCGTTTCGGCGAGTGTCGGCATCGCTAATTATCCGTTTGACGGGCGTGACACTGGTGTGATCTTGAAGAATGCGGATACCGCCATGTACCAGGCGAAGAAAAGTGGCCGTAATAATTTCAAGTTTTACAACGCCAGGATGAACGAAAGTTTAACCAGGCGCTTGCAAACTGAAACGCTGTTGCGCGGCGCGCTCGAGCGCGATGAGTTTATTCTGCACTTTCAGCCCAAGGTCAGCCTTACCGATGGCAGGATAAGTGGTCTGGAGGCTTTATTGCGCTGGAATCACCCTGAGCAAGGCATGGTTTCTCCGGCTGATTTCATCCCTATTCTTGAGGACACGGGCCTGATCATTCCGGTCGGCGTGTGGGTCATCCGGAAAGTCTGCGAAACCCTGAAGCGCTGGGAAGAGAATCATATCAGGCTGGTGCCGATCGCCATCAATCTGTCCGTCAGGCAGCTTCAGGTAAAAGGCCTGGCTGAGACCGTCAAGCATATCGTTGAAGCGTACGGTATCAACCCCGCTCTTTTAGAGTTCGAACTGACCGAGTCGATGCTGATGATCGATCCCGAATCGGCGGTTGAAATACTTCGAGATATAAAGTCGTATGGCATCAGCCTTTCGGTCGATGATTTCGGCACGGGCTATTCCAGTCTGGCCTACTTGAAGCGATTTCCTCTTGATGCCCTCAAAATCGACAGGGCGTTCATCAAGGATATAACCAGCAATCATGAGGACGCCGCGATCACCAGGGCGGTCATCGTATTGGCGCACGAATTGGGTCTTAACGTCATTGCAGAAGGCGTCGAAACAGTCGACCAGTTGGAACTGCTCGTGACGTATGGCTGCGATCAAATGCAGGGTTATCTTTTTAGTAAGCCTGTCATCAGTGATGAGTGTGCTGCCATGATTAAATCGTCACGTAGTCTGGAGATAGGCTTTTCTGAAAGTGGTGTTGCGTGAGGCAGTAGTGATAGCGTCTGCGAGAGCCGTCATGCAGTTATGACCGGGCATTCGCAGCCCGCTCGAACGCGACTGAACTATGGAGCCCTCGCGGGGACTGAACTTAACCCCCTTGAAGGAGCCAGCCCCATGAACAGCGATCAACTCAATCAATACGACGCCGAGCGCCTTCACCAGCGAGTAGCGGCCGAACTGGGCATTACTGCCGAAGAGCTGACCACCTGGATGATCAACGATATCGAACGCGTGACCGAGGGCGGCAAGGACGTCGGGCACATGGTGGTCTTCCGCGAGTCGACCCCTGCGCAGATTCTCGACAAGGTCCAGCACAAGCAAAGCCATTTCACGGCCATGACCGGTGTGATCGACCTGAGCTAAGTGCAGCGGGCTTTGGTGTCAAAGCCCGCAGACTCAATAACCCGCCCCCGTACCTGCGCCGGTCACGATCGCAATCCCGGAACTGGTGCCCAGGCGCGTTGCGCCAGCTTCGATCATCGCTCTGGCCGTCGCCACGTCACGCACCCCGCCAGACGCCTTGACGCCGATGTCAGGGCCTACCACACGGCGCATCAGCGCCACATCCTCGAGCGTCGCGCCGCTGCGGCTGAAGCCAGTGGAGGTCTTGACGAATGCCACGCCCAGCTCGCGGCAAATCTCGCAGGCGCGCACCTTCTGCGCCTCATCGAGCAGGCAGGTTTCCAGGATCACCTTGAGCGGCACCTTGCCACAGGCTTGCAGCACCGCGGCGATATCGTCGCGGACCTCATCGAACAGACCGTCCTTGAGCCAGCCGATGTTCAGCACCATGTCGATTTCCTGAGCCCCGGCGGCGATCGTCAGGGCTGCTTCCGACGCCTTGCTGGCACTCAGCCCGGCGCCCAGTGGAAAGCCCACCACCGCACAGACCTTCACGGCAGACCCGGCCAGTTGTCGGGCGGCAAAAGGCACCTGGCTGGAGTTCACGCACACCGAGTAGAAGCCGTGTTCCCGGGCTTCTGCGCAAAGCGTGGCAATCTGCTCTCGGCTGGCATCCGCCGCCAACAAGGTGTGATCGATGGCCTGGGCCAGTGCAGAGGGTTCGAGTGAATTCATCAAGGGATTCCTGTTATCGGTAAAAATACTTGGGTGGATACCCGTAAGTTATAAAATTAACACTTGGTGTTACTCTAGTGACCCCACCAACGGATTGCCGGGATGCCCGTGGACGTCAAGAAAACCGACCGCATCAAACAGATTCAACAGGCCCTGCAAGATCAGAAAGCGATCCATCTGCGGGAGATGGCGGCGCTGCTCGATGTGTCCGAAATGACCTTGCGCCGCGACCTCAGCCGGCACCCCGAGCGGTTACGACTGCTGGGCGGCTACATCACCCGTGCCCACGATGATCCTGAACCGGGGGATTACCGGGTCAGCGAGCAGGGCACCCGCCATGTCGAGGAGAAGCGCCGCATCGGCAAGCTGGCCGCCACCTTCATCCAGCCCGGCGATACGGTATTTTTCGACTGTGGCACGACGATCCCCTTCGTGGTCGACTTCATCCCCGACGAGCTGGAGTTCACCGCGGTGTGCAACTCGCTCAACGTGCTGCTCAAGCTGCAGCAGAAACCCAACTGCAGCATCGTCCTGTGCGGCGGCATGTTCCACCGCAAGAACCAGGTGTTCGAGAGCCATGCCGAAACCAGCATCCTCGATGGCGTGCGCCTGACCTGGGCCTTTGTCTCGGCGGCCGGGGTCAGCCTGGACTGCGGTGTCACCTGCTTCAATCTCCACGAGGTTGAGGTCAAGCAGAAGGTCATGCGCCAGGCCCGGCAAAGCCTGCTGCTGGCCGATCACTCCAAATTCGACGCCGTACGCACTGCGCACTTCGGTGCCTTGAGCGATTTCCATTGCGTGGTCAGCGACAAGAAAATCCCGCGCAGCTACCGCGAGGCCATCGAGACCGGCGGCGCGCAGCTTGTGCTCTAGATGCATCACGGTTGCAGCGCCCGGCGTTCGGGTGCGTTGAGGTAACCGGTGGTCACGCTGAACCCGGCGCGGGCACCGGGCGCCAGGCTGCGCACGTTGCCTTTGGCGAGTTCGGCGCGGTAGCCCTCCGGTTCACAGGTGGCCGGCAAGATGAAGGCCGCCACCTGCTGATCGGTGTTATGCAGGATCCAGCGCGCGGCATGTTCAAATTGCCGGGGGCTGTAGCGGGTGTAGAACGCCGCGCCGTCGGGGTGATCAAGGAAGAAGTGCGCCTGTCCCTGAGCGTCGCTGCGCACGTCATCGAAGAAGCAGACGATCTCCGGGTCATACAGCGCGGGCGAGTCGAGCACCTTGAGGCGGGTCGGGTCCTGGCTCAGTTCTGCGATATAGGCGCTCCAGGTCGGCGTCGGCCGCACATGGGCCGGCACGCTGGCGCGCACCCGTGTGCGCTCGCAGCCCAGGGGCTGGGTGAGGCGGGCGCCGTCGACGTAGGCGTAGTTCATGTGCGCCATGTACATCAGGTCCATGGGCTTGCCGGCCAGATTGACCACCTGCATGCCGATCTCGAACAGCCCGCTGGCCGGGCGCAGGGTCACGCTCGGGCTGGCCCGGTAATGGTCGCCGAAGCCCTGCACGTATTCGTAGGTACCGCCGAGGCGCAGATAAGCGCCGTGCTCGTCTTCGCCTGCCTGCAGCCAGGCATCGTCCATCGGCGCGCAGGGCATTTCGCCGTGCAGCGCATGATCATCCTCGGGACCCGGGCAACCGTTGCGCAGCAGGCCGCTGTGAAACATGAAACAGCCGTAGGTGCCGATCACGCTGGCACTGGGCCGCGGCTGGGTGAACATATTGAGCATGGTCAAATCAACGCCGTCGAATTCGGCCGACCAGATCATCTGCCCCTGCCAGGGCAGGATCACCAGTTTGCCTCGGCTGTTTTCCAGTGACAGCGCCTTGACCCCGCTGGGGTAGGTCCAGGCACGCACGCTGAAACTGGCTGATTCGAGCAGCAGCCGGCTGGCCTGGTCCCAGAGCTGTGGGTAGAGCGGCAGGCGCCACGCTTCGTTACTCATTGCGCCACCGCCGTGGCCGAGCCACCCAGCACCGGTTGCGGCTGACGCATGCAGTACACTGCGTACATAACGATGGCCACGAAACACAGCAGCGGCACGCTGTAGGCAATCTGCATGTTGCCGCCATTGGCGTCGCTGAGCAGGCCCTGGAAGATCGGCATCACGCCACCGCCGACGATGCTCATCACCAGCAACGAGCCGCCGACACCGGTGTCCTCGCCGAGCCCATCAATGGTCAGACCATAGATGGTCGGCCAGCAAGGCCCGAGAAACACACTGACTCCCACGGCGGCATACACCGCGCTGATGTTCGGCGCCAGGATGGTGTAGGCCAGCAGCACGATGCACAGCACGCCATACACCGCGAGGACTTTGGCCGGGTGCATTTTGCGCATCAGCAGATTGGCGATCATCTTGCCGATAAAATAGGCGGCAAAGGTGGTCAGCAGGAACCACGAGGCACTGCGCTCGTTCATGCCGCCCATTTGCATGGCCAGGCGAATAGTGAAACTCCATACCCCGACCTGCGCGCCGACGTAGAGGAACTGCGCCAGCACACCGAAGCAAAAGCGCGGATTGCGCCGCAGGCGGCCGAGGCTCTGGCCGATGCTCGCCCGCGGTTCGCTGACGGTGCCGTTGCCCTTGCATGCGGGGAAGCGCGTGATGGCGATCAGAATGAACATCAATATGAGTACCGCGATCATCCATTTGTACGGCAGCAGGGTCGACTGGATCATTTGCAATTGCTGCGCTGCTGCCTCGCTGGCGCTCATCTGGGTCAACTGTTCGCGCGTGGCGTCGGTGTCCTTGAACATCACGAAGCTGCCGACGTATACCCCGGTCATGGCGCCGAATGGGTGGAAGGTCTGCGAGATGTTCAGGCGCCGCGTGCCGGTTTCCCGCGGCCCCATCAGTGTCGAGTAGGTGTTGCACGCGGTCTCGAGAAACGACAGGCCGGCGGCGATGACGAACAGCGCCATCAGGAACATGCCGTACTTGGCAGTCGACGCCGCCGGAAAGAACAGGGCGCAGCCGAACAGGTACAGCATCAGGCCGATGAGGATGGTGGTCTTGTAGCTGAAGCGGCGCACCACCAGTGCCGCCGGAATGGCGACGAAGAAGTAACCCAGGTAAAACGCCGACTGGACGAAAGCGGTCTGGAAGTCGCTGAGCAGGAAGGCCTTCTTGAAGTGCGCGATCAGCACGTCGTTCATGCTCGCGGCCGCCGCCCACAGGGCAAAGATGCTGCAGAGCAGGAGAAAGGCGAACCACGGCGTGCGGTTCAGGTAGAACCCGTCCGGAGTTTGTTGCAGCGCAGGCTTATTCATTATTGTTCTCCGCGAGATGCTGGTGAGTGTCAGTTGGCCGATGCATCGAGGAATCGTGCAAACGTGGGCGCATCGGGGTAAGAAGATTGCGTGCCGAGGCCGGTGACCGAGCAGGCGGAGTAGGCCACCGCCTGATGCATGGCTTGGCGAATATTGCAGTCCTGGCTCCAGTGCCGGGCGAAGCAGCCAATGAAGGCGTCACCGGCACCGGTGGTGTCACGCGCCTGAACCTTGACCCCTGGCACCTGCCACTCGCCTTCGGCGCCGACGTAAAGCGCCCCTTGTTCGCCGAGGGTGACGATGACGTGGCGTACGCCCAGCGCGACCAATTGGCGTGCAGCCTGAGCCGCTTCCTCGGCGCACGTCACCGGCTGGCCGCTGATCAGTGCCAGCTCGCTCTCGTTGGGGATCAGGAAATCCAGCTGCGCGAGGTGCTCGCGGCTCAGGCCGGCCAAGGCTGGGGCCGGATTGAGCAGCACCGGGATTGCGTGCCGGTGAGCGAAGGCGATGGCGTGGTAGACGGTCGCCAGCTCGACTTCCAGTTGCAGCACAATCAAAGCGCAATCGCGCAGTTGCGCCTCGGCGCGGTCGATATCGGCCGGGCTCAGGTGGGCATTGGCGCCTTTGACGATAAGGATACTGTTATGGGAGTTCTCCTGGACGAAGATCGGAGCCACGCCGCTCGACACGCCCGGTACCCGTTCGACGAAGCGCGTATCAATGCCCAGTCGCTGAAAATTGGCCAGGGTGGTATCGGCGAACGCATCGTCGCCGACCTTGCTGAGCATCAGCACGTCGGCGCCCAGCAGCGCCGCAGCGGCGGCCTGATTGGCGCCCTTGCCGCCGCACCCCATGGCAAAACGCGGTGCCTCGAGCGTTTCGCCCTGGGCGGGCATGCGTTCGATGTAAGTGATCAGGTCGACCATGTTGCTGCCGATGACTGCAATCTTGCTCATTGTTATGTTGACCTCACCAGCGCCGATGGAAGCCTCGACGGCTTTTATTTGTGTTATTTAAATAACATTTTTTGTGAGGATTCAATCTTTATTTTTTGCTGTGAACGTGCGCTGTCAGTCACCGTGACCTGATGCTGCCGGTCGCGATTGCGGTCATTGCCTGACCGTTGACGGTATTCGCGCATGTGCAGGGCCCGCTCAGGCAGGGTGGCGCCTGCGTTGTGCCTGGTGGCGCCGTTTGGCTTTAAAGGTAGCGTCAACAGCCATCCCAGGTCCGCAGGTAGTTAGTTCAAGAACTACTGGGCTTCTGTTGCATCGCTTACTAGGAGCAGCGCGAAAATAAGCCGTGGGGTATGAAATAGCGCGAGACGATCCGGCGCATGAAATTCTTTGCGGCTGTGGCCAATTATTTCCCGGATCATTCGCCTGTAGGCCTGCGCCAGTTTAAAGATTATTGACGAAGCTTTAGTTGGTGGCACAATAGTGGCCTCTATCGCTGCCGTATGAGGCAGCGGTAAGGCCGCAATTCTTGAATGGATTCGGACAGACGTTCTGTTATTGACTAAGGAAATCGTAAATGAAACGCTTGAAGACGCTGGGTCTTGCGGCAATGCTGGTATTGAGCGGTTGCGCCAGCTTTACCAAGGATGAAGTAGCGCCAGTCACCATGCCCTCCATGGCCAGCTACACGAACAAACCCAACGTGTTTGTTGCCTTCGATTTCTACCAGGGCACACCCGGTACCGCCGGCGCAGTAGAAGTACCGCAAGCTCGGGATGCACTCAAGCCTCAACTGCAAAAAGCGCTGACTGACTCAGGGCTGTTTGGCCGAGTGACCCTTGATGAGTTCAAGAAACAGCCAGGCGACTACAGCCTGCACCTCAAGGTGTATAACCATCCGCCGAGCGGTGGCCAAATGGTAATGGCGTTTGTCAGTGGCCTGACCCTGACTATTATTCCTTCGATGGCCACCGATCAGTACAGCATGAGCCTGGACGCGCAGGATTCTCAGGGTAAGGTGCTGAGAACAGTCGGTAACCATGATGCAATCAATAGCTGGATAGGTATCTGGTTTGTGCCGATGATGGCCAATACCCCGCAGAAGGCTGTTACCGATACATTTACGCGCCAAGTCAATTCACTGCTCAAGCAGTTGGTGGATAGCCAGAGTCTGAAGTATTCAATGCTGAATGTTAGTGTTCCGCAGGCGTAATGAACTGACCGCCCAAAAAAAGAGCCCATGTGGGCTCTTTTTTTATTTGTGGTTCAGCGCCTGGGTAAACAACGGGTCGCTGTATAAAGCCTTGAGCAAATCACGCACCAGCGGGTTGTAAGCGTTTGCCGCATTGGGGATAGCGACCGCACCCAGAAAGCTGCTGTTCCATTGACTGCTGACCTGCTTGGTGGCGTCATATTCAACTTTCTCGCCGTCAAGCAGGGTGAAGCGCGCGGCGATTGTGCCGGTGCCGGTACCCATTCCAGCGGTCAGTTCATTATGGGTAACCAGCACATTCAGCTGGCGCGGCGATTGTGGGTCGATGAGACCTGCGCGGTCCAGTTCACCCGTCAGGGCATCCTGAATATGTTGCGTGATGCTGCCGCTAGGGGATGTGACAGGATTACCCCGCACCTGCAATGAATCCTGACCTGCCGCGGCGCTGACCTGGGCCTGACGGATCGGTAGAAGGGGAGGCGTCTGCTTGAGCTTCTGGACGTTATCGAAGCTGGGCTCGTAACGCGTCATGGTCACGCCACAGCCTTGCATCAACAGTGCAAGCACCGCAACCAACAGTAGATTTCCTTTCACTGCATTTCCTTGCCTGAGTTATTTGGGGGCGTGATTATCAGGAACCTCAGATTCAAGGGCAATGCTTGATAGCCTGCGGGCCTACATCCTCAGGGCTATAGCCTCTGCCACAAGGCACTCCAGCGCAAACTGCTCGGTATAGGTCATCTGAATCGGCGTGGTCTCGCCCTTGACGGTCCGCTCGCCATCGAGGATGTAGCGAATGCGTTTGTCGGTCACACCGATGCGCTTGGCGATCCACGAAGGGGTTTGGCCAATGCGCGAGATCAGTTTGTCGGCATATTCGGTGGAGGGGTTATAGAGTTCTGCGTTGGGTGTCATGGGGTGTCCACATGGAGGTCAGGCGCTAGAGAGGGGGGAAGTATGCAGCACAGTGCGCTGTTCGTCGCCGTGGGGCTGGCAACCGACACGTATTATGCAGCGACTGGCGGATTGCCTTCGCGAGCAAGCTCGCTCCCACAGAGCCGGTCTCCAGAAGCGTGCTTGCTCCCAAAGGATCCTGTCTCCAGCAGCAAACCGCGTAGCGTCATTCAATGCAGGTGGCGGGTGGGGCGATCCTTCGCCCGTCTTCAGTCAGCAACGATCAGAGTTTCACGCCCAGTGTTACGAATGCGCTGCGCGGTGTGCCCACTTGAAGAATCTGCAAGTTGCCCGCCGGGTCGGTGGCTGCGCTGGCGTCGGTGTTGAGCGTGGAGATGTAGCGTTTGTCGAACAGGTTGACCATGTTCAGCGACAGCGTGGTGTCCTTGAGGGCGCCGAGTTTGCCGAAGTCATAGCCGAGGTTGGCGTTCGCCAGCCAGTAGCCGTTGACACTGGAGTCATTGGTGTAGGTGTAATAGCGCTTGCTGATGTAGCTGCCTTGCAAGCCGGCGTTCCAGTGTTCCCAATTCCAGTCCAGGTTGCTTGAATACATCAGTTTCGGTGTATCGACGACGGTCTTGCCTTTTACATGAACGGTGTTGCCGCCGCTGGCGTAGTCATCGTCGTAAGTGCTGTGGTTATAGGACATGGAGTTGGACCAGCGCCAGTTCTCATTGGGCGTCAGGCCGAACGACAGTTCCAGGCCTCGACTGGTGACCGAACCGACGTTGGCGACGCCGTTCTGGCAGATGACGATGCCCGTGCAATTGGTGATGGCGACCAGGCGGTTATCGAATTTGGTGTTGTAGATCGCCGCCGAGGCCGAATACAGCCTGGTGCTGCGGCGCACGCCCAGTTCCACGGTTTTCGAGGTTTCCGGCTTCAGGTCCTTGAAGCCGTTCTGCGCATCGACGGCGCTCTGCGTCGTGAAGAACGGGCTGTAACCGCCACTCGGGAATGCGGCCATGTTTTCCGAGTAAGAGGTGAAGACTTCGTCGTCCTCGTCGAGTTTGTAGGTCGCACCTGCTTGCGGCAGAAACCTGTCCCGCGCTTGCAGCGAACCACTGGCATAACCGCCACCTTTGCCCTCGGCTGTCGAGGTGGTCACGGTATTTTTCGCGCCGAACTCAAGTTTGAGGCGGTCATCGAGCAATGTGTAGGTGTCGCGCAGGTAGAACTGCCGGGTCAGGTCGTTGTAACTCTGGTCCAGAACGGTGGCCGCCAAGGGCAGGCCATCGGTTTTGACGATGTGGTTCTGCGGCGTCGCATTGGTGGTATCGAACAGGTAGCGCGAGATATCGTTCTTGTTGGACTGAATCCAGAACCCGCCCTGAATTTCATGCTGGCCCAGGTAGTAGGTCAGCGAACTCTGGAAACCGGTTCGATCGATGCCGTATTTTGTGCTGCGAATCGAATTGCTCGGCACTGTCGTCGAGCCGCTGGTGTAGACGAACGGGTAATACGAGTTGCCGCGGCCCGAGTCATGGTGGTGATAGACGGTGGCGTCCAGGACCAGATCATCGGTCAGCGAGAAGTTGCCGTTGAGGATGTCCAGTTCGTCGTCGCGCAGGCTGCTGGCGTTGTAGGTCGCATCGTTTGCGCTGGTTACCCCGCCGCTGTAAATGCCGTTGGCCGCATTGACCGCGCGGGTCCAGTCCGGGGTGTAGTAGCTCCAGTTGTAGCCCAAGCGCTGGATGATGCTCTTCGACAGGTTCGGCAGGTTGGCTTCGTCATGGGACGAGGTGCTGTGGAAGAAGCTCACCCGGTTGTCGCCGAAGTTGTAGTTGACCTTGGCGTTCAGCGCGTCGGACTTTTGCGGGTTGTCGTGGCCTTTCCAGGCGTCGGCGTCGTACTTTTCGCCCGACACGTACGCTGAAAGTCCGTTGTATTCGCCGGTGTCGACGCGCATGAAGGTGCGCGAAGTGTCGTAGCTGCCCAGGGTTTGCGACAGGCGCGCACCGAATTCTTTATCGGGGTTGGAAGTGGTGAACTGGATGGTGCCGCCCAGATCACTGTTGGATGCCGTGCCCAGTGAGCCGATGCCGGGTGCCACTTCGCTGGAGGCGATGTTTTCCGCGATGATCGCGCGGGTAATGCTCAGGCCGTTGAAGTTGCCAAAGCTCATGTTGCCGAGGGTGACGCCGTCCAGCGTGTAGCCCAGGTGGTGCATATCGAAGCCGCGCAGGCTGATGCGCTGGCTGCCTTCTTCACGGCCCAGCGGGTCACCGGACTGGAAGTTGACCCCCGGCAGGCGTTGCAGAACCTTCATCGGGCTGGTGCCTGCCGAGTAAGCCTTCACATCCTTTTGCGTCACGCGCTGCACCTGGCGGGTCTCGCCCTGACCAATCACTGACACCGTGCCCAGCGTCATGGCGGCGCTGTCGTCGCTGGCGGGCACCGTTGCCGAGGTGGGCACCTCGTCATCGGCCTGAATGAACGGGCTGATCAGGCACAGTGAGTTCAATGAAACCAGTAGCGCAAGGCGCGTTACCGGGAATCGAGGTGCACGCAGTATCGATCGATTGTTCATGGAAAGGTTTTCCTGGAGGCGTCAGGGCGCCGCGCTTGCGGCGGGTCATGTGGTGAACGACAGGTCTTTGTTTCAGGGGCTTTCGGTAATCACCGACAGGCGACTGATGCCGGCTTTCTGCACATCGGCCAGCACCTGGGCCACGCGGCCGTAACCCGTCGCCTGATCGGCACGCAGGCTGACGGCGACGTCCGGGTCTTTGCTGTGCAGGGCTTGCAGCGCCTCCGGAAGTTGCTCCAGCGCTACAGCTTCGCTGTCGATGAACACGCCGCCGCTGGCATCGACACTCACCACCACCGGGTCGGCCTGATCCAGTGAGGTGGTGGCGACGGTCTGCGGCAGGTCCAGCGGTATGGCGTTATTGAGCAGCGGTGCGGTGACGATGAAGGTCACCAGCAGTACCAGCATCACATCCACCAACGGCGTGATGTTGATGTCGCTGATTGCATCGTCATCATTGGACGTGGAGAAGGACATGTCAGCTCACTCCTTTCAGGCTCGGGGCCGTCTTGTCGCGATGGTCGGGCTGCAGCCGGAAGGCGTTGCGTTGCGAGAGGTTGAGGAAGTCCACGGCGAACTCCTCAAGGTCCGCGATCACCAGCTTCAGACGCCGCCCGAAAAAGTTGTAGGCCAGCACCGCAGGCACCGCGACGGCAATGCCGACGCCGGTCGCTACCAGCGCTTCGCCAATCGGCCCGGCGACCACCGCAATGCTCGCCGACTTGGCCTGGCTGATCGCGCTGAGCGCATGGATGATGCCGAACACCGTACCGAACAGGCCGATGAAGGGCGCGGTGCTGCCGATCGATGCCAGCAGGATCATGCCGCTTTCCAGGCGACGACGTTCCTTGTGGATCTGTTGACGCAGGCTGCGCTCGAGTAAATCCTGGCGGCTCCAGCTGTGGCCCAGGTCCGGCGAGTCGTGGGGCGCGGCGAGGGCCTGCGCGCCGGCATCGGTCAGGCGCGCCAGGCTGCCTTCACTGTGCGGCAGGTGCAGCGCATTTTTCAGGTCGCGGGCGGCCCAGAACTGCGTGGCGTAGCGTCGGTTCTGCCGGGTCAGTCGCCAGTGCTGGAAGGTTTTGCCGAGCAGTAGTGCCCAGGTCACCAGCGAGAAAATCACCAGCAGGGCCATTGAGGATTGAGTAATGAGTACGGAGTAAGCGGTGTTCATGACGTGAGCCTCAGGGTGCGAGTTTGAAAGCCATGGGGACGTTGACCCAGCCTTCTACCGGGGTGTCGCCGCGTTTGGCGGGAATAAAGGTCCATTGCCGGACGGCGGCCTGCGCGGCTTCATCCAGCGCCGGGACGCCGCTGCTTTGCAGCACTTGCACCTGGTCGGTACGTCCGTTGGGCAGCACATGCACACGCAGCATCGTCGTGCCTTCCTGATGGCGGCGCGCGGCGGCGGGTGGGTAGACCGGCGGCGGATTGTTCAGGTAACCGGCCCGGCCTATGGGCGCGGTGGTGGTCTGTGGCGCCGCTGGCGCAGGTCTTGGCGCTGGCGCTGCAGCAGGCGCCGGTGTGGGCGCCGCGACGGAAGGCGCCGGCGCAACAGGCTTGGCGACAGGTTTGCTCGGCGCGGTTCTGGGCTGCGCCTTGGGCTTGGGTAGCTCGGCAGGTTTGGGCTCAGGCGGCGCAGGTTTGGGGGCTGGCGCAGGCGGCTCAGGTGCTGGCTGAGGCGTTGGCTCGGGCGGCGTCGGTTGTGCAACTGGCGGCGCAACGGGCGGCGGCACCCACTGCACGGTGATCGGCATCGGCGGGGTCGGCTCGGGCGCTTGCGGGTGATCGGCCATCAGCCACGCTGCCAGCGCGGCATGCAACCCGATCGCCAGTGCAATCGCCAACGCGCCGTGCGGCCATGTGCGTGGCGTGTTGTCGCTGTGCTGGACGACAAGTGACGATGGGGCAACGTTGCAGTTACCCACGGGCTGATCTGGCCAGTGGCGTAGCTGACGCGGCGGTAATCGGCGGGACAGTATCAGCGTTGACATGAGTTCAGCTCACTCGTGAAAGAATACGAGCCCGTCGTGTTGGCGAAAGGCTCGTTTCAACTGGAGCTGATATTAATACTCGTTGTGTGTATTAATTATGACCGCCGCTGTTTGATCCTGGTTTCTGTGGTTAAACGTGAACCGGCTTGCCGCGCAATTGTTCGTAAATTTCATTAGGCGAGGCATCGGCTGCAATGCTATCTGTCCAGACTTGTCAGGTTCGGACTTATACGAAAACGTATCGCCGCGCAGGCTGGGCAACAGGGCGTCACCCTCTTGATCCGCGGTTCACACCTTGGACAGAAACGGGAGAATTCGATGAAATTGCTACGTTACGGTGAGAAGGGTCTGGAGAAGCCAGGCGTGCTTGATGCTGCCAACCAGATCCGTGACCTGTCCGCACACGTCAAGGATATCGCTGGCGATGTGCTGAGCCCTGCAGGTCTTGCAAGCCTGGCTGCGCTGGATCCCGAGAGCCTGCCTCTGGTTCCGGGCCAGCCACGCATCGGGCCGTGTGTCGGGCAGGTCGGCAAGTTCATCTGCATAGGCTTGAACTACGCCGACCACGCAGCCGAGTCGCAGATGGAAGTGCCGAAGGAGCCGATCATCTTCAACAAATGGACCAGCGCAATTTGCGGCCCCAATGATGATGTCCAGATCCCCCGTGGGTCGCTCAAGACTGACTGGGAGGTCGAGCTGGGCGTGATCATCGGCAAGGGCGGGCGCTACATCGACGAAGCCGATGCCATGGAGCATGTGGCCGGGTATTGCGTGATCAACGATGTGTCCGAGCGCGAATGGCAGCTCGAGCGCGGCGGGACCTGGGACAAGGGTAAAGGCTTCGATACCTTCGGCCCGCTAGGTCCGTGGCTGGTGACCCGCGATGAAGTTGCCGACCCTCACTCGCTCGACCTGTGGCTGGAAGTGGATGGCCATCGTTATCAGAATGGCAATACGCGCACGTTGATTTTCAGCGTGCCGCAACTGATCGCCTACCTGAGCCGGTGCATGAGCCTGCAACCAGGCGATGTCATCTCGACGGGGACGCCACCGGGTGTGGGGCAGGGCGTGAAGCCACAACCTGTCTTCCTGCGTGCAGGGCAACGCATACGTCTGGGGATCGCGGGGCTGGGCGAGCAGAATCAATTGACCGTACAGGCCGACTGATCCGCCTCCAGCAGGGAGCCGGCAATCGGCTCCCTGTCACACAAACGATCAGCCCTGCACAAACGTCAGCAGGTCTTTGTTGAGCGTCTCTGCATGGGTCACTGCAAACCCGTGCGGTGCGCCTGGGTAGACCTTCAGTTCGGCACCCTTGATCATCGCGGCAGCCCGTTTGCCCGAGGCTTCGAACGGCACCACCTGATCGTCGTCACCATGAATCACCAGGGTCGGCACATCGATTTTTGCCATGTCCGGGCGGAAGTCGGTTGCGGAGAACGCTGTTACGCAATCCAGCGTGCCCTTGAGTGAAGCGAGCAGCGCAATGTTCAGTGTCTGCGTCTGTACGCCTTCGGAGACTTTCTGGCCGTGGTTGATGCCGTAGAACGTGCTGGCAAAGTCGCTGATGAATTGAGCACGGTCCTTGAGCAGGCCTGCCGTGATGCCATCGAATACCGACTGATCGACGCCTTCCGGGTTGTCACCGGTCTTGAGGAAAAACGGCGTAACCGAGCCCAGCAACGCCAGTTTGGCCACCCGCTCGCTGCCATATTTGGCGATGTAGCGGGTGACGTCGCCGCCGCCCATGGAGAAGCCCACCAGCGTCACCTCGCGCAGATCGAGGTGTTCGATCAGTTCGGCGATGTCGTCAGCGAAGGTGTCATAGTCATAGCCGGTCCACGGCTGATCGGAACGACCGAACCCGCGGCGGTCGAAGGCGATGGTGCGATAGCCCCGGCTGCTCAGGTATTGCATCTGGTATTCCCACATGTCCGCATCCAGCGGCCAGCCGTGGCTGAACAGGACCGGTTTGCCCGTGCCCCAATCCTTGTAATAGATCTCGGTGCCATCTTTGGTGTTGAACGTGCTCATGCAGATTCCTCTCGATGTCGGGTTCTCGATGTCGGGTTTACAGGGCGAACGCCGTGGTGCGCAAACGGCTGTACACCTTCGGCAGCCCCCGATAAGTCCGGCAGTGAGCGTTTTGCATAGTTCAGTCGAGAAGACTGAGCGTACTGCCCTGGCGCGATTTTTCTGAAACATTGACTCATCGTATTTCCCTGCCGAAACCGAACTTGCCGCGCATACGGGAATCAGTTCATTGGGGTCGAGGCTTGCCTTGCCCTGTCCATGGTTTGACTTGCCCATTGAAGGAGAGAACTGCGTGGCGTCTCAGCTGAAAATCTTGATCCTTTCGGGTCTGCTGCTATTCGCAGGCAGTTTCAATCTCCAGGCGGCCGATGTACCTGCATTACCGATGGGCGCGGCGGTGCCGGCAGACGACAAGGCGGCTGAAAAGGCTGACCCCAAAGCCGACTCCAAGGCTGCTGACAAACCCGCTGCGAAGGCGGATGACAAGGCAGCGGACAAGGACCAGACCGATGCGAAACCGGCCGATGGCGCAGAGCCTGCCGCCGAGGCTCCCGAGCTGCTGGTGCAGGGCGGATTGCTCGGCGCCATCAGTACCAGCATCGATGACGTCCAGGAAAAGCTCAATCTGGACGACAACCTGTTCGACGTCTGGCAACTGCGCGCCGACCGCGCCGCCGATGAGCTCGAAAAGCTGGTCAACAAACGCACTACACGTTCTCCATGGAGTGTCGCCGGGGACTTCCTCGCCCTGTCTTTTGTATGGATCGCATCGTTTGCGGTTCTGACCACGCTGGGTCGTTTTCTGGCTGTACGCTTGTGCCGTACACCGTTCATGCGGGTGCGCGCGCGCAGTCAGGCGCTGCTCAAGTACGTGTTGCCGTTTACCCTGCCAGCCATCGTCTGCCTGCCGTTGACCCTTTACGTCAGCCACTTCATGCCGTCTTCGGTAGGCCGTGCGCTGGCGCTGTGTTTCGCGTATGCAACCAGCAGCGGCATCGTTTCGACTTCGGTGCTGCTCTGCGTGATCGTGATGTTCAACTTCGGGCACAAGCGTGCCGCCGTGCACATGATTCGCCGCTACGCACCAAGGCCACTGTTCGTGGTCGGCTTTCTGGCGGCGCTGAGCGATGCGTTGACCAGTCCGCAGATCGCCCGTCAGCTCGGCAGTAACGTCACCACCAGTGTTGCGGTGTTTACCGGGCTGTTCGCCTCGGTAGTGTTTTGCATGTTGATCATCAAGGTGCGTCGTCCGGTGGCCCACCTGATCCGTAACCGCTCATTGAGCAGTCGCCTGCAACGGCCCGCGCTGCAACAGTCGTTGAAGATATTCTCCAGGCTGTGGCACCTGCCGATCCTGCTGATGATTCTGGTCTCGGCGATCAACCTCATCGGCGCCGGTGAGGACAGTCAGGAAGCGCTGCGTTGCGCGTTGTTCACCACTATTCTGCTGATTGCCACGGTGTTCCTCAGCACCGTGTTCCAGCACCTGTTCAAACCGACGGAAACCCTCGGGCGCGGCGGGCACGTGTATAAGGCGCGCCTGTTGAGCCTGGTGTACGCGGTGTTGCGTATCGCACTGGCCATCGGCTTCATCGAGATACTCGGCCGCATCTGGGGCTTCTCGATGTTCGAGTTTGCCCAGCGCAACACCCTTGGCCGGGTGATCAGTGATTCGTTGAGCAGTATCGGTCTTATCTTCGTCGTCACCTGGCTGTTGTGGGTGGTACTCGACACCGCCATTCAGGAAGCCCTCAAACCGCCGGTCAATCATCGCAGCGGTCGTCAGCCGAGCACTCGGATCAAAACCATTCTGCCGCTGTTGCGCAATGCGGTGAAAATCATTCTGGTGGTGATCTGTGCGATCACCACCATGGCCAACCTGGGCATCAACGTGGCACCACTGCTGGCGGGTGCCGGGGTGGTCGGTCTGGCCATCGGTTTCGGTTCGCAGCAACTGGTGCAGGACGTGATCACCGGCCTGTTCATCATCATCGAGGACACCTTTTCGGTGGGCGACTGGGTGGTGCTTAGCACGGGCCATTCCGGTACGGTTGAAAGCCTGACCATCCGTACCGTGCGCCTGCGCGACGGCAAGGGCTTCGTCCACTCGGTGCCGTTCGGCCAGATCAAGGCGGTCACCAACCAGTCACGGCAATTCGCTTACGCGTTCTTCTCGGTGCGCTTCACCTACGACTCCGACATTGATGATGCGCTGGCGCTGATTCGCGAAACCGGCCAGTCGATCAGTGAAGACATTCTGCTCAAGCACAACCTTCAGGGGCCGCTGGAAGTGTTCGGCGTCGATAGCATGGACCTCAACGGCATGGTGCTGACCGCGCAGTTTCGTACCTCTTCGGGCGGGCAGTACGCGGTAGGGCGCGCTTTCAACGAGCGTCTCAAGCGGCTTGTGGATAAAAATCCGAATGTGCGTTTCGCGCAGACTTATCCACAGATGGTCATGGGGCCGGGCTTCAACAATCCGCAGGCTGGCGTCGAAGCCGAAGGCCCACCCGCGCCTTCGGATCCTGCTGCGGCGACACCTTCTGCACCTGTACCTGCGCCGCCCGGTCTATCCAAGGGCAACAGCACGCCGGGCCCGGCAGCTCAATAACTCAACCGGCACGTCAGGACGCTGCAACGCTTTGTCGCGGCGTCATCAACCCGCCAGGCTGCGCAACTGTTGGGGGTTGGCAGGCAACGTGTTATGTTTGCAGGCGTTTTTCAATTGTTCGTTTGATTACCTGATACCGAGCCTGCTGACTCTATGCGAATGCGCCTTATGCTGTTGGGCGGCGGGAATGCCCTCGGGCAGGCGCTGATTCGTCTGGGTGCCGAGGAAGACATTGGTTTCCTCGCACCACGTCCACCGCAAGACGGCTGGGACGTGGCGAGCCTTACGCAACTGCTTGATGACACCCGTCCCGATGCCCTGATCAACCTTGCTTACTACTTCGACTGGTTTCAGGCGGAGACCGTGAGTGAAGCGCGCCTGACCCATCAGGAGCGCTCTGTCGAGCGTCTTGCCGAACTCTGTCAGCACCACAACATCACGCTGGTTCAGCCGTCCAGCTATCGTGTGTTCGATGGTTCGCGCGCGACGGCCTACAGCGAAAAAGACGAGCCTGTACCGCTGGGCCTGCGCGGTCAGGCCCTGTGGCGTATCGAGCAGAGCGTCCGCGCGACCTGCCCGCAACATGTACTGGTGCGTTTCGGCTGGCTGTTGGATGACAGCACCGATGGCGTGCTGGGCCGCTTCCTCTCGCGTGCCAAAGAACCCGGAGAACTGCTGCTCGCCGATGATCGTCGCGGCAACCCGACGCCGGTCGATGATGCGGCGCGGGTGATCATTTCGGTCATCAAGCAACTCGACTGCGAAGCGCCGCTGTGGGGCACCTACCACTACGCCGGACACGAGGCGACCACGCCGCTGGCGCTGGGGCAGGCAGTGCTCACCGAAGCGCGTCTGCTGCACGCGCTGGCCATCGAGTCGCCCACTGCGCAGGCTCATGCCGCGCGTCCCGATGCAGCCGAAGAACCGCAGCACGCGGTATTGGCCTGCAAGAAAATTCTCCACACCTTCGGCATCAAGCCTCGCGCCTGGCGGGCCGGTCTGCCAAACCTGCTGGATCGGTATTATCGACATGTCTGACGCTCCTGTTCTGATCACTGGAGGTGCGGGTTTCATCGGCTCGCACCTGACCGACGCATTGCTTGCCAGCGGGCAGGCCGTGCGTATCCTCGACAACCTCTCGGCAGGCAAGCGCAGCAATTTGCCGCTCGACAATCCGCGGGTCGAGCTGATCGAAGGGGACGTGGCCGATGCCGACCTGGTCAAGCGCGCGGCGCAGGGCTGCAAAGCGGTCGTGCACCTGGCGGCAGTGGCTTCGGTGCAGGCGTCGGTAGACGACCCGGTGCGCACCCACCAGAGCAACTTCATCGGCACGTTGAATGTCTGCGAGGCCATGCGCGAAGCGGGCATCAAGCGCGTGATCTTCGCATCAAGCGCGGCGGTGTACGGCAACAACGGTGAGGGCGAAGCGATCACCGAGGACACCACCAAGGCACCGCTGACCCCTTACGCTTCGGACAAGCTGGCCAGCGAGTATTACCTGGATTTCTACCGTCGCCAGCATGGCCTGGAACCGGTGATCTTTCGCTTCTTCAACATTTTCGGGCCACGCCAGGACCCATCGTCGCCGTACTCCGGCGTGATCAGCATCTTTGCCGAGCGTATCCGCAAAGGCCTGCCGATCAGCGTGTTTGGCGACGGCGAGCAGACGCGGGATTTCTACTATGTCGGGGATCTGCTCAAGCTGCTGCTGCAGGCCTTGTCACGGGAAAGCGCCATCGAAGGTGCGATCAACGTCGGCCTGAACAAGACCACGTCGCTCAACGAACTGCTGGCTGCGCTTTCGCAGGTTGTCGGCAAACAGCCGGAAGTCACCTACCAGGCGCCGCGCTCGGGCGATATCAAACATTCCCGCGCCAGCAACCAGCGCCTGCTGGAACACTTCACCCTCGACGAGCCAACGCCGCTGGTGCGTGGGCTGGAGTCGCTGATGGGGCAGTGAGTCCTACATCGAATGTAACTGCCCATTCGCGAACAAGTTCGCTCCTACAAAAGCCTGTGAGCACCTGTAGGAGCGAACTTGTTCGCGAAGACGATATTGCAGACGCAGAAAGTACATCGAATGTAACTGCCTATTCGCGAACAAGTTCGCTCCTACAAAAGCCTGTGAGCACCTGTAGGCGCGA
>NZ_JARVSW010000028.1:0-77697 GCF_030208985.1 Pseudomonas sp. MEJ108
CTCACGCTCCAGCGTGGGAATGCAGGTCACGACGCTCTGCGTCGCAAGAGGACGCAGCGCTTCCGGGTTAGTCAGGCATGCCCCTTCTGCGCCTTGGCGCGCATCTTGGCGCACATGACGGTCATTTCGTCGTACATCGCCTGCGGTTGCTTGCGCTTCATTTCCCAGGCCATGCGGCCTTCTTCATGAGGCAGGATCATGAACTCGCCTTCGCCAACCTGCCTGAAGATGCAGTCGGCGATATCCCCCGCGGTGATCGGCGACTTCTCCAGCAACCTGCCGATCTGCGCCTTCATCGCGGGCGTGGGGCCGCGGAAGGAATCCAGCAGATTGGTCTGAAAGAACGACGGGCAGACCACATGAACACCAACCCCCTGGTCATGCAGTTCGACCAGCAGGCTCTCGGAAAGCGCGACGACCCCGGCCTTGGCGACGTTGTAATTGCTCATCGCCGGGGCCTGCATCAGCGCTGCCATCGAGGCGATGTTGATGATCCGGCCCTTGCTGGCCAGCAGCATTGGCAGGAACGCCTTGCAGCCCTTGACCACCCCCATCAGGTTGATCGCGATCTGCCAGTCCCAGTCCTCCAGCGACAATTCGTTGAAAAAGCCCCCCGAGGCCACCCCCGCATTGTTGACGATGATGTCGATGCCGCCAAAGCGCTGTTCGCACGCCTGGGCAAACGCGGTGAGCTGGCTGTAATCGCGAACGTCGCAACGCTGCACGAAACCGTCACCGCCCGCCTTGCGTACTTGCACAAGGGTCTCCTGCAAGCCGGCATCGTTGATGTCCGAAAGTGCCAGCCGCCACCCTTCGCGTGCCCAGCGCAGTGCAATTTCACGACCCAGACCTGAGCCGGCGCCAGTAATCATGATGCGGTTTTGCATAGCGAGTGCCTTGTGATGTGCAGGAGTTGCCTGAGTGTAATCACAGTAGAAGCGCCGCAACCCCACCATCAAGACGCTGAATGCCTGGAGCAAACCGCAGCCCTATGAACGCCTGGACCGGGCCACATAGCGCACCAGCAACAGGCCATATACCGACACATTGAGCAGCACGACGATGCCGCCCAGCCAAAGCTGTATGCCCGGCGTAAGCCCGGCCGGGTAAATCAGCGGGAGCAGATAATGCTCAACGAAGCCCCCGCTATAGCCCTGCCCTCCAGCGTTGCTGCGCAGGGTGTTTTCCAGCGGTGTCAGCGGGCAATACAGGTGCAGAAACTCAACCGCAGTCCCCCAGGCCGCCGCTGGAACGTGCAGCAGCGCCAGCCAGGGCCTTCTCAATACCAGCAGTCCGCCGAACAGGACGAACACAATGAACAGTAGATGAAACACGACCACGGCATCTGCCGCCATTCGATAAACCATCATTGCGTCCTCTTGTGGCCCATGCCTCAGGTGGAAAGTTAGAAGCGCGCGGAGACTTTTCAGGGCCTTTAGTTCAATTGTTTTTAAGACCGATTCAAACCCATCAGGTTAAAACGGGCCAAGTTATTGTCAGACAAAAGTACGACAAGATGCTGATTTTCAATGTTTTTTAGAAATGTAAGAAATTATTTAAAATAGATCGAACCTTTCTCCAACCCCCAGAGTCCGATGAGTCAAGCAGGCAAACTTCATACCGTCTGGCGTGACGTTTTAACGGCATCTGTTAATTAACACTAATGTAAAGAGGGAACTCACCATGGGCATCGGCACTATTCTTATCATCGTTCTGATTCTGCTGCTAGTTGGCGGTTTGCCAGTATTCCCGCACTCGCGCAGCTGGGGCTACGGTCCGTCGGGCATCATCGGTACGATCCTGGTGATCCTGCTGATTCTGGTGTTGCTCGGCAAGATATGACCTGCTGCTCCACGCAGCAGCGCATGTAGCCAATAAAAAACCCCGCTTTTTCAAGCGGGGTTTTTTATCGCCCATGAAAAAGCAGCCCGAAGGCTGCTTCTCGTTCACAGCAACCTGGCCTTAGTGCGAAACCGCACCGCTGGCACCCAGCCCCGTCTGCGAGCGGACGAATTGCGGATAGAACAGAGCGCGCTCGCCCTCCGCCGCTTTCGACTTGTCGGTGATGGAGAAGAACCAGATACCTACGAAGGCGATGGCGATGGAAAACAGCGCCGGGTATTCGTAAGGGAAAATGGCTTTCTCGTGGTGCAGGATCTGCACCCAGATGGTCGGACCGAGCACCATCAGCACCACTGCACTGATCAGGCCCATCCAGCCGCCGATCATGGCGCCACGGGTGGTCAGGTTTTTCCAGTACATGGAAAGCAGCAGAATCGGGAAGTTGCAGCTTGCCGCGACCGAGAACGCCAGGCCCACCATGAAGGCGATGTTCTGGCTTTCAAAGGCAATACCCAGAAAGATCGCCACGACCGCCAGGGCAATGGTGGTGATTTTCGAGATACGGATCTCGTCCTTCTCGTTGGCTTTGCCTGCCTTGATGACGCTGGCATACAAGTCGTGGGAAACCGCCGAAGCACCCGCGAGGGTCAGACCGGCAACCACTGCCAGAATGGTGGCGAAAGCGACTGCCGAGATGAAGCCCAGGAACAGACTGCCACCGACCGCATCGGCCAGGTGAACCGCAGCCATGTTGTTACCGCCCAGCAAGGCGCCTGCTGCATCCTTGAACGCCGGATTGGTGCTGACCAGCAGGATCGCGCCGAAACCGATGATGAAGGTCAGGATGTAGAAGTAACCGATAAAGCCGGTTGCGTAGAGCACCGACTTGCGCGCTTCCTTGGCATCGCTCACGGTGAAGAAGCGCATCAGGATGTGTGGCAGGCCCGCGGTACCGAACATCAGGGCCAGACCCAGCGAGAACGCCGAGATAGGGTCTTTCACCAGCCCGCCAGGGCTCATGATCGCTTCACCTTTTGGGTGAACCTTGATCGCTTCGGAGAACAGCATGTTGAAGTCGAAGTTGACGTGCTTCATGACCATCAATGCCATGAACGACGCACCGGACAGCAACATCACCGCCTTGATGATCTGCACCCAGGTGGTAGCGAGCATGCCGCCGAACAGCACATAGAGGCACATCAGGATACCGACCAGCACCACCGCAACGGCGTAGTCCAGACCGAACAGCAACTGGATCAGCTTGCCGGCACCGACCATCTGCGCAATCAGGTAAAACGCCACCACCACCAGCGAGCCGCAGGCAGACAGGGTGCGAATTTCCTTTTGCTTGAGGCGGTACGACGCCACATCGGCAAAGGTGTATTTACCCAGGTTGCGCAGGCGTTCGGCGATCAGGAACAGGATGATCGGCCAGCCTACCAGGAAGCCGATCGAGTAGATCAGGCCATCGTAGCCGGAGGTGTAGACCAGCGCGGAAATACCCAGAAAGGACGCTGCCGACATGTAGTCACCGGCGATCGCCAGACCGTTCTGGAAGCCGGTGATCTTGCCACCTGCCGAGTAATAGTCCGACGCTGTCTTGTTCTTTTTCGATGCCCAGTAGGTGATGTACAGCGTGAAAGCGACGAAGACCACGAACATGACGATCGCGGCGACGTTCAGGGGTTGTTTCTGCACTGCACCCGTCAACGCGTCTGCCGCCCAGAGGGTCGGCGCGAAGGCGGCCAGGCCAAGTGCTGCTGATAGGCGCCGGATCATTGCTGAGCCTCCTTGAGGATCGCGTTGTTCAGGTCATCGAATTCACCGTTGGCACGGCGAACATAGATGGCCGTCAATATGAACGCGGAAAGGATCAGCCCGACGCCTATCGGCATTCCCCAGGTAATGGTCGAAGTGGGACTTAGTTTGGCCCCCAGAATATGGGGTCCGTAAGCGATCAAAAGAATAAAGGCCGCATACAGGCCAAGCATGATCGCCGAGAGAATCCAGGCGAAACGCTCTCTTTTGGAGACCAGCTCCTTGAAACGGGGGCTGTTTTGAATCGAGAGGTAAATGCTGTCGTTCATTGTTTTTGTCCTCGCAGCACAGATGAGATGTCACGTAACGCACTTTAGTCGGGTCCGGCGCGCACTCCAGACGACCTTAGTATTAGAACGACATTAGCTGTAGATACCTCTTCTCGCACGGCCTGGACCCGCCGGCAGTCGGTCGCACGGAAAATACTTCGGAGCGGAAAAACGAAAGGCCGTCTGGCGACAACACCAGACGGCCTTGAGAAGGGCTGTTCAGACACTTTGCGACTATTTGGCAGTCCATGCAGCAACGCGATCCGGGTGCTTGGCGACCCAGTCCTTTGCTGCCGCTTCAGGTTTGGCACCGTCCTGAATCGCCAGCATCACTTCACCGATTTCGTCCTTGGATGCCCACTGGAATTTTTTCAGGAAGGCCACGACCTCAGGCGCTTTTTTCTCCAGCCCCAGGCTGGCAACGTTGTCGACGGTTTCAGCCTCGCCATAGACACCTTTCGGGTCGTCCAGGAAACGCAGTTTCCACTTGGCGAACATCCAGTGCGGCACCCAGCCGGTAACCACGATGGATTTCTTCGCCTTCTCTGCGCGGGTCAGCTCGGCGATCATGCCTGCGCCGGAGCTCGCCTGCAGCTTATAGCCGTCCAGACCGTAGTCCTTGATGGCCTGATCGGTCTTGAGCATCACGCCCGAGCCCGCATCGATCCCGGTGATCTTCTTGTTGAAGGAGGCATCAGTCTTCAGGTCTTCGATGGTTTTGGCCTTGACGTACTCAGGCACGATCAAGCCAATCTTGGCGTCCTTGAAGTTGGGGCCGTAGTTGACGACCTGATCCTTGTACTTGGCGTAGTACTCGCCATGCGTGCCCGGAAGCCACGCAGACAGCATCAGGTCCAGCTTGTCGGTTGCCACCGCCTGCCACATGATCCCTGCAGCGACAGACTGCAACTTGACGTCATAGCCAAGCTTTTGCTTGATCACCTCGGAAGCCACGAAGGTGGTGGCGACACTGTCGGACCAGCCTTCCACATAGCCAATGGTCAGGGTCTTGGTTTCGGCAATCGCCAGCGTGGAGCTGACCGCAAGTACCAGAGCGGCACCCGCCCCCAGTATTTTTCGCATCATCATTGTCGCTTCCCCGGAAGTCTGCACCGACGGTTGTCGGAACATGGTTAACGTTGTTCTCCAGACCGCCCTCGCGCCCGACCTTGGGGCACGCGGCGCCTTGCACGTTTTTATCGCTGCCACGCGCAGTCAAACGCACCGCAACGCCACCCTGATCATCGACCTGCGGAACAGGCAGGCATGCTCTGTCTGCGACACTGGGGCAATGGGAAACGACAACAACGAGCCATCAACGACAACGCGCCCCGAAAAACGCCTTGATCCGGCCATCAACAGCTGAGGACGCTGCTTCATGCCTATGGGCGAGCCCCCTTCCCCATACCAACGTCGTATAGACGGTAGAGAACTGCAGCGCACCACTCTGGCTCATGTTTCGAAGGAAACACGATGTGTTACCGCAGCTTCACGATCACCGACGCGAACGGGTAACACGGAAACATTTTTTCCGGCTCCATGACCACCCAACAATCATCAGAATCCGCAACTTACTGATTTTAAAGGTTTTTAAAAAACTGGCACGGGTCCTGCTATATCTCTGGTACAACAAAAACAACAAATGATGCGGCAAACCAATAAAAACAAGACGTAACGGCTTTGACACAACAAGAACAAAACGGACAGAGGCGCAGCTAACAGATTTTTTTGGAGTGGATCAGCTTTACAGAGCCCTTTCAATGAAAGGCCTCGCGACCGGACCGAGAACAATAAAACTACCGTCAGGTAGCTCCAGAACCGGTGGGATCACGCTGTTGTGCAGGCAGGTGATTAAAGCGAATCAGCGCTCAAAAAAATACGTTTGCTCTTGACCCCGATAGGGGTCGCACAACAACGCTGTAAAGGGACTGGTCGCCAACAACAATAACAGGCCGCCCTATAACAATAAAAAGAGCACGTGAACCACATTGGAGGAGAGCTACGGCTCTCCTTTGTGCTTTCCGCGAGCCGGAAAATCCGCCTCCAGGCCATGGTCCGCCAACCTTTACCAGCAGTGCAAACGTCGCGCCGGGGCAGCAAATACGCTAGTCACGCAAAAATAAACCGCATATCTGCATTGCAAAATCCAAAGAACGTGTATTGTTCCGTCATATTTACAGGATTAACCAGTGGATGGGGCACTTTGGCACTACACCTTGGTCATAGCCTGCGTATTTCATCAGCACTTCTTTCCCAAGGGATTTAGTCATGCTCCGTTTTCTGCGCCTCGCCACTGTTATAGGTGGCTTGTGTTTAAGTGCGTCCGCTCTGGCAACCAACGTCGACTCCGCCACCTATGGCTACCCGCTGACTAATCCGTTCGAAGCGACCATTGCGACCACACCGCCCGCTCTGCGCCCCGACCTGCCTGACGATGAAGATATCGATCAGGATGTCTACACCCTGAACCTGCATCCCGAGCGCGAGTTCACCCTGCCCGACAACTTCTGGGCGGTGAAGAAGTTGCACTATCGCCTGGCCAAGCAGGACCACGCTGCCCCGCTGATCTTCCTGATCGCCGGCACCGGCGCGCCGTATAACAGCACGATCAATGAATTCCTGAAAAAGCTCTATTACGGCGCGGGCTACCACGTCGTACAGCTGTCTTCGCCCACCAGCTATGACTTCATGACCTCGGCCTCGCGCTTTGCGACTCCTGGTGTCTCCACCGACGACGCAGAAGACATTTATCGCGTCATGCAGGCCATTCGGGCTCAGCAGGCGCAACTGCCGGTAACCGACTATTACCTGACCGGTTACAGCCTTGGGGCACTGAATGCTGCATTCGTCAGCAAACTGGATGAAACCCGCCGCAGCTTCAACTTCAAGAAAGTCCTGCTGCTCAACCCGCCGGTCAATCTCTACACCTCAATCAGCAACCTCGACAAACTGGTGCAGACCAACGTCAAGGGTATCAACAACACCACCACGTTCTATGAACTGGTGCTGGCCAAGCTGACCCGCTACTTCCGCCAAAAGGGCTACATCGACCTCAACGATGCACTGCTGTTCGACTTCCAGCAGTCCAAGCAGCACCTGACCAATGAACAGATGGCGATGCTGATCGGTACCTCGTTCCGCTTCTCGTCGGCTGATATCGCGTTCACCTCCGACCTGATCAACCGTCGTGGCCTGATTACACCACCGAAATTCCCGATCACCGAAGGCACCAGCTTGACGCCGTTCCTCAAGCGTGCCCTGCAGTGCGACTTCGATTGCTACCTGACCGAACAGGTCATCCCTATGTGGCGCGCGCGCACCGACGGCGGTAGCCTTCTGCAACTGGTCGACCAGGTCAGCCTCTATGCACTCAAGGACTACCTGCACAGCAACACCAAGATTGCCGTCATGCACAACGCTGACGACGTGATCCTGGGATCGGGGGACCTCGGCTTCCTGCGCAAGACCTTTGGCGATCGCCTGACCGTTTACCCGTACGGCGGGCATTGCGGCAACCTTAATTACCGCGTCAACACCGACGCCATGCTGGAGTTTTTCCGTGGCTAAACGTCTTTTACTTCTTGCCGCTCTGCTCTGTGCCGGCACAGTCCAGGCCGCTGACGCGGATACCAGCAACAAGGCTCAGCACCCGGCCACGGTGGCCCGTCAGACCGATGCTGACGGCTTTACCCAGCCGCTGAAGTCGCTGCAATTCAACCCGGGGCTGGATCAGCGTGAGTTCGAGCGCGCCTCCATCAACGCACTGGAAGTCTATGATCCGCTGGAATCCTGGAACCGCCGGGTCTACCACTTCAACTACCGTTTCGATGAATGGGTATTCCTGCCGGTCGTGGACGGCTACCGCTACATCACCCCTGGCTTCGTGCGCAGCGGTGTGAGCAACTTTTTCAGCAACCTGGGCGACGTCTCCAACCTGCTGAACAGCCTGCTGCAGTTCAAGGGCGAGCGCTCGCTGGACACCACTGGCCGTCTGCTGCTCAACACCACCATCGGCATCGCCGGTCTGTGGGACCCGGCGACCATGATGGGCCTGCCGCGCCAGAGCGAAGACTTCGGCCAGACGCTGGGCTTCTACGGTGTGCCGTCCGGGCCTTATCTGGTGTTGCCATTGTTCGGTCCATCGAACCTGCGTGACACCGGCGGCATGCTGTTCGATTACACGGCTGAAAACCAGATCAACTTCCTCAACGTGGCCGAAGTCAGCAGCGACCATCCGGAAATCACCGTGTTGCGTGCCATTGACCGCCGTTACGTCACCAGCTTCCGTTACGGCCAGCTCAACTCGCCGTTCGAGTATGAAAAAGTGCGCTACGTCTACACCGAGTCGCGCAAGCTGCAGATCGCCGAATAAGCGTAACGCAGTAAAACGACGGCCAGCCGGAGTGATCGGGCTGGTCGTTTTTTTATGGGCACTTTTACCTGCCTGGTTAATCACATGCCTCAGGCGCAAACGCCTGCGTCATTAACAGACAAAAAGGAATTTCCATGCGCTCTTTCGGTTTCAAGACAATCGTTGTGTGTATCGCACTGGCAGCGTGCCAGAGCATGGTCAGCGTTCAGGCTGCCACCAAGCCGCAGGCCGCCGCGCCCGCCGCTGCTGCGGTGCAAAACGCTTCACTGCTGGGCGGCAAACTGGCCTTCACCATTCCTGCGGGCTACGTACAAGGCGAGATGCCCGAGATTGACGCAAAGGCCAAGGCTCAGGGTGTGACGGGGTCGCTTTACACCAATGCGGCTGAAAAGCGCGTGTTGATCGTTACCGAAACGCCGATGCCAATGGGCGTGCAGGCCAGCGATAACGATGGCGCAGTACTTGATGGGCTGGTCACCGGCATCCTTGCCCAGCAGAGTACCGGCTACAAGGATTTCAAAAAGCTGGGTGACAAGAAGATCGTCAAGAAGAACGGTCTTGGTGTGCGCCAGCTGGATACCTCGGCGACCATGAGCGACGCTCAGGTGCTGAGCACGTCGATCATCGCGGCATCGGGTACTCGCGCAGCCGTGCTGAACGTGGTCTCCAATGCAAAGAATCCGAAAGAGCACGCCGCGCTGGTGAAGACCGTTATCGGCCAATGATCTGCGGACCGGTCAGCCGGTCCGATGCGACTCAATCCGCCCGCAACACGCCGGACATTCGCTCGCCCAAGGCCGGACCCTGGACAGGACGCAGACGAAATTCCAATTAGTGAATTCCAGTCCACAATAAAGGGAAAACTTGGCAAAGATACAAGCTCATTTCTGCAATAAGCTGGCGGACTTATTTTTAATGGGTCTGCACTATGCCTTCTCTGGAAACCACTGCCTCCGGCGCTCGCAGCGCAAGCTCGACCGGCGCCGGCTTGTCCATCGCGATTCTGGCCCTGGCCGGCTTCGTGATCGTCACCACTGAATTTCTCATCATCGGTCTGTTGCCTTCGATGGCCCGTGATCTGGGAATCTCCATCTCTACTGCCGGTTTGCTGGTGACGCTGTTCGCCTTCACGGTGATGCTCTTTGGCCCACCGCTGACGGCCATGCTTTCGCACCTGGACCGCAAGCGCACGTTCATCGTCATTCTGCTGATCTTTGCCGCCTCCAACGCACTGGCGGCGGTATCGAGCAATATCTGGGTGCTGGCGCTGGCACGGTTCATTCCGGCACTGGCCTTGCCAGTGTTCTGGGGCACCGCCAGTGAAACGGCAAGCCTGCTGGCCGGACCGAAGCGCGCTGGCAAGGCCGTTGCGCAGGTCTACCTCGGTATCTCGGCTGCCATGCTGTTCGGTATCCCGCTGGGTACGGTATTCGCCGATGCCGTGGGTTGGCGCGGGGCATTCTGGGCTCTGACGTTGCTGTCAGCGTTGATGGCTTTGTTGCTGGCACTGTCGATGCCGCGTATTGAACCTACCGCAAAGGTCGGCCTCGCGGAGCAGGCAAAAATTCTTCGGGATCCGTTTTTCCTCGCCAACCTGCTGCTGTCCATCCTGCTGTTCACGGCCATGTTCGGCGCCTATACCTATCTGGCTGATACGCTGGAACGCATCGCGGGCATCGAATCGGCTCACGTGGGTTGGTGGTTGATGGGCTTCGGCGCGGTAGGCCTGATCGGCAATGCCCTGGGTGGACGTTATGTGGACCGCAGCCCGCTCGGCTCGACCATGGCGTTTGCGCTGCTGCTCGCACTGGGCATGACCGCAAGCGTACCCGCCGCAGGCTCCATGCCGCTGCTTGCCGTGGTACTGGTGATTTGGGGCATTGCGCACACGGCGTTGTTTCCGATCTGCCAGATCAGGGTGATGAAAGCAGCGCCTCAGGCCCAGGCACTGGCCGGGACCTTGAATGTCTCGGCAGCCAATGCCGGCATCGGTCTGGGATCGATCATCGGAGGCCTCACCATCGAGCACCTGGGCCTGGGTGCCGTAGGGTATGTCGCCGCTGTTGTTGCGCTGCTGTCCATCGGCGTTGCATGGATGACCAGCATGCAGAAAAACAGGGCACCGTTGTAACCGCCTGACCGTCGCTTTACTGAATTCGCCGGGCAGTGTGTCTGCCAACAACCAGACACCCTGCCCCCGGTTATTCACGGTGTATTAGATTGTAAGTTTCGTCATATTTTTGAACGGGTTTTAGCACTGCTTATGTCATTTAATTGACTTCTAAACAGTGACCCTTCATTAATATGTGGTTATTTGACACCCCTCGGCAAAATACTCTTCCCTTGCCACTAGTGAACGCTCAAACTCCAGCCTTTCGGTCAAGCGGCGTCGATTTCCGACCGATTCGAAAGTAATGTCCGGTAAGAATCTATGAGCACCTATCACCGCCGAGGGATGGCATTCGCCAAGCGGATCTACGCCCCGAGATGCTTCGGTGTCAGCGTTGGCTTTGTGACGGTCGCTGTTTCTTTGTATTACGTGAACACAGCACACTGGGCGTGGTTGTTGGCACTGCTCTACAGTCTGGTATGGCCACATGTTGCTTATCAGCTCGCAAGAACGTCACGCGAGCCCTACCAGGCTGAATGGCGCAATCTGCTGTTCGATTCGATGATGGGCGGTTTCTGGATTGGCGCGATGGGTTTCAGCGCCGTTCCCGGGGTCACGGTCCTCGCCATGATGGCCATGCATAACATGGCCGCCGCCGGGCCACGGCTGATGCTGCAAGGCCTGTGCATGCAGGCACTGGGCGTGCTGATTTCGCTGGCCGCGCTCGACCCTGTCGTCAATCTGCATGGCAACATGGCGCAGATCTACGCCTGCCTTCCGGTACTGGTGACCTACCCTATCTTCATTGGCTGGCTGAGCCATCAGGTCACACTTAAGCTATGGGAACACCGCAACATCCTGCGCAAGGTCAGCCGCACCGACAGCCTCACCGGCCTGCTCAATCATGGTGCGTGGAAGGACCTGCTTGATCTGGAGTACGCCAGTAGCCAGAACGCGTATCAGGAGTGCGTCATCGCGCTGATCGATATCGATCACTTCAAGGTCATCAACGACACTTATGGCCACCTGATGGGCGACACGGTGCTGCAGAGTATCAGCGAAGCACTGATCGAAAACCTGCGTGATTCCGACCTGATCGGGCGTTGTGGCGGCGATGAGTTCTGCGTCATTCTGCCCGACACCAGCTTGCTTCAGGCAAAGGAAATCCTCGAGCGCCTGCGTCTGGCGATAGATGAAATGACCTATACCCTGCATTGCGATCTCAAGGTCAGTCTCAGTATCGGTATTGCCGCCTATTCTCCTGAAATGCCGGATGCCTCGTCGTGGCTGCATGAAGCAGACAAGGCGCTGTATCTGGCCAAAAGCACAGGCCGCAACCGCGTCGCCAGCCCTCAGGATGCGCCGCCAGAACTCCAGTCGCTTGGCGCACAGGCCTGACCTGTCAACGCCTGTCCTTGAACAGCATGTCGAACAGGGATGAGAGACTCTTGACCCCCATCGCTTTCAGGAACGTCTCGCGCATGTCGTTACGCAGGCTTTCCAGGGTTATTTCCTTGGGTTTGGTGGCTTTTTTTACGGATGGCGTTTCTCGAGAGTCTCCTTCGCCGGGAGTGTACGTTTCCTTGGACAGCGTCCTTATGTAGTCACTCTTCTGGCTTTTATAGGTAGTGAAATCTGCCCCCAGTTGCTCGTCTCTTTCCCCCGCCGTTGAAAACCGGTTGATGACTTTTTCCATGAACTCAAAATTATTGTGCCCTATGGAGCCGTAGTCCTTGTCAGTGATGAAGCGAACAAACCCCTGGTCCAGCCGTGTTGTTTTTAGCCCATCGCTCTCGGTAATACGCTTGGCGGTGGCCGCGTGCGGCTCGGTAAAACTGTAGAAAACCTTGTGGCCTTCGAGGTCATATGTTTTGCCCTGGTTCTGGCGGCCCCATATTCTTCCATCATCTTTCTCTCTATATGAGGCCAGCCCAAAAGCCAGATCATCAACATAGCCCAGATCAGCTCCCTGAGCGCTTGCCCATTCATAAACATCACCCAGCAGTCTGCGATCATCCCGGGTTAAAAAAAACGCCTCGGGCATGGACATTCCACATTCGGCTTTCCCGAGCATGGGCGCAGAACGACCAGAGTCCGCGACCCCAAATACCCTATGTTTCAGGAGGGCCTGGCCGCTGATGGTCACCGCAGAGTCTGGAGAGGTTGATCGAAGGGGGGGATTGGCAATTGAGGATATGGTCTTTGCTGCTCTTTTATCATCAAGTTGTTGCGCGGCTATCAGTGCATCTGCTCCGGAACTTATGACTCGCATGACGTTGGCTCCTGCCCCGAAAGATCCCTGACGGTTATCGCCAGGGATTAACAATCAGTACGTTAAATGAAAGGTGACTGTTTCTGGCCCGGCAGGCTTGCTTTGCCAAGGTCCACTTTCAGCGCTGTGCCTGATCATGACGTCGGAGGCATAGCTAAAACCAAGACTGTTGAATCTCTCAGTACTGCCAGGCACGCCTGGCGTTATAGAGATACAATCAGAATCATGTACACCGCCTCTCCTGAAACAAAGATTTGCGCGTTCGTTCACGCTTTCCGGAAAGGTAGTCGCGGTCCAGGAAATCTTTTGCAACCGAGAGTTGTTAGCCGCGCCGCGGGGGTAATCAGCCAATCTCAACTGGTGTCGGGAAAACGCACTGTGACCAGGCCCATTGATAAACGTCGGGGTTCTGGTAGTCGTCACCGAATAGTCGGCCGCCTGGCTGGCAGCCGACACTAACAAGAAAACCAAAGGTGTTATTTTTTTCATAGGTGTTACTCCAATATTTATAAATAAAATTCATCGGCCGTGCAAAAGCCGCAGGCTTGAAACGTCTGCACGAACTGCTATTTCGTATCATTCGCCGGACGCGCTGACGCGCACTGAGCTTGAACGTGTTTTGTTAGAAAAAAACTGAACCGCTTGTAAAACCCTATCAGCCGAGAGGATCAACACCCGCTTCCAACACCTGCTTAGCCACACGCTTGATCAATGGAAAGTTCAAACGAGGACAGGTTATTCAACAGCCACTCAGGCGTATGCATCTCAAGCAATGTACCGATGGGCTGCTCCATCATCAGTGCTCCATAGAGGGCTTCCTCATTATCGAGGTGCGCTTGCTGGACAGCGCGATAGTTGAGCGGATAGATGCTCTTCTCAATGGGCAGTAATCGGTCGAAGTGTTCGAGCAGACCATGGAAGACGATTCGCCGCTCGACGGTGTTGCGCGTGGTGGCAATGAGTTTGACGAAGTACTCACTGTCCTGAGCCCGCAGCGCTTCGCTGGCGGTATAACGCTCGACCAGCGTGTGCGTTGAGGGGTCATCGAACACGATGCAGCACAGGTCTTCGCGCACCAGGCCTTTGAACGGGTTCTCGACTTCTGGCCGACGGCCGTGCAGGCCCAGTGCGAATTGTACGGCGCGCTTGGCCAGCCATTGACGCTTGCGGCCCTCAAGCCGGGCAATGTCTTCGAGTAAGGGTGACTGACGCCCATGCGAACGAAGCTGCCGACAGAGTTTGGCAAACAGGCCAACGGGGCCGGACAGCTTTGCCTGTTGCTCGGCCAGTTGCGCCACCGAAAGCGCGGACTGCCGGGTTGCCAGATGATGGAAGTTTGTTGTCATATTAAAACCGGGCCGCTGCGGATCCAGCCGCAACGACACGTCGGCACCTGACTCGCCCCGAACAAAACAAACAGTCATGAGTGGCTCCTTTTTTATTGTTTACAGTTCGTCGTGCGAGCAGGCTTCGGATATTCCTTTCTGCAGCCAGCCAGGAAGCAGTGCCTGATGGGCGTCACAGCGCAGCACGGTATTATTGATGGCACTGCCAAACGTCAGCAGTGCTCATTGCATTAACAAGTTACAGGTTGCGACAAGACACATTATGTATGTGCTGGCTCGCTGCGCAACCCGACAGATGTAGGGGGTCGGGTAATGTTTCCCGGAAGCAATAGAGATACGCACCTGGCCATGAGCTCGGCACGCGTCCTTACCTGGTTCTTTCTCAGCAGCGAAGAGACGTGATCGCGAACTGTGTAGTCACTGATACTGAGTTGCCTGGCAATTTCCTTGTTCGTACATCCCTGCAACAACAGGCCAAGAACCTCCTGCTCTCTCATTGTCACCCACATGATACTTCCCCTTGCCAGCATTTTGCCAAACAGGCAAATTTGTAGGATGTTTCTTACATTCGTCTTCCATGACCCAAACAGTAAGTCGGCACAGAAATCATTTTATTTAATCTTGTTTTGCATTAAAACGACACACCCCTCAAAGTCTCGCAACAAAACCGAAGACTGTAAGAAGAATCGCCGATAATTAAATATCGAGGAAAACTCCTACAACAAACTCGGAATAGTTACACCTATCTATTTACAGACGTCATAAGGGATTCACCTGACGAAACATTTCGCGCAGGCACGAGCCAAGAGCACATTAGATAAACAACGTAAACAATATGGAGAGGCGAAAGATAGACTTGAGGAAACGGAATTACAATCACTTGTTACAAATGAACGCGTCTGCCAGCAGGAACTTTCCGGCCATGTTCGAGCTGCCACTCACCCCACAACAGAGGTGAGCAGCGGGCGTTGCGCCACACGGCCCGGAGTTATCCGGCGTTACCGCTTGCCAGGTCATCCACCACCACGCCCCGGCGCAGGCCGAATACCGCTGCGGTAACCAGGCCCGTGGCGCCCATGATCAGGCTATAGAACACGCACACCCAGATATTCCAGGGCATCAGGGTAATCAGCATCAATGGCGTGGTGCTGGCCCAGAAGGCGTAGGCGATGTTGTAAGTGAACGAGATGCCTGACACTCGGATGTTCGCCGGGAACAGGCCGACCATCACCGATGGCACCACACCGACAATCCCGCACGCCAGCCCGGCAATCGCATAGGCGATGCCCAGTGGCATCCATTGCTCGATGAGGCTGGTGTAAAGCACGCCGATGCCTATCGGCATCAGCAGGCTGTAGAACATGATGCCGCGCCAGGCGCCGATGCGGTCGACCAGCATGCCTGCCAGCACACAACCTATATTGAGAAACACGATGCCGACGGCGCTCAGGGCAAAGGTGTCGCTGGCGCTGATACCAAAGCGCTGCTGCATGACCGTCGGGGTAATCACCACCAGTACCACCACGGCGGAGGTCAGCACAAAGGTCAGCAACGCAGCAGGCAGCAAGGATTGGCGGTGATCACGCAGAACCTGGCCAAGTGGCAGCGCCGGCAGATGTTCACGCTGGGCATGCATGGCGATGAACACAGGGGTTTCGTTCAGCCAGCGGCGTAGCCAGACCCCCACCACGCCGAATACGCCACCGAGCAGGAACGGAATACGCCATGCCCACTCAAGGATCTGGTCAGGGCTGAAGACTCGCGCCAGCCATGTCGCGGTCAGTGCGCCAAGCAGGTATCCGAACGTCAGGCCGGCTTGCAGTACGCCCAGTGCATAGCCGCGATGCCCCTTGGGCGCGTGTTCTGCCACGAATACCCAGGCACTTGGCACTTCACCGCCCACGGCGGCTCCTTGCAGGATGCGCAGCGCCAGCAGCACCAGCGGCGCCCAGTAACCGATCTGTGCGTAGGTGGGCATCACGCCGATCAGCAGACAAGGCAGCGCCATCATCAGAATGCTCAGGCTGAACACCCGCTTGCGGCCCAGCCGGTCGGCGAAGTGCGCCATGAGTATCCCGCCCAGCGGGCGTGCCAGATAGCCGGTCACGAAGATCCCGAAACTTTGCAGCAGACGCAGCCATTCAGGCATGTCCGGGGGAAAGAACAACTGGCTGAGGGTCAGCGCAAAGAACACGAAAATGATGAAGTCGTAGATTTCCAGTGCCCCACCCAGCGCCGCAAGGCTCAGGGTCTTGTAGTCGGCTTTGCTGAAGGGCTGGGAGTGGGAACGTACGATGTCCGTCATGAGGCATCCGAAACATGGCTTGAAAGAGCGCCTGGCGCTCACAGGGCGCGAAGAATAGCAAAGCTTGCGGGCGCACTGATACCGAGCTGACGCCTGCAACGGGAACGATCATCTCAACTATCGTGCCACGCTCTGCGTCGCATGCCGTTCCGGTTGACCAGATCAGACGCTCCGCGTCCTCTTGACGACGCGGAGCGTCGAGAACTGCATTCCCACGCTGGAGCGTGCGGAACGATCATCTCAACTATAACTATCGTGCGACGCTCTGCGTCGCATGCCGTTCTGGACGCTTCGCGTCCTCTTGACGACGCAGAGCGTCGAGACCTGCATTCCCACGCTGGAGCGTGCGGAACGATCATCTCAACTATCGTGCCATGCTCTGCGTCGCATGCCTTTCCGGACGCTCCGCGTCCTCTTGACGACGCAGAGCATCGAGACCTGCATTCCACCGCTGGAGCGATCAGTTTAACTATCGTGCGACGCTCTGCGTCGCATGCCGTTCTGGACGCTCCGCGTCCTCTTGACGACGCGGAGCGTCGAGACCTGCATTCCCACGCTGGAGCGGGCGGAACGATGATCTCGACTGTCGTGCCAATACTCCGCGCACTAAAGCCCTCCCGCTAAAAGTTGACGGTAGCCGACAATCTCGCCGTTCTGGGCGCGCCCATGAACAGGTAGTCGTCACCCAGATACTCCCCGGCATCACGCCAGTAGCGTTTGTCGAACAGGTTGTCGACGGTCAGGCGCAGTACCGTGTCGTAACCGCTGATTCGGGTGCTGTAACGGCTGCCGATATTGAACAGTGCGTAGTCATTGACCTGCACGGTGCCTTCACGGTCAGCGTACTTGCTGGCGCTGTACTGCACGCCTCCGAGCAACGCGAGCCCGGGCACCGGCAGGCTGTAGTCGGCTTGCAAGGTGCCACGGTATCTGGGCACATTGAGGGCCTGATGATCATCGTAGGCCTCGGTGCCGCTGTCTTCAACGCGCGCCCGGATGGCCGCCGCACTGGCGGATATCTGCAGGCGGTCAGTCACCCAGCCACTCGCCCCCAGTTCAAGACCGGTGTTTTTCTGCTCGCCTTGCTGCACATAGGTAAACGTACCGTCATCGTTGGGCCTGGAGTACTGGTACGCCTGGCGGGCCTGAAACACCGCGGCGGTCAGGCTCATGCGCTGCCAGTCATACTTGATGCCTGCTTCGAGCTGTCGGGAGACGGTCGGCGCCAGAATTTCACTGGCATTGGTGGTGAACCACGCTGCCGTCCCGCCCAGCGACAGGCCCTTGCTGTAGCTGGTGTAGAGCGAAACATTGTCCACCGGCTTGTAGATCAGCGCCGCCTGGGGCAGAAACACATAGCGCTCGGTGTGTCGCGCATCGCTGCCGTCCTCGTTGAACGCCTGCTCGTCGAGCCGCACCCCGCGTCCGCCCAGCACGGTTTGCCAGTGCTCGTTGAGGCTGATCAGGTCAGTGGCAAACAGCCCGTACTGGCGGCTGTCCAGGCGGCGCTTGGTATGTGGCAGCGCCAGGGTCGAGGGGACCACTTGCTCAGGCGCCTCATCGATAGTGCCCGAGCCGACGAATTCGTTGAAGGTCCCGCGCGTATCAACCGTACGGCGGTAGGCACTGCTGCCGAAGGTCAGCTCGTGCCCAAGCGATCCGGTAGTGAAGGTGCCGGACATGGCCGCTTCGACTTCGTCATTGCGACGCGTGTCGTCCGGGCTGCGGAAATCATAGATGTCATAACCCCCTTCGGCACTGAAGTGGTTGGGCACCGCCTGCCCTGCGCAGCTGGCCGAACCGTAGCAACCCCACGCAAAGGCACTGTAGTCATCAATGACTACGCGACTGCGCGACGCACTGAGGCTGCCCTTCCAGTTGTCATTGAAGCGGTATTCGAAACGTCCGTTGATGTTCAGCGAGTCGATACCGACCGGATTGGACCAGTTCTGGTAACCCAGCAATTTGCGCGGCGAGGCATCGTGAGGCAGCGTGGTGCCGCCCAGAAGCTGATAACCGGGCACCGAGCGCTGCTCTTTGCTCTGGTACTCGACATCGAGTTGCAACAGGGCGCGCTCACTGATGTTCCAGTCGAACGCCAGCGAGGCAAAATCGCGCTGGCCATCGGCGTGTTCGACATACGAACGAATGTCTTCATGGGCAAGGTTGGCGCGCAGGCCGAATTGCTGTTCACTGCCGAACCAGCCACCGACGTCGGTCGCGATGTAGCGCTCGCCGTGTTCGTTGGTAGAGACTGTGACCGACCGGACGTCCTGCGCCCGCTTGGTCTGATAGTTGATTACGCCACCGGGCTCGGCCAAGCCGCTCTGCAGGCCGGAAAGCCCCTTGAGCAACTCGACCTGCTGCTTGTTTTCCAGCGCGACGTTCTGCTCGCCGGCAATGCTGCGACCGTTGATGCGATAACTGTTGGCGGCGTTCAACGAAAACCCGCGCACCACAAAGTTTTCGTAATAGCCCACCGGGGCATAGCCGTCGCCGACCGACGCGTCGTTGCGCAGCACTTCACTCAGCAACTTTGCCTGCCGGTCCTTGATCAACGCAGCGTTGAACACCGACACCGAGGCGGGCGTATCCAGCAGTGAAGCCTGATCGAATCCGAACATCGACGCCCGCTCGGCTTTATAGTCGCCGGTGCTTTCCGGCTCGCTGAACCCAGTGACATTGACCGCATCCAGGCTGAGCACCTCTGCGGCCAGCAACGGCGAGGCAACGACCATGCCCAACGGCAACAATCGCCAGGCGTGGCGCATGGCAGGTCGGTAAGGCGTTCTCATCGATCAGACTCCGCAAGGACAGCTGCCTGGACAGACGCGACGCACCTTCCGGCAGAGGGCCAACCTTTTACGTTCACTGCCGGTTTTTTTCAACCTTTACGTGATGCTTTGCCTGTAAACGAAGTGCAGGGGAAAACTTTACTTACGAATCGGCAGAGCGAGACCGGCTTCAAAACGCTTCGCACACTTGAATAATTAAGCGTGAATTAAGTAAGCGCGGATAATCTGAGTTCAACAAAACCGCTGAACCAATCAGCGTGTGATGAATCAATCAAGACAGATCAATCAAAAAGGAATACCCCATGAAACTTATGCCTGCCGTTTTCGCCGCTGTTGCCCTCACTGCTGTTGCAGGTGCCGCCCAGGCTGACGTTGGTCCCGATGAAGTGATCCGCCTGTACAAGTCTCAGGCGTTGGGTGACTTTGAACAGTTCAACAAGCAGGCCGTTGCCAAGCACACAGGCTTCACGGTCCACGATACCGAACTGGACAAGGACCGCACCGGCCGCCTGATCTATCAGATCGAACTGAAAGACGTCAAAGGTGTGGAGTGGAATTACGACGTCGATGCCAAGACAGGCGAAGTGGTACGTGACGCAAAGGATAATTGATCCGACTGCTTTACCGGTTACCACCGCAAGCAACTCATAAGAAAATCCCCACAATATTGTGGGAATTTTCTTTTTCAAGCGATTAGCAGTTTATTACTGGGCCAAGCCGACTTTCAGCAGACTTCCCTTATCGTCGTCGGTCAACAGATACAAGTAACCGTCCGGTCCCTGACGCACATCCCGTATGCGCTGTTTCATGTCTTTCAACAGACGTTCTTCATGAACGATCTTGTCATTTTCGAACTGCAGTCTGATCAACTCTTCAGTGGCCAGGGCACCGATGAATACACTGTGATCCCATGCCTTGAAAAGGCTGTGATCATAGAACGCCATGCCACTGAGGCCCGGTGACACTTCCCAGACCTGGAACGGAATTTTGGTTCCTTCGACAACCTTGCCTTTCGACTCCGAAATCGGCTGACCCGAGTAGTCGATACCGTGGGTCGCGATCGGCCAGCCGTAATTCGCGCCACGCTCGATGATATTCAGCTCATCACCGCCCTTGGGGCCATGCTCGTTGGTCCACAACGTCCCGGTCCAGGGGTCGAGCGCGGCGCCCTGCTGATTGCGATGGCCATAGGACCATATCTCGGGGCGAACGCCCTTCTGGCCCACGAACGGATTGTCTTTCGGTACGCTGCCGTCCGGATAGATGCGCACGATCTTGCCCTGCAGCTTGTCCAGATCCTGCGCCGTGGGGCGCTGATTGTTTTCGCCCAGGGCGATGAACAGGTAGCCGTCGCGATCGAAGACCATCCGCGCGCCGAAGTGGTTGCCCACCGACAGTTTCGGTTCCTGGCGGAAGATGACTTCGAAGTCTTCCAGACGGGTCATGTCCTTGGACAGACGACCACGCCCTGCGGCAGTGCCGGCGGTATCGCCTTCGGCGGCGGTCTTGCCGCTGCCCTCGGAGTAGGTCAGATACACCATGCGGTCCTTGGCGAAGTCCGGTGACAGCACCACATCAAGCAGACCGCCCTGCTTCTGCGCCCAGACTTGCGGGACACCGGAAAGCGGTGCGGACAATTTGCCATCCGCCGATACCACGCGCAGGTTGCCCGAACGCTCTGTCACCAGCATGCCTTGCCTGTCAGGCAGAAAGGCCAGCGCCCACGGATGATCCAGACCTTCGACAACAGGGGTCACCGTGACGGTGCCCAGTTCGCTTTTGTAGGTTTCCGTAGCGGCGCTGGCCGTCAGTGGCAGGCTCAGAATGGCTGCAGTACACAATGTCGCGATCAGGTTTTTTCTAAGCATGAGCGTTTCCTTATGCATTGAGTCGACGTCCACACGGGTTCGCCGGGTTGAAAATTCAGTTGCCGCGCTTGGGGTCGGTTATCGGTGTAGAAGGACGTGGCGTGTTCTGGCGCGTAGGGTAGCCGTTACCAATGCCACCGTTTTCCAGAGTGGGCTTGCGCACCGGCGGCGCGATGTTGGGGCCACGGGACGGTGGCACGCTGGACTCGGTGCCCTGGCGGCTGTTGGGGTTGGCACGGTGGATCGGGCTGTTATACGGGTTGCTGCTGGCACCGTTGTTGAGGGTGCTGTTTGGCAGCGTCTGCGCCTGGACCGCACCGATGCAGCATGACGCAACAAGCACGCCGCCGACAAGATTACGCACAAAACTGTTCATCACTACCTCTGGGCAAGGTGAAAACTTCGGAGTAACCGTGAAGACTCAGGCCTTTGATGGCAACCCGGGCCTCAGGTTCGACCCGGCACTGCCGATGAGCAAGCAAAGCGGTAGGAGAGTTTGTAACAAGGATGGTCAAGGCTGTCGCAGCCGAACGACGCGACGGCCTGCACCCGCGGTTTGCGGAGCACAAAAAAGCGCCTGGCGGGCAGTCTGTGTGATCACAGGACACAGGCTGACGCAGGATGCCTATGCAGACTTCAACGGCATACTGAAGGTAAAGACCGTGCCCTGCTCTCGCGTCGAGCACACCTCGAGCGTACCTCCATGAGCAATTGCGATCTCGCTGGCGATGTACAGCCCCAGCCCGAGCCCGGCTTGCGGCTCGTCGGTGATGGGTCTGGAGTACGGCAGGAACAGTTGCGCACGAACCGATTCAGGTATCGGCTCTCCCTGATTGGTAACGCTGAGCACAAACACATCGCCATGCACGCCTGCCGTCACTTCGACCGGGCTCTCGGCATCACCATGGCTGATCGCGTTGGACACCAGATTGGAGAGCAATTGTGCGATCCGCTCGTGATCGCAGCGAATACGCTCCAGCGCGCCTATGTTCGAGTGAATCGGCCGCGACGGGTGAACGCGTTGCACCTCTGAAATCACATGCTCCAGGGTTTTATCCAGACCGTGTGCCTCATGGATACTCAGAGGAATGCCATGCCCCATACGACCACGGGCAAAATCGAGCACGTCATCGACCAGCTGCGAGGCGCGCTGGCCAGAGGTCAGGATGTGTTGCACGATCTGCTGGGCCTTTTCATCCAGCGGACGACGCAGCAGCAATTCGGCACTGGCATTGATGGCAAACAACGGGTTGCGCAGGTCGTGCCCCAGCACCGCGATAAACTGCTCGCGCAGCTCAGCCACCTCACGTTCGGCGAGCAGGTCTTCACGCGCCTGTTGCAGGTTTTCCTCGGCCTCGATCTGCAGCGCCAGAAGACGTGCGAACGACACCATCATGGCCTCGATGGGCGTCCCGATCAGCTTTGCAGGCTTGGGATCCAGCGCGCAGATAGTGCCGAAAAAGGAGCCGTCGGAAAGAAAGATCGGCACCGAGATATAGCTCTGGAAGCTGTACAGACGTGGTGTGTCATGCGCACAGAACAGCGGGTCCTCGGCGACATGGTCAATCACCACAGGCTTGTGGGAGCTGCGAATCTCGTGGCAGATGGTGCTGCTCAGCTCCAGCTCACCGCCGGGCTTCAAACCGAAGTCGAGCTTGTCCAGGACCGCACAGGCCGTCCAGCTGGTTTCGGTTACACGCGCCACGGCGGCGAAACCCAGCCCGGTGGATTCGGCAATGACCTGCAGGATGGCCGGCACTGCGCTGATCCGGTTGATCGTGGCCACATCATTTGAAATGGATCGCCGCATGTAGAACCTGTATGAGCCTTGAGGTGATGACGCAGCACGTTAGTTTAGGACTGTAACGATTTTTCTGCACCCGTGAATAACACGGGTTGCTCGTCAACCTGTACGAAACCTGATCAAACCTCGGATTTCGCCGGGGGACGCGGAAACGCCACCGTGAACGTCGTGCCCTCTTCAGCCGAAGAGCGAACCGTCACATCGCCCAGATGGGCTCGAACGATCTCGCGCACGATAAACAGGCCGAGCCCGACGGTGCGGGTCTCGTCACTGTCGCTGACCACGCGTACGACGGGCTCGTACAGGTCGTCTACCTTCTCCATCGGTATCGGTTCACCGAGGTTGTGCACCGACAGCTTGATCATCCAGGTGTCGAACGACGACGTAATCAAAACCTCACCGTCGTCGGCGCCGTAATTGATGGCATTGCTGACCAGATTGCCGAGCATCTGCAGCAGGCGGTCAGGATCCGCCGAACAGGCGCCCTGTCCTTCGCTGCGATGGGTCAGCACCCGATCCGGGAAAACCTGGCGCAGTTCTTCGACGCCCCGGGCGACGACTGCGTGAAAGTCGATAGGCTGAGGAACGACGGTAATGCCACTGCCCACCCGGGCGTGAGTGAAATCCAGCAGGTCGACAATCATGCGATCGGCACGGTCGGTGGAATGATTGATGTGTCCCAGAATCCGCTCCTGCCGCGACTCCAGTGGGGTGCGCTCCAGCAGTCCGGCGGCCATCTTGATCGCGGCCAGCGGGTTGCGCAGGTCGTGGCTGACGATGCCAATCATCTGCTCGGCAAAAATAGCCCGGATCTCCGCCTCGGCATGCGCCAGACGCAAGCGATTGCGCGCCGAGGTCAGCTCGCTCTGCACGGTCATCTGCTGTTGCAGGAGTTCTTCGGCAATCTTGCGGGCAGCCAGTAGTTCGCGCTCGTACTTGTTGCGCTCTTCGGCCAGGAACACGGCCACTTCATGCAGATACCCCGACGGGTACTCGCGGCGTACGGCGTTGAGCATCATCGGGATGGGGCGGCCATCGGCATGAATCAGCTCGACCTTGACCTCGGCAATTGACCCTTGCGACTGCAGCGTGGGCGCCCAGTGAGTCTGCAGAAAGGCCTTGCCTGCCAGGCTCAGCAAATCCTGAAAGCGGCGGCCCACAACAGCGTCGCGCTCCAGACCCAGCCATCGGCAGAACGTCAGATTGGCGCGCTCGATGGTGCCGTTGGGCAACGTGATCAACAGACCACAGGGCGCATGCTCGTAGAGGTCTTCGGTGACGGGCAGGCTCACCTGTTCAACGGTCATGGGCGGCACTCTCGCAAGAGGCCAGAAACTGATTCATCGCAGTAATGCATTCCTGTGCTGCGCTCATGTGCGGGTAGTGCCCTACGTTGTCGATCATGTGCAGGGTGCTGTCGGTAATGACGCGGTGCAAGTACTCACCCACCTCGACCGGCACCACCATATCGTCGCTGCTTTGCAGAATGAGTGTTCTGCTCTTGAGTTGCGCGACATCGGCACGATGGTCGGATAAAAACGTCACGTGGGCAAACTGTCTGGCAATCTCCGCATTGGTGCGACAGAAACTGTTGGCGAGTTCTTCGCTCAGCTCAGGTCGATCCGAGGCACCCATGAGTGTCGGCGCGATGGTGCTGGACCAGCCCAGATAATTGCTTTCCAGCGTCTCAAGCAACGAATCGACATCGGCGCGAGTGAATCCACCCAGGTAATCTTCTTCGTTGAGGTAACGCGGGGACGGACCAATCATGATGTGACTGTCGAACCGACCGGGAGACTGAAGCTCGGCCAGCACGGCAATCATGCAACTGACCGAATGACCGACGTGCACCACCGGCCCCTCTGCGGCGAACTCGTTGACCACCTCCAGCAAGTCGGTTGCGTAGCCCTTGAGCGACGAATACTTGTGCGGATACCAGGCCGATACGTCCGAATTGCCGTTGCCCACCAGGTCGAACAGCACGACTTTGAAGCGCTCTGCGAAGTGCGGCGCTATAAAACGCCACATGTTCTGATCGCAACCAAATCCATGAGCGAAAATCAGAGTGATCGGTCCGTCGCCCATAATGTTGACGTTGTTGCGCTGCTGGACCGACATATCGGGCTCCGAAAATGGCCAGGTAAACGGCTGGGTATGTGCATACCGTGATAACGATGAGAGGAGGTTATCACCGTTAAAGGCACATTAGTGGCACAAACCGCACTTTAAGGCAGGAGCCAAAGAAGATTAATGATGGGCAGTGTTCTGAGGCGCGCCTGAACTTCGCAGGTATCGGAGCGGTGTCAGGTGACGCAGAGCGTCACGAACTGCATGCCAACGCGGTGCATTGGCACGATAAGCCGTCAGATTTACGATGAGCACGGCGCGTGGGGCTGACGAGAAGCGGTCTTTACTCGCCGATGTCTTCGTTCCACAGCTCTGGCTTGCTGGCAATAAAGTCTTTCATCATGTCTGTGCACTCACGGTTATGCAGCACCTCGATCTGCACGCCACGCGAGCGCAGCAGTTCTTCCTCGCCCATGAACGACTCATGCTCACCGATGATCACTTTGCGAATACCGTAGAGCAGGATCGCACCGCTACACATCGCACAAGGCGACAGTGTGGTGTAGAGCACGGAGTCACGGTAGACACTGGCCGGCTGGCGACCGGCATTTTCCAGCGCATCCATCTCGCCGTGCTTCGTCGCACTGCCCTCTTGTACACGACGGTTATGGCCTCGACCGATGATCTCGCCGCCGTGGACGATGACCGAGCCGATGGGGATTCCGCCTTCCTTCAGCCCGAGTTGCGCCTCATCGAATGCTGCCTGCATGAATGCGTCCATGTTTTTTGCCTCGTCTCGTCAAAATAGCTGTCAGTGTTGCAGTGCTGCCTCGGCATTGCCCAGCGCACGACTGACAAATTGTCCCAGCAGCTCCGATGATCGGGCTTTCATATCGGCGCTGACCTGGGTGTTTCTGGCCCTGAAGCTGTTCCCCAATGAAGGCGAATCCCCGCCCTGATTGAGCGAGCGCAATTCCTCGGCGGTAAATGAATGAGCATAAGCGGCTGCCAGATTGCGGTCCCACTGCGCCTGATATTCCGGTTTGAGGCGCTGTAATTCCTTCTGTACCAGTTCCTGCGCTTCAGTCTTGCCGACTGCCTGCACGATACCGGCAAACGTCGCCGTGCGCGAGGCGACCTGATACCCCAGCCAGGCAAGGCCATCGCCCAGGTTTCGCTGCTCCACCAGCGCCAGCGCCATGTCGTCGGCTTCTTCGGCGCAAGCCGGATGCATTGCGTCCAGGCACAGACAGGCCAGCAATGCCAGGCAGGTCTGCCACGTGCCGCGCGAGCCCCGAACATGATCAGTCATGACGCCTCCCGCATCGATTGACCCAGACCTGAACTTATCAGCTCGGCGGGGCTTTACCACTCGGCGCGTCGCATACCGGTCATTGATGCCGTTATCAGCTATGCGCCTCGCGTCATGCAGCAGAGTCATAGTTAAAGACTGCTGCTGACCCGGGTGGCAACATCGGCAGGTAACCAGGCTTTCCAGACCTCGGGATGCTGCTTGAGAAAGCGGGCAGCCACGACCTTGGCATCCTCATGCTTGTCACTCATTTCGCCCAAGGTCTTGTTCAGCAGATCAATCGGGAAATCCACGCCTTTGAAGACACTCACCAGTTCGGGGTACTGCTTGCTGAATTCTGCCGATACGCCAATCGACAGCGTCGCCGCCAGCGAAGACGTGCCGCGTGGGTTGGGGTTGCTGGCGTCAGTCAGGGTTTTCCAGGCCTCGGCATCAAAGGCGGGCTCGTCCAGTTTGATCAGCTTGTACTTGCCCAGCAGGGGCGTAGGCGACCAGTAGTAAAACAATACAGGCTTGCCACGCCGGATAGCGGAGGCGACCTCGGCGTCCAGCGCTGCGCCCGAGCCGGTACGGAAGTTGACGAAACTGTCGGCCAGGCCATAAGCCTTGAGTTTCTGCGTGTTGACGATTTCCGAGGTCCAGCCGCTCGGGCTGTTCAGGAACCGGCCTTTGTCGGGCGATTCAGGGTCTTTGAAAACGTCCTTGTAACGCGCCAGATCCGCGACAGATTTCAGGTCAGGCGCCAGCGGCTTGATGCCTTTGGCGGCGTCGCCCTTGATTACGTACTCCGGCACCCACCAGCCTTCGGTGGCGCCCTTGACGATGTTGCCCAGCCCGAGCACCTTGCCCTCCTCTTCAGCCTTGACCCACACCGGGCTGCGTCCGGTCCATTCTTCGGCGATCACCTGAATGTCATTTTTTGCCAGCGCGGTTTCCAGGCTGACCGTACTGCCGGGCAAGGTATCGGTCGGGTAGCCATAGCCCTTCTCGACAATGGTACGCAGGACTTCAGTGATCAGGCTGCCGCTTTCCCAGGTCAGTGCGCCAAACTGGATAGGCTTGGCTTTTTCAGCCGCTGTGGCTGTCTGGCCAAGCAGGCCCAGCGCCAGAAGTGAACAGCCCAGGAGTCGTGTTATTGATTTCATGCTCACCTCAAATGGCGCGGAAGAAACGGGTCTGAAACTATCGACACCAGCCTGCGCCGATTAGTTGTCACGGCTTGGGCCTCTGTATGATGCAGGGCTCCTATTTTTCAAGCGCACCTGCGATGTCCGAAATCCAGTTCTACCCGCTGCCTGATGAATGTCGCCCGTTGCTGGGCAAGTTCTACCGCGAGCACCAGTCGCCAATGCGCGCTGCCAGCAAGGGCCAGGCCTGGGTTGCAAAACGGGCAGAAATCATCGGTGCGTTGTGCCTGACGCCTGTCGCAGAGGGGCATTGGCTGACCGGGCTGTTCGTCGCGCCGGCGGCTCGCGGGCAAGCAGTGGCGCAGGGCCTGATCGAAGCGGCATTGCAACCGCTGAACGGGCCGGTGTGGCTGTTCTGCCATCCGGACCTGCTGGGCTTTTATCAACGTTCAGGGTTCGCGACGGCCCGGCGTCTGCCACAGGCCCTGGGTGAACGGTTCATGCGTTACAGCCGCAGCAAGCCGCTGATCGCACTGTGCCGCGAAACCTGATGGCGTCGCAGCACAACACGACGATCACTCGTCGGCGTTGGGGTCCATGTCCGGAAACATCACGTCCATGAAGCCGAATTTGCTGAAATCGGTGATGCGCGACGGGTAAAGCCTACCGATCAGGTGGTCGCATTCATGCTGAACGACACGCGCGTGAAAACCCTGGGCAACACGCTCGATGGGCTGGCCCTGAGGATCGAAGCCTTCGTAACGAATGCTCTGATAACGGTCCACCATGCCGCGCAATCCGGGCACTGACAGACACCCTTCCCAGCCCTCTTCCAGCGTCGGGCTCAGCGGGGTAATCAGCGGGTTGATCAGGATCGTCTGCGGGACCGCCTCGGCCTGCGGATAGCGCTCGTTGCGCTCGAAACCAAAAATCACCAGTTGCAGATCGACGCCGATCTGCGGCGCCGCCAGGCCAACACCGCCGACACTGTGCATGGTTTCGAACATGTCGGCAATCAGCGTATCGAGCTCGCTGCTGCCGAACATCTCTGCGGGTACCGGAGGGGCGATGCGCAACAAGCGCTCATCGCCCATCTTCAGGATTTTGTGGATCATGACTGCGTGTCTCTTGCCGACTTAAAAAGCGATCTTGCCACACAACACGATCAGGCTTCGTCCGCCTTCTGCAACGGCACCGAATGGTCGCGGCCCAGACCGGAGACATGCTGCTTGACTGTCTCGCTGCTCTCTTCGCCGCCGTCACCGGCTTCCTTCTCGCCTGCGTCCTTGCCTTCGGCGGACATGTGCTCGATCACCGCATTCATTTCCGCACCCAGCAACAGCACCGCCGCGGAAATATAGAAATACAGTAACAGCACGATGATCGCGCCGATGCTGCCGTACATGGCGTTGTAGTCGGCAAAGGTCTTGACGTAAAAACCGAAAGCCAGGGAAGCAACGATCCACACCACCACGGCCAGCACCGAGCCTGGGGTGATAAAGCGAAACTCCTGTTTGACGTCCGGCATCACGTAATAGATCAGCGCCACGGCGACCATCAGCAGAATAATGATCGCGGGCCAGCGCAGGATGGTCCACAGCGTGACGATGAAGTCTTCCATGCCGATCTGCGCGGCAATCCAGTTCATGACCTGCGGCCCCAGCACCATGAAGGCGGCTGCCGCCAGTAACATGCCGGCAATGCCTACGGTGTAGAGAATCGACAGCGGCAGGCGTTTCCAGATAGGACGCCCTTCGACCACGTCATACGCTGCGTTCATGGCGCTCATCATCAGGCGCACACCCGCTGACGCGGTCCACAAGGCGATGACGATACCGATCGACAGCAAGCCGCCCTTGGACTGCTGCAACTGGTCGATGACCGGGTTGACCTGCTCGAGCGCCTGCGGCGGCAAGAGAAACTCCGACTGCAGTCGCAACCAGGAAAAAAAGTCCGGCAGATGCAGAAAGCCGATCAACGCGATCAGAAACAGCAGGAACGGGAACAGAGAAAACAACATCTGGTAAGCCAGCGCCGAGGCATAGGTGGACATCTCGTCATCGAGGAACTCGTTGACGGTTCTCACCAGCACTTTGCCGACTTTCAATTTACGCAAATGGGGGAAAATCATGGCGCTTCCTCTCGCTCCCTTACTGGAAAACCTTACATCCTGAAAACCGGCATGTCATAGATGACGTGTCGCGTTGACGAACCGATACGCGAATACCGATGGCACATTGACTGGACAGGCCATGAAAGGTTTCAGTCCCGCAGAGCAGAAAGCATAACGGCCATCCGTGGATGACCGTTATCGGTAAAACTGCCCCGGCGCCAGGGCGCCGGGAACAATCGACTCAAGCCTTGTCCACGCCCTTCTTGATCGCGTCCTTGACCTTGCCTACGGTCTGCTGGCCTTCGCCTTTCAGCTCTTGTACCTTGCCTTCAGCCTGAAGTTTGTCATTGTCGGTAGCCTTGCCAACAGCCTGCTTGACGTTACCAACTGCTTCGTTGGCCATACCTTTGGCTTTATCGCTGGTGCTGCTCATCGAAAATCTCCTGGGTCTGAAGACCGCGCTGGAATCGGATGTCGTACTCGACAGAAGATTGACCTGTGCCGGTGGCCAAGAGTTTCAACTATTTTCCAGGCCACTCGTCTGCCGAGCATTTGGGCAGGTTTGCGGCAGAGTTTGTGCGAGAATGCGCGCCACCGTTGTCCGGCAGGGCCGACACGCTGAACACACCGATTCACAGGAACGTTATGAAACTCGATAAAAAGCTGGCCATTGCACGCAGAAACCAGGATCTGGGTGGCGCAGTGCTGGGCGTCAACAACACGCATTTCGCCGTGCTGGACCACAAAAGAAACATCTGGTGGTTCGACCTGCCTGTCCCGCGCCTGCAAGTAGGCCAGTACGAGTGGCTGCACCTGCTGCTGCACACGCCTGAAACCGACCAGTTACTGCATTTGAAAGTGACCACGGTATTCATGCGCGATCACATGGAAGGCCTTGAAGTGCGCAATGCCGACAAGCGCAAACCGACCGTCAGCCTGGAGCTGAGCGCCGACAAGGACTCTTTCCTCAAGGACATGCGCCCCAAGGGCAGCAACCTGAGTTTTGCCGGCTTCCTGCAGAAGTAGCGGTAAACCCGCCACCAGATTCGCGCACTGCGCCGGGTGAGCGTTGCGAGCAGCCAACCCTCACCCGGCACACCGCTTCAGGCAAATCGACGTACCGCCAGATAGCCCGCCGTACCGGCCAGCGCCGACACCACCGTGCCCCACGCATGATCCACCAGCGCCAGCTGCGCCGGCCAGCCCTGTAAGGTGGCCCAGTTGGTCAGGTCATAGGTGCCATAGGCAATCAGCCCCAGCAGCCCGCTGCACAATGTCGCGTGGCTCAATCGTTGCGCTCTGAGCGCAGGCATGACGCCGAAAAACACCACCCCCGCCCCATACAGCAGATAAAACGCAATGGCAGGCCCTAATACGGGCGTTTCGAGCATCAGCGGCCCGAGCCATTCACGGTAGGTCGGCCCCATCAACACGCCCAGCCACAGTCCGTCGAGGATCAGAAACGCCAGCAATGTGCCGAAGTAAGCGATCAGTATTCTTTTCATGGCGCGTCCTTGATCAAGTTTCAGGGCCGGGAAAGCCCGCTTGAGGGTATGACCGACCAAAGGTAGACATTGATCCATCCAACTTCAGGACTTTTAAAAGGTGAAGGGAGTCAGTGTTAACGAGCGTTATGGAGTTTCAAGCACATGAACACTGTTGGTCCCCTGAAAATAGATGTCTGGAGCGACTACGTCTGCCCGTTCTGCTACCTGCAACTGGCCGTCCTGGAACAGCTTCAGCAAACCTACGGTGAGCGGCTCGAATTTAACTGGCATGCCTTTGAACTGCGCCCTGACCCATTGGCACTGCTCGACCCGAGTGCTGATTATCTGCGTGAAACCTGGTCACGATCTGTACTGCCGATGGCCGACAGGCGTCAGGTGATGATGAAGATGCCCAGCGTTCAGCCGCGCAGCCGCAAGGTTCTGGAAGCCGCAGTCTTTGCCAGGAATGCAGGAGGTTTTGAAGCGTTTCACAAAGAGGCTTACCGGGCGTTCTTCGAAAAGGGGCTGGATATCAGCGAGACGCACACGCTGCTCGAGCTGGCCACCACCACCGGACTGGATCGGCAAGCGATGGAGCAGGCACTCAATGCCGGTCATTTTGAAAAGGCCGTGTTGGACGACCGGCAACTGGCACAGAAGCTTGGGTTGAGAGCGGTGCCGGTCGTGCTGCTGCGACGCAGCGACGAGGCGCTGGAAGACGCGCGGGTATTCAACGGCACCTTGCCGTTTGAGCGCCTGAGCCAGGAAATAGACGCGCTCGCCACTTGGGTCTGAGGCATCGCGAGCTGCATTGACTGCAGCTCACATCAATTGCCGCTCAGGCACCCAGGCTGCGACGTGTTGTCAGACCAGCTCGATACGGTCGGCGTGAATCACGATCTGGCCCTGCTTGTACAACGCACCAATGGCCTTTTTGAAGTTGCCCTTGCTGACGCCAAACAGGCCGCTGATGACCTGCGGATCACTTTTATCGCTGACCGGCAGCGTGCCGTTGTTCTCGCGCAGCTTGGTGAGAATCTTCGAGTTCAGGCTGCTCGCGGCCTCTGCACCGACGGGTTGCAGGCTCAGGCTGATATTGCCGTCGCTGCGAATTTCCTTGATGTAACCCTTTTCCTGCTTGCCGGCGCGCATGAACTTGAACACTTCGTTCTTGTGAATCAGGCCCCAGTGCTTGTTGTTGATGATCGCCTTGAAGCCCATGTCGGTCGCTTCAGCCACCAGCAGATCGACTTCCTGGCCCACGCTGTAGTTGGCGGGAGTCTTGTCCAGGTAGCGATCCAGACGCGCAGTCGCGGTAATGCGCCGTGTGTGTTTGTCGAGGTAGACGTGAACCACGCAGTAATCACCGGCCTGCAAGGTGCGCTTCTCTTCGGAGTACGGCAGCAACAGGTCCTTGGGCAGGCCCCAGTCAAGGAATACACCGATGCTGTTGACTTCAACCACCTTCAGGCTGGCGAACTCACCGACCTGCACCTTGGGTTTTTCAGTGGTGGCGAGCAGCTTGTCTTCGCTGTCCAGATAGATGAACACATTGAGCCAGTCCTCATCTTCCGTAGGAACGTCCTTGGGGATGTACCGATTGGGCAGCAGGATTTCACCATCCTGCGCACCGTCCAGATACAGACCGAAGTTCGTGTGCTTGACGATTTGCAAGCTGTTGTAACGCCCGATTAAAGCCATTTCCAGATACCCTCATTACGTGGGCGGCATTCTACCCGACTTTGAGTCCGGGTTCGCGTTGCGTGGCCGAAGGTGTCGATACAGCCTCCACTCGTCAGTTTCCCCGATCCCCGTCGATCGACCTTGCTGCACTGCGGCGCAGCGCCACGTCGAAATTTTGTATCTGAAAACAGGCGCTTAGCGGCTTCCGGAATAAATTCGCCAAGCCACCGAGTGCAGGTTCGGCTCGGGCGAATGCCATATTCACCAAGCAATAATCAAGCGTTTCCTGTACTCTGGCTGGCCGTATTACGTTTATGAAGGTAAATGGCAGCCATGCGTATCAAAGCATCCCACTCGAAAGCCAAACCCGCCCCAGCCGTTGAAACGAGCGACTCGATCAACGCGCAGATTGCAGCTTTCCTGAAGTCCGGCGGTGAAATCCAGCAAATTGCCAAAGGCGTGAGTGGCCAGACCTTCGCACCTTCCAAGCAGATCAATCTCGGTAAAAAGTAAAACCGCGTCCTGCCTGTCGATCTCTACGCGCCTTGACGCTCAAGGCGCTAGATTGACCATCCTTCGCTGGATATTCTTCCGGTCACGCTGCTACTCTCTCCTCTGATATCACTATGACCACGAGCTGGATCACGCTCTGGACGTTATCTTCTTTGTGGAATGCTCGAATGAAGAACTGGATGCTTTTCGGTGCACTTGTCTACCTTGGCGGCTGCGCGTCGCACCACTGCGAAAACGGCCCCAACGACAGTCAGCTCACCGACAGCCCTTGCCGGGCGGAGCATCTGCTCTATCAGAACGACATGCTGCAGGCCAAACTGCTGATCAGCGAAGACAACCGCGAAAACTATGAGCTGGCCGAAGCCATGCTGCGCCGTGCCGCACTTGACGACGCGTCGGGCGAAGCCGAGTTCTATCAGGCTGTATTGCTGATTCGCCAGCAGGCCGACCAAAAGCAGATCATCGATTTGCTGCAAACCGCCGCGAAACACAAGCATCCACTGGCCATCGCCCTGCTCTCCCAGCAACTGAGTGTCAGCGATCCAAAGCTTGCCGAACGTTATCAGTCTGAATACGCCCAACTGGACGTCGCCAAGAGTGGCTACCCGTCGTTTGAGCAGGCGCTGGTGGTGATTCGAGGGCTGATCATCCCGTCTGCGCGCACCACTGCGGCCAACTGACACACGACGGATCGACGAACGGTCCGCCCCGAGCTCATTTCAACGGTATGCTTGCGAGGCTCTAGCTCGCGGCTTGTGTCGGCTCCTGAGCCATTTTCGATACGCCATCCCTGACCACACTCCTCGCAGATCAAGGAGTGAGCCATGCTCAGCCATCGCTTACACGTGCTGTCTTTCAGCGCCATGCTTGTTTGTCAGTCCGTCTCTGCCCAGGTTCTGGAGCGGGATCTGGGCGACTTCGACCTGAAACTCGCCACCACGCCTACGCGCAGCATGGCCCAGGGTCTGGTGACGCCCACCGGCGGTTCCGGGTCCTTTCATGGCGGCATGGACCTGACCCACGAAAGCGGTTTCTACTTCGGGCAGTGGGCGCCCAACATGGGCCTGGCCTCCGATACCGGGATGGAGCTCGACTCCTACATGGGCTTCAAGAAGCCCTTCGATAACACCCTTGGCTACGAGCTGGGGATGATTCGTTACAGTTACCCCGACACCAGCCAGATCGACAGCCACGAGTTCTATGCCGGCCTGCGCATGCGCGACAGCCGGATCGGCGCGGCCTTCAGCAACGATGTCGGCACCCGCGACAGCACGGTATTCGTCGATCTGGGCGCCATCGAGCAACTCGGCGTCGGCGTGCGCATGCAGTACGCCAATCACCAGTTCGATACCCCGCAGTCCGCCGCCGACGGCGGGTTGATCAACGGCTTCAACGACTGGTCGCTGAACCTGTCACGCCCCTGGCTGGGCATCGACATGAACCTCATCTATAGCGGCTCAAGCCTGAGCGGCGGCGATTGCAGCGTCTACAGCGGCCACAACGCACGCTGTGACGGGACGTTCACCCTTAAAGCGGTGCGTTCATTCTTTTAAAGGCCCAAACCGGTTGAACTGCCAGACGCTACACTCCTCTACTGCACGTCAGTACGCCAAGGAGATGTCATGCAGTCTTTATTCAAAGCATTCGTCACACTGTTGATGACCGTTGCACTGCTCGCAGGATGCAATCAGGTAGGACTGGCGTACCGCAACCTCGACGTGATCATTCCGTGGACGCTCAGCGACTACCTGGACATGAATTCGGAACAGAAAGGCTGGCTGGACGTGCGCCTCAAGCAACACTTGAGCTGGCACTGCAGCACCCAGCTGCCGGAGTACCTGACCTGGCTGGACAAGCTCGAGGACATGGTCAAGACCGATCAGGTGACCTACGAAGGGCTGCAGGCTCGTACCAGCGAAGCCAAAGAAGCAATCGCCAAGATCTCGAAGGAAATCACGCCCTCTGCGGTAGAGTTGCTGTCGCGCTTTGACGACAAGCAGGTGCAGGAGATGCAGGAGTCGTTCGCCAAGGATCAGCGCAAGCGCGAGAACAAATACCTCGACCAGCCACTGGAACGTCAGATCGCAGAGCGCGCCGACCGTATGCAGAAACGTGTGACGCCGTGGGTCGGCAAGCTCAATCAGGCGCAGAAAGACCGCATTCAGGCCTGGTCTGCATCGCTCGGCGAACAGAACAAGGCCTGGATCGAGAACCGTACGCGGTGGCAGAACCTGTTTCTGGCCACGGTCCAGCAGCGTCAGGCCAGCGACTTCCCGCAACGCATCGCCGCGTTGCTGCAGGACCGCGAGACGTTCTGGACCCCTGAATACCGCAAGGCCTACGACCAGACCGAGAAGGCCGCGATATCGCTGATCGTCGACATCACCGCCCTGAGCACCCCGGAACAACGCGCCAAACTGCTGAGCCGCATCGCCGACATGCGCAAGGACTTCACCGACCTGGACTGCCTGAAGTCGCAGAAGTAGTTCGATAGCCCTCTCACCACAACTATCGTACCCATGCTGCGCATGGGTATGCCGTTCTGGACGCTCTGCTTCCTGCCTTGAGTACGCGGGCGCGGCGCAGAGTCGTGACGCGGAGCGTCACCCAAGGCATTCCCACGCTGGAGCGTGAGGAACGATGGTCATCTCAGCACAACTATGACTATCGTGCCCGCGCTCCGCATGGGTATGCCGTTCTGGACGCTCTGCCTCCTGCCTTGAGTGCGCGGACAGCTCTCTGACTATCGTACCCATGCTCCGCGTGGGTATGCCGTTCTATGCGATCTGGGGCTTTTTGGCGATGATGTCGAAGAGCGCGGGGTCAAGCGGGTCGCCGGCCTGCTCATTGAGAACCTGACGTGGGTGATCATCCCCCGGAATGCTGCTATCGATCAAAGCCAGCAGGCTCGCGCCGCGCTTTGTCAGCATGTAGGTCGAGCCATCTCCGCCTTCCTCGCGAGGACGCGGTTCGATGTAGCTGCGATTGAGCAGCGTCTCGAATTCCGTGGATGTCGATGGGCTGCGGTTGTTCTGCACATCGTGCAGCAAACGCTCGATAAGGTCCCATTTGTAAGTCATGTCTATACACCTCCGTCCAGCATGGAATGATCACCCATGACCTCCAGCCACGGGCATGCGACTCAAAGGGTGTGACCTGCGAGGTGAATGACGGTTCAGAGAAGCTGGCGGACGGTGTAACGAGGCGTTATCAGTACTGTAAAGAGATTGATCGCTCCCGAATGCTCGGGAGCGATCACGGCAATCACTCGGCAGCCGGGGCCGGGGTGCTGCGTTTTTTCAGCGGGGCCATGCCGTCCTGGCTGACCAGGTCAGACTTGGGACGGTTGACCGTCTTGCGTTTGGTCGGCCCTTTGGCCGCGACCTTCTTCTTGTCGCCCTTGGCGTCGGTCTTTTTCTTCTTGACGCCGACTGCCTTGCCGGAGGCCTTGACCTTCTTCGGCCCGCCGTAGGTGCCTTTGACTTCCTTGATGACGCGACGCTCGAAGCTCTGCTTGAGATAGCGCTCCACGCTCGACATCAGGTTCCAGTCGCCATGACAGATCAGCGAGATCGCCAGGCCGTCGCTGCCTGCCCGGCCGGTACGCCCGACGCGGTGGACGTAGTCATCGCCGCTGCGTGGCATGTCGAAGTTGATCACCATGTCCAGACCTTCGACATCAAGGCCACGAGCCGCCACATCGGTGGCAACCATGATTTTCGCGCCGCCCTGCTTGAGACGGTCGATGGCCGCCTTGCGGTCCTTCTGGTCCTTGTCGCCGTGCAGCACGAACGCCTTGTATTCCAGCGCTACCAGGCGGCCATACAAACGGTCAGCCATGGCCTTGGTGTTGGTGAAGATAATGGCTTTCTGGTAGGTCTCGTTAGCCAGCAGCCAATTGAGAACCTGCTCTTTGTGCACATTGTGATCAGCAGTGATGATCTGGTGGCGTGTGCCGGAAGCCAGCTCGCTGACGCTGTTGACTTGCAGGTGCTGTGGATCCTTGAGCACCTTGCCGATCATTTCCCGCAGGCCAGCGCCGCCGGTGGTCGCCGAGAACAGCATGGTCTGCTCACGACCGGCACATTCGCCGGCCAGACGCTCGACGTCTTCGGAGAAGCCCATGTCCAGCATGCGGTCGGCTTCGTCCAGTACCAGCACTTCAACGTGCTTGAGGTCCAGGTTGCCTGCGTTCAACTGCTCCAGCAGGCGACCCGGCGTGCCGATCAGAATGTCCGGCACCTTGCGCAGCATCGCGGCCTGAACCTTGAAGTCCTCGCCACCGGTGATCAAACCGGCCTTGACGAAAGTGAACTGCGAGAAGCGCTCGACTTCCTTGAGCGTCTGCTGAGCCAGCTCACGGGTTGGCAGCAGGATCACCGCACGGATGTCGACACGGACCTTGGCCGGGCCGATCAGACGATTGAGGATCGGCAGCACAAATGCGGCGGTCTTGCCGCTACCGGTTTGCGCAGTCACCCGCAGGTCGCGCCCTTGCAGTGCGAGCGGAATGGCGGCCGCCTGCACAGGCGTAGGCTCGACAAATTTAAGCTCGGCCACAGCTTTGAGCAGGCGTTCGTGCAGGGCGAATTCGGAAAACACGGGTGCTACCTCGACGAAAAACAAAAATACAGCTGCATAGCGTAACGGTTTCGAGCGCCGGGGCCGAGTTTCTTTACCACCAAAGGCCGATTTTGTTTACCAACGGGCGGATAACGGCTATTCGAAACGCTGCAAAACCATTGAGCGCCGTCACGACACCGGCAGCAGCACATCGACCACCAGACCGCCGCCCGGCCGATTGCGTGCGGCGATCTGCCCGCCGTGCATTTCGATAGCCCGCAGGGCGATGGCCAGGCCCAGGCCAAAGCCCTGCGCGGCATTCTCCGGGCCGCGCTCGAAGGGCTGGAAAATCCGTTGCAGGCACGCCTCGTCCACGCCCGGCCCCTGATCGATGACATTGACCATCAGGCACAGCGGCTGGGCCTGAACGTTGGCGACCACCACCACATCCGTGCCGACCGCCGTGTGGCGAACGGCATTGCGGATCACGTTTTCGAAGGCCCGGTAGAGCAGTTCGCTGTCGACCTGTGCGACGAACGATCCGGGAGCCTGCAGCCTGACCCGACACTGCTTCAGTCCGGCCTCGAATTCGGCATCTTCGACGATGGCCGCCAGCAGGCTGATGACATCGACCTTTTCCCGCGTCAGGCTTTCGACATCGCTCTGCATGCGCGCCAGGGTCAGCAATTCTTCGATCAGTGAGTCCATGCGCTCCGATTCGCGCTCGATGCGTTCGAGCATGTCCAGTTGGCTCGGCTCCTGGCGCAACAGGCCGATGGCGGCGCTCATGCGCGTCAGCGGCGAACGCAGTTCATGGGAAATGTCATGCAACAGTTGTTGCTGAGAGTCGGCCATGACCTTGAGCTGATTGGCCATGCGGTCGCAATCCTCGGCAAGGTCGACGATTTCATCGCGCCGCTGGCCCATGTCGGGTTTTACCCGTGTGTCGAAACGGCCTCTGGCGACCTTGCCCATCGCCTCCCGCAATTTCATCAGCGGCGCCACCAGATAGCTGCTGAGAAACCAGCTGAACAGCGCACTCATGACCGTGCCGGTGATCAGCGGATTGAGGTGAGAGGGTTGATCGTCATGGTTGGGGCGCTGGGTAGAGCGGATGTGCACGAGTGCGCCTTCGCGTGTGTGCACAGCCAGTTCGAAGCGAGGATTCTCCAGCGCCTCGCCCGCCAGCAGCAGACCCTGGTTGTCGTATAGCCCGACCCTGCCTTGCCCCTCCGGCTGCCAGGCATCGAGCAACGCCCGCCCTGCGGCAATGCCCGACTGCTGCAAAATGCGCACTTCGTTGTCGAGCACCGTGCTGAACGAAGGATCGCCCCGCCCTGACTGGGTGAACATGAACAGCCCGGCACCGACCATGAAGGTCAGGCTGGTCGCCAGCCAGAATGCCAGGAACAGCTTCCAGAACAACCGGTTCGGCCTCATGGCGTGAGCAACATATAGCCCAGATTGCGCACGCTCTGTATCCAGCTCTGGTTATCGTTGCGCGGCCCGAGTTTGTGGCGAATGCTGCTGATGTGCACATCGATACTGCGATCGTAGCGAGCCAGCGGCCGTCCCAGCGCGTTCATCGACAGGTTCTGCTTGCTGACCAGTTGCCCGGCATGCCGCGCCAGCTCTTCGAGCAGGCAGAACTCGTTGCCGGTCAGTTCAAGCGTCACGCCCTGCCAGCGCGCTTCACGCTTGCCTGGCCAGAGCATCAGCTCTCCGGCCTGAATCACATCCCTGACCGCATCGACTACCGACACCGCGCGCACCCGGCGCATGATCGCCCGCAGACGCGCCACCAGTTCACCCGGCGAGCTGGGCTTGGGCACGTAATCGTCGGCGCCCAGTTCCAGCCCGGAAATACGGTCGATATTGTCGCCGCGGGCGGTCAGCAGAATAACCGGCACCTGGCTTTGCGCACGGATCCGCCGCAGCACTTCGATCCCGGAGATGCGCGGCATCATGATGTCCAGCACGACGATGTCGTGACGCCCGGACAAGGCTTCAATCTCGCCCTCTTCAGCGCTGTTGGTGCAGGTCACGTCGAAGCTTTCACGGGTCAGGTACTGGCTGAGCATTTCCGTCAGTTCCCGGTCATCGTCGACAAGCAATACGGAAGTCATGGCAGGCCCTTGATTGGTGGTTGCCGATTATCCCGACGCTGCTGCGGCGTGTCAGCCGGGCTCGATGATCTTTACCTAACCTTACACGGCGTTAACCGTCCCCAACATGCCCTCGCCCTATGCTGCGCAGCCAACAGCGCCCGCCGGACCGGCCCTTTCTGGCGTGTCATCGGCAGCGCTCAAATGCCTTTGTCGCAGCTTTCTGGAAAGGGTTTGATGATTTCTTCGCGTCTGCTTCTATCGTTCTGCCTGTTAATCAGCGTCCCGCTGGCACACGCCGACACTTTTTCCATCTCGGACATCCGCGTCAACGGCCTGCAACGCGTATCAGCCGGCAGCGTATTCGCTGCGCTGCCGCTCAATGTCGGCGATCAGGCCGATGAGCAGCGCCTGGCCGACGCGTCGCGCTCACTGTTCAAGACCGGTTTCTTTCAGGACATCAACGTTGCACGCGATGGCAATATGCTGGTGATCAATGTAGTCGAACGCCCCTCTATCGCCAGTATCGAGATTGTCGGCAACAAGGTCATAAGCACCGACGACCTGATGAAGGGGCTCAAGCAGTCGGGGCTCAGTGAAGGCGAGATATTCCAGCGCGCCACGCTGGAGGGCGTGCGCAATGAACTGCAACGCCAATATGTCTCCCAGGGCCGCTACAGTGCCTCGGTCGATACCCAGGCGCTGCCTGCACCACGTAATCGCATCGCCCTGAAAATCACCATCGACGAAGGCACGGTGGCGTCGATCCAGCACATCAATGTGGTCGGCAACACAGTGTTCTCCGATGAACAGCTGGCCGACCAGTTTCAGCTAAAGACCAGTAACTGGCTGTCGTTTTTCAAGAACGATGACAAGTACGCCCGCGAAAAACTCTCCGGCGACCTGGAGCGACTGCGCTCCTGGTACCTGGACCGTGGCTACATCAACATGGATATAAATTCGACGCAGGTGTCGCTGACGCCTGACAAGAAAGGCGTGTTCATTACCGTCAATATCACCGAAGGCGACCGCTATACCGTGGGCAGCGTCAAGCTGGGCGGCGACCTGAAAGTGCCGAAGGACCAGCTCGAACAACTGATTCTGGTCAAGCCGGGCCAAGTGTTTTCGCGCAAGGTCATGACTGACAGCAGCAACCTGATCACCCGCCGTCTGGGCAACGATGGCTACACATTCGCCAACGTCAACGGCTTGCCGAAAGCCAACGATGCCGATCACACCGTTGATATCAGTTTCGTGGTCGACCCCGGCAAGCGCGCCTACGCCAACCGCATCAACTTTCGCGGCAACACCAAGACTGCCGATGAGGTGCTGCGCCGTGAAATGCGCCAGATGGAAGGCGGCTGGGCATCAACCTACCTGATCGACCAGTCGAAGGTGCGCCTCGAGCGTCTCGGTTTCTTCAAGGAAGTGAACGTCGAAACGCCAGCGGTCCCCGGCACCGACGATCAGGTCGACATCAACTACGCCGTCGAAGAACAGGCCTCGGGCAACATCACCGCCAGCGTGGGCTTTTCGCAAAGCGCCGGGCTGATACTCGGCGGCTCCATCTCGCAGAACAACATCCTCGGCACCGGCAACTTCGCCAGCCTCGGCATGACCCGCTCCGAGTACCAGACCAAGTACAACTTCGCGTTCACCAACCCGTACTTCACGCCTGACGGGGTGAGCCTGGGCTACAACGTTTTCTACAACGCAACTGACTACAGCAAGTATTACGATGACGACGACGAGGTCTCGTACTACTCGCTCAACAGCGTGGGCGCCGGGGTCAACCTCGGCTATCCGATCAGCGAAACATCGCGCCTGACCTACGGGCTGTCGATCCAGCGTGACACCCTCGACCCCGGCAGCTACAGCGCTGACGAGATCTATGACTTCATCGAGCGCGAGGGTGATGCGTTCACCAACCTCAAGGCCAGCGTCGGCTGGTCGGAATCGACCCTCAACAAGGGCGTGCTGGCCACCCGCGGTCACTCGCAAAGCCTGACCCTGACCAGCACCGTGCCGGGCAGTGACCTGCAGTTCTACAAACTCGACTATAACGGTCAGACCTTCCTGCCGCTCAGCGACACCACCTCGCTGCGCCTGCATACCAAACTCGGCTACGGCAACGGTTACGGCGATACCGACGGCCTGCCCTTCTACGAAAACTATACGGCGGGCGGCCAGGCCACGGTGCGCGGCTTCAAGGACGGCACGCTGGGGCCACGCAATACCCCGGCCACCGGCACCTACGCCAGTCAGGGGCAGATCTACTATTCGGACCGCGACACCGAAGCCCTGGGCGGCAACATCCTGATCTCCGGCGGCATGGAATACCTGTTCCCGATGCCCTTCGTCAAAGACCAGAAATCCCTGCGCACCTCGCTGTTCTGGGACTTCGGCACGGTTTACGCCGACAAGTGCTACCTGACCACCACGCAGAACTGCGGCAACATCAATATCGACCAGATGGCCAGTTCGGTCGGCGTCGGCGTGACCTGGTACTCGCCGCTCGGCCCCCTGAGCTTCGACCTCGCCGTGCCGATCAAAAAGCCCGAAGACGCCGAGACCCAAGTGTTCCAGTTCTCGCTGGGCCAGACCTTTTGAGGCGGACCTTTTACAGCATGAACAAGTCGGTCTTTACCCAGCATTACCTGGCCCGGACCGCGCTTTACATCCCGTCGTTGAATACTGCCTGCACTACTCATCAGGTCAGGAGTCGTTACATGAGCCGCGAAGTCAGACAGATCACCCCCGATGTGCAGGAAATCATCCAGCACGCCTTGCGCTCGCTGCTGGGCAAAGGCTTCGTCATCGCGCTGTTCGGCAGCGAAGATGCAACCGGGGCCATGCACTACCACCTGCGCATCGACCACGACGCCACGGGGCTGGGCATCGAGCATCACGACCACGTCGAAGACGGCTTCATCGACGACATCTTCATGCTCGCCACCCGCATGAAAGCCATGCTCAAGCAACGCGAAACCCTGTCTCGCATGCACGGCGGCAGCCAGGCGACGGGCCAGGTGCGGCTGCTGACCTGGATCACCGAGGACAACAGCCAGACGGTCATGCAAACCGCCGAGGCTGCGGGGCGCGAGTGTTTAAGTGCGTTGCGCGAGCGCAGGCTGCGGGCTTGAGTCATAGGCGCCGCACGGCTTAATCGATGGCCGCGACCATCAGTTCTCGCAGCCACCTGTGAGCCGGATCGCGGTGCAAACGCTCTGGCCACAGCATGAGCATTTCAAACCCGGGAATCGAAAGCGGCGGTTCCTGAACCACGAGCGTCGGCTGATTGCGCACCAGCCGTTCAGGCACTACCGCAACCAGGTCGCTGCAGGTCAGTGCAGACACCAGCGAACCGAAATGCGGAGCCGACAACACCACCCGCCGGCTTAACCCCAGCGCCGCCAGAGCCTGATCGGTGCTTCCAGCGAAGCCGCCGCCGTTGGGAGACATGACCGCATGCTCCAGCTCACAGAAACGTGTCAGCGACACAGGTTGCGCGAGATCCGGATGATCATGCCGGGCAGCAAGCACATAACGCTCATGAATCAACGATCGCTGGCGCAGCTTGGGCGGTGCCTCGTCGCGGGTGTGCAACGCCAGATCCAGTCGACCGCTTTCAAGATCCGCGGCCAGGCTGACCGGGTGCTTGTTCAGCATGGCCAGACGTGTGCCCGGAGCACTGTTGCGCAACCTGCCGAGCGACGGCCATATCAATGCGATGGTCGCGTAGTCGCTGGCAGCCACACGCCAGGTGTGATCGGCCGTTGCCGGATCGAAATCCCGGCCGGGCAGCAAAGCTGACTCCAGCGCTGCAAGTGCCTGACGGAGTGGTTCGCGCAGTTCTTCAGCCCGCGCAGTCGGGGTCATGCCCCGCGGTCCCGGCAGCAACAATGGATCCTCCAGCACCTGCCTCAGCCTGCCCAATTGCAGGCTGACGGTGGGCTGGGTCAGGTTCAGCCGATGCGCCGCGCGGGTCACGTTCTGCTCCGAGAGCAATGCATCCAGCGTGACCAGCAGATTGAGGTCGATACGTCGCAAGGTATTATTCATGCACATACCCAGTGTTTGGGAGATTGATTTCCAGCATACCCGAGCGAGTCTGTAGCGTTGCGTCATTACAGACAAACCGGAGCCCCTCATGAACGTACTTATTGTCTACGCCCATCCTGAACCGCGCTCGCTGAACGGGTCGTTGAAAGACTTCGCCGTCGATCATCTGCAGAACAACGGCCATCAGGTGCAGGTGTCCGACCTTTACCAGATGGGCTGGAAGCCGATCATCGACGCCAACGATGCACCCGGTCTCGAGAGCAGCAGCCGCTTTGACCCTGCCCTTGAGTCGCAACGCGTATTTGCCGCCGGTATTCAGCCGCCGGACATCGAGGCCGAACAGGCCAGATTGCTCTGGGCAGACGCCGTCATATTTCAGTTTCCGCTCTGGTGGTTTTCGATGCCCGCGATCATGAAAGGCTGGATAGAGCGGGTGTACGCCTGTGGTTTCGCCTACGGCGTGGGCGAGCACAGCGACCAGCACTGGGGTGATCGCTACGGTGAAGGAACGCTGGCAGGCAAGCGCGCCATGCTGACGGTGACCATGGGCGGCTGGGAGTCCCACTACAGCGAGCGTGGCGTAAACGGGGCGCTGAACGATGTGCTCTTTCCTATCCAGCACGGCATCCTGTTCTATCCAGGCTTCGATGTGCTCGCGCCCTTCCCCGTGTACCGGGCAGGCAAGGTGGACAGCGCAACCTTTGCGCGGATTTGCGCCGACTACGGCAACCGCCTGGATACCCTGTTCACCCTTGAGCCCTTGCCATTTCGCAGGCAGAACGACGGCGACTACGAGATCCCGGCACTGACCTTGCGTCCTGAGCTTGCAGCGGGTCGGCAGGGACTGGACATTCACCTGCGCGATCAGTGACTGATAACGAAAAGGCCCTGCTTGTGCAGGGCCTTTTCATGCGTAGTGCTTTTTGGCGGACTACTTCAGGTTGTTCTTGAAGAACTCGCCCAGCTTGTCGAACGGGATCAGATCGACCCGATCGTACAGATCCACATGCCCGGCCTCCGGCACGATGATCAGTTGCTTGGGCTGGCCGGCCAGTTTGTAGGCTTCCTCGCTGAACTCCAGAGAGTGCGCCTTTGAACCGGCGATGAACAGCATCGGCCGTGGCGAGATGGTCGCGATGTCGTTGAACGGATAGAAGTTCATGAACTTGATGTTGCTGGTCAGCGTCGGGTGAGTGGTCAAGTCGGGGGACTGGCCTTCGGGCGTGAACTCGCCGCGTGGCGTGCGGTAGAAGTCGTAGAACTCACGTTCGATCGGGGCGGATGTGTCAGTTAGCTTGTGTAAGGTGCCGCTGGTGTAGGCCGTATCACCGCCGCTGTATTCCACGTCGCGCTGCAGTGCCGCCTGCTCGATGATCTTCTTGCGCTGCGCCAGCGTCTGCGAATGTTTCAGGCCGTTGCGGTTGGCGGCGCCCATGTTATACATGCTCACCGTGGCAATGGCTTTCATGCGCGGGTCGATCTTCGCGGCACTGATGACAAAGCTGCCACTGCCGCAGATCCCCAGCACGCCGATTCGTTTTTTGTCCACGAAGGTCTGAGTGCCCAGGAAGTCCACTGCGGCACTGAAGTCCTCGGCGTAGAGATCGGGTGAAACGGCGTTACGCGGCTGGCCTTCACTGCCGCCCCAGAACGACAGGTCCAGCGACAAGGTGACAAACCCTTGTTCGGCCAGTTTCTGCGCGTACAGATTGGCGCTTTGCTCCTTTACCGCCCCCATTGGATGGCCGACGATGATGGCCGGAGCTTTAACGTTCGGGTTCGAGCCTTTGGGTATAAACAGATTGCCCGCGACTTTCATCTTGTACTGGTTGTTGAACAGCACTTTTTGCGCAACGACCTTGTCGCTTGTGTAGAAATTATCGGCGCCGTGAGACATGTCTGCTCCTGTCGCAGCGTATGAGCTTATTAAAAGCCCAAGCATCAAAAGAATCTTTTTCATGGCGTGTTACCTCGTTGAGAAATTGACCCGCGTTTATCTGCCCGGCCCTGACCGGTGTTTTTTTCCTGCAGTAACGCGTTGTCGCGTGCCGTCCAGGCCAGCGCGGCCGAACACGCCAGTAACACGCCACCGAATGCGAACGGGCTCCACCAACCGAGGCTGTCGAACAGCGCGCCGCCGATGCCGGCCCCGGCGGTGATCGCCAATTGAATGGTCGCCACCATCAGGCCGCCGCCTGCCTCGGCATCGTCGGGCAGCGTGCGGCTCAACCACAGGCCCCAGGCGACCGGTGCAGGCGTGGCAATCAGCCCCCAGACGGCAAGCACCATGGCGACGGCCTGAGGTGAGTGACCCATGCCGGTCAGTGCCACGGCCAGCACCGCCATCAGCAACGGAATGGCGATCAGGCAGGCATACAGGCCTTTGTGCAGCAGCCTGCCGATCAGGTAGGTGCCGACCAGCCCGCTGGCCCCCAGCGCCAAAAGCATCAGGGACAACGTGTTGATGCTGACCCCGGTGATCTCTTCCAGAAACGGGCGCAGGTAGGTGAAGACGGCAAACTGGCCCATGAACAGCAACAGGATCGCGCTCATGCCGACGGCCACTTGCGGGTTGCGCAGCAGGCGGAACGGATTGCGTGCCCGGTTGTTCGGCTGACTGCGCATGGCCGGCAGGCTCAGCCACTGCCAGGCAAACGCCAGCGCCGCGAGCGGGATGACCAGGAAAAACGCCCCGCGCCAGCCGATGTATTGGCCCATGAAGCTGCCCAATGGCGCGGCGACCGTCGCCGCCAGCGCATTGCCGCCGTTGATCAGCGCCAGGCCCTTGGCGACCGATTGCTTGGGCACCAGCTTCATCACGGTGGCGGTCGACATCGACCAGAAGCCGCCAATGGCGATCCCGAGCAGTGCACGGCCCGTCATGAACAACCAGCCGTTGGAGGCCAGCGTGACGATCACGCCAGACACCAGCAACAACAGGCTGAAGCCCAGCAGGACAGGCTTGCGATCCAGATGCCCGGTCAGCGGCGTGTTCAGCAGACTGGTCAGCACGGCAAAAAAGCCGGAGATCGAAATCGCCTGCCCGGCCTGCCCCTGACTGATGCCCAGATCCTGCGCGATGGGTGTCAGCAGGCTGACCGGCATGAACTCCGACGCAATCAGCACCACCACACACAGCGCCATCGAAAACACCGCGCCCCATGCGGGCGGATAAGTAGTTATTTCGGACTGCTTCAGAGTTGAATCAGATGCTTGCATGCGTCCTGACCTGACGACGTTAAAAATTAGTCGGCACAGGTTAGGGCAAAGGTATTAGGATGATTAGACACCACAATTTAAACGCGCTTGTGAGAAGGATTCAGCAATGAGCACACCCAAACTCAATGATCTGCAAGCCTTTCTGCAGGTGGCGCGCGATCAGAGCTTTACCAAGGCCGCCACCAAACTCGGCGTTACGCCTTCAGCCCTGAGCCACACCCTGCGCGGCCTTGAAGAGCGCATGGGCCTGCGCCTTTTGGCGAGAACCACCCGCAACGTAGCCCCGACCGAAGCCGGCGAACGGCTGATGCGCTCGATCGGGCCGCTGCTGGATCAGATTGCCGCAGAAGTCGAAGTGCTGGGCGAACTGCGCGACAAGCCCGCCGGCACCATTCGCATTACCTGCTCCGATGACGCCGCAGAGGGCATTATCCGCCCAATGCTTGCAGGGTTTCTCGCACAGTACCCGGATATCCAGGTCGAGATCTGCATCGACTACGGCTTCACCAATATTGTCAGCGAACGTTTCGATGCCGGCATTCGCTTGGGTGAGTCCATCAGCAAGGACATGATTGCCGTGCGCCTCGGGCCTGACTGGCGCTTGTCAGTGGTCGGGTCGCCTGCCTACTTCGAGCGACACCCCGTCCCGCTGCAGCCTCAGGACCTGACCCAGCACACCTGCATCAACATCCGTCACTCGCCAAACGGCAGTTGCTACGCCTGGGAGTTCGAGAAGGGCAGCCGCAAGCTCAACATTCGGGTCAACGGGCAATTCACGTCAAACAGCATGATTCATGTGCTCAACGCCGCACTGGACGGCGTAGGCCTGGCCTACGTGCCGGACTCCATGGCCGAGCCGCACATCGCCAGCGGCCGCCTGAAAGAAGTGCTGGTCGACTGGAGCCCGTATTTCGAAGGCTTTCACTTGTACTACCCGAACCGGCGACAGGCGTCGCCGGCGTTCAGTGCGTTTGTTGAGGCGGTGAGGTATCGGGGCTAGTCCCCCGCCGCCTTATTACTGCGCGGCTTTCAACGCATCCGCGACCTTGTTCAGCGAACCTTTAGCGGGCTCGGCAAGCAGTTTCAGCTCGCTGGTTTTGCCACGCACCACCACTTGCATGGCGGTGGGCGCACCCTTTGCGTCACCCACGATCCGGTAAACGGTGTCGCCGCGCACGAAGCTCAATACGTGACTGGCAGCGTCGTACTTCAGTTGCTCACCTTCAGCCTGGGGAAACAGCAGCCCGACCTGATTCTTGCTGTCTACGGCCGCGTAGAAGACCGGGCTTGCGTCCCCTGAACGGAACAACACAATGCGCTTGCCGGACGGCGCGAGCCTGAACGACAGAAGAATCTCACGCTGCTCGTCTTCCTCCCAGACGATGCTGGTGGTGTGCGTCATCTTGCCATTCTGATTGAGACTGACTGTTTCAGTCGGCAGTCCCGACCCACCGGTATGGTCAAGGACCGTCTGCGTTTCCAGAACCGGCTCGCCATTACGGATGCTGTAGGTAGACGTCTGGTGCCAGCAGCAACCGTCCTTGGTCATGGTCTCGATCTTGCGGGCTTTCTCATTCACGCTGAACAGGCCGCAGTTGTTTTGCGCCAGTTGGGTAAACGAATCGCTGTGCCGAAAACCATCGGCCGTGCCGAGAAAGACCTGATACGAGGGACCGTGATAGCAGCTGTTCTGCCCGTCCATCAAGGCCAGATCCTTGATGCCATCGAAGTTGAAATCCTGATAGATCAGTACGCTTTGTTCGCCATAGGGCAACTCGTGCACATTGGTTTTGACCTTGCCGGTTTTGGGGTCAGTGCCAAGCACCAGTTCATCGGACTGCACGCGGATCAAGGCCGCACCGCTCGCCTTGTCGTACACGTTAATGACGCCGGGACGAAACACATCGTCTTTGGCGGAAATATCCAGCGTCGCACGGTATTTATCGGAAAAATCCTGCAGGGTGTAGCTCTCTCGGGGAGCGCCCGCGAACCCTGCTGCATTCATTTCCCCGTAGGTCGGTAACGCACCGGCGGCACTGACCAGTGTCGACGAGGCCAGGCCGAGCAGTACCAACAAGGCTTGCAAGCCGAGACGTGACGCACAGCGTTGAACGATGGATAGGTGCAAGACGCAACTCCTTTGATAATGAGCGATGAGTCTACTTCAGCAATTGATACAATTTGAAATCATTGCTCAACGTGCACTTCGTGCTCACAGGCCGCCCCGTCCGACCCGGTAAATGTTCTAATCACGCCCCCCTCTTCGCTCAACGGGCCCGATGCTTTTATGGATATTCACTCGCTTTGGCTCAAGACCCAGGAACTCTGGGACATGCTCGATCAGCACCCGTGGGTACGCACCGGGCTGGCCCTGATCCTGTTGCTGACCGCCGCACTGGTGCTTGGCCGCGTGGCGCGCTTTCTGGTGCTTTACGCCGTCAGGATGCTCGGCCGTCAGCCGTCCCTGCACTGGGTCAACGACTTCCGCCACAACAAGGTTTTCCATCGCCTGGCGCAGATGGTGCCGTCGCTGATCATCCAGTTCGGCCTCACCCTGGTCCCGGGCCTGAGCACTGCGGGCCGGAACGTGATCGGCAACATCGCCATGGCGTTCACCATCCTGTTCATGACCCTGGCCATCGGCACCCTGCTCAACGCCCTGCTGGACATCTACGCGCGCACCGAACACGCCCGCACGCGCTCCATCAAGGGTTACGTGCAGCTGTCGAAAATGATCCTGTACGTCTTCGCCGGGATCATCATCGTCGCCACCCTGATCGACCGCTCGCCGCTGTTACTGCTGTCCGGCCTCGGCGCCATGTCGGCGGTCATCCTGTTGGTCTACAAAGACACCCTGCTCTCCTTCGTCGCCAGTGTGCAGCTGACCAGCAACGACATGCTGCGCGTCGGCGACTGGATCGAAATGCCGCAAGTGGGCGCGGACGGCGATGTGGTGGACATCACCCTGCACACCGTCAAGGTGCAGAACTTCGACAAAACCATTGTCTCCATCCCGACCTGGCGCCTGATGTCCGAGTCGTTCCGCAACTGGCGCGGCATGCAGCAATCAGGCGGACGGCGCATCAAACGCAGCCTGTTCATCGACGCCAGCGGCGTGCGCTTCGTGCGCGACGACGAAGAACAGCAACTCATGCAAATCCACCTGCTCACCGACTACATCGGCCGCAAACAGGCCGAATTGCTCGCCTGGAACCAGGCACAAGGCAACGTCGCACAAATGTCCGCCAACCGCCGACGCATGACCAACATCGGCACCTTCCGCGCCTACGCCCTGGCGTACCTGAAAAGCCACGTCGACATCAACCCGAACATGACCTGCATGGTTCGCCAGCTGGAACCCACCTCGCAGGGCATCCCGCTGGAAATCTACTGCTTCACCCGCACGACGGTGTGGGTGGAGTACGAGCGGATACAGGGGGATATTTTCGATTACCTGATTACGGTGATGCCGGAGTTCGGGTTGAGTTTGTATCAGCAGCCTAGTGGGGCGGATATGCGGGTGGGGTTGAGGGGGGAGACTGCTCGGGTGGGGGCTACACCGCTGGCAGAGCCGTTGCCTACAGAACATTCAGGCTGAACGGCGCAGACAATGCGTAACTGAATGCTCAAGATGGATTCACACCCCGTAGGGGCTGGATCAGCAGCGATGAGAAACTTTTCACTGTGGTTCCAATTCCGACCATAAACCACTGCGTCCAATCCCGGCCATTAACGTTCCGTAGTCTTCAAAGTTACAGACATTCACCTCAGCCTGGCTCGTCCACGTGGCTTCACATTCTTCACACACCCACAGCAAAATTTGTGCAGAGCGGACACGCATTGCTCGAACGTAACCTTGGCCGCACCCTTGGCACTCAATCAGCATGTAAATAATCTCTGACAGAACTTCTGTGTAGTCTAATCCTATAGGCCGCTTTTGGCGGATAGCAGTCGGTTATCACTGGTCGTTCTCGACTCATAGCTGCCTTCCACCGGAATGCAGGAATCGGCCAGATGCAATGCGCGCCTCAAAACCTTGAGCTCGCTGGGGGGGGGGGGTGAGTAGATACATCATTTTCACCTCCGTAGAAAGCCCAAGGATAATCAGCGTCTTTCCTAGGCTGCAATATGAACAGCGTGCCCCCTCAGAGCCAACAGATCAAATAGTTCACGGCTTGGCTACAGCAGCTATCACGAGATAGCCATCAGCCACCACTGTGCTAAGATACGCGCTTGAGGTTCACGCCAAGGATGAAACATGCGTATTGAAAGTATACTAAAGAATATTGACGAACAAGGCACAAGAAGAGGCTATTCGTTTGAAACTTTTGTACTAAACTTATTAAAATATCACTTATCAACTCAAAATAAAGAGCTTGAGATAGGAAACACCCTGACATTTTTCGATGCCATTGCGCCCAATGGTTTTGATGACTACCGGGGAAAAGTCTGCTTTGAAGTAAAATACGACGCTAAAGGACTACTTTACAAATCATCATCATTCTTATCAAAATTTATAACACAAGTCGAATCAATACCCTTCGACGCTCGCCCCAAGACACTAATAATAATATCTGCAACCAGCATCCCGGATCAAGTAAAGGCTTCTATCCAGCGAGTTGGGATCCCCAACTCCAAAAGCACTTGCCGCATAGTGTTTTGGGGGCCAGATGAATTAAATAAATTAGTAACAAAGCACCCAGCAAAAGCTAACGAAATAAGCAATAACTTATTCACCCTGAGATTAGAGGCCGCAGTAAATCCCATAGAGCAAGACTGGCGCAAAAAACGAGACACTATTGTACAGAATCTGAAAGACAGTTTCGACAGAGGGCAGCTTTCATTATTTTTAGGCGCCGGAGTATCAAGCAGTGCAGGAATGCCAGGTTGGGGAAATCTGCTCAACTCACTCTTCATATCCTATCTAACTCAAGAATTTGACACTGACAAAACAATAAACATATCTGAAATCCCAGAAATGGTTGATCGCCTAAACAAAGTCTCTGAATCCTCTCCACTTATGGGTGCGAGATATATTAGAAAGGGGCTTACTGGAAAAACCCCTGCAACTGACAACTTTGTAAATGCAATCACCGAAAGCCTTTATGAACTCAGAAATAAAAGCTTTAACATCAGCTCACCGCTCATCCAAGAAATCGCCACAATGTGCATGCCTAGACGCACAGGAGCCAAAGTTAAATCCGTAGTAAATTATAACTTCGACGATCTACTGGAGAGACAGCTAACAACATCGGGCATTTCTCATCGTAGCATTTACACCGAAAGTGAGGCATACGACCCTGAAGAACTACCCGTATACCATGTTCACGGTTTCCTCCCTGAAAAAAGAAAAAACTACAACTCCCTTGAGAAGTCTACATTAGTCTTTTCCGAGGAAGGATATCACCACATCTATACAAACGCATATCACTGGTCAAATCTCGTCCAACTCAATTGCTTGCGAGAGAACAATTGCTTAATGATCGGCCTGTCAATGACCGACCCAAATTTGAGAAGACTCCTTGATATTTCTGCAAGAAGCGTTGAACAGAATAAACATTTTGCATTTATGAAGCGGCTAGACCTTCATGAGTTTTGCTATGAAGTTACGAACGGGGAGCAAAGCACGATTTTAAAGAACACCAAGGGCGCGCAAAAGTTTCTGGACACTCATCACGCACTGAATGAAGAGTTAATGTTGGAGCTGGGTGTCAACATCATATGGTACGAAAATTACGGTGAGATTCCAAAAATTCTGCATATCATCAGCCGCGCACGTGGCAGTTGACTAAATAGCCGCATTGGGCATTCCTACGAGCGCAGGGTAAAGAAGGCTCCAAGGCCAGAAGTACCCGCCTTGAGGTTTGGCTCACAATCTCCTAGAAAGGATTAACCTGTGCTGCTTCGAAGTCCTCGTTGTGACCGGTTTCATCGCCATGGAGGTAGGAGTGAAGAATCATTACGGAATAGAATTTCCTGCCATAGAAAAGCTAGCCACCAAAGCGTTCCCAAAGCTTGAACTGGCTCATCCGCTCTACCAGCGCTTTCCTCGCGAGCAAGTGGGTTTTAGACTCGCGTCTACCCTGCTCCACTCCATTGCTGCAGATCCCGACAGATTAGACGTCGTACTGGGGCTGCAGAACCTACTGATCCTCAAAATCGCCACGTGCGACATTCGAATATCCCGGTTGCGGAAGGCGCAAAATCGCGTTCCTCGTATCCTCGCCCAACCGAAGTACCGCAGCGGTGGCGCTGCTGTCAAAGCACGCTCCACAATGCTCAAGGATCTTCGCAAAGGCATCATGGCGAGACTGGACGAGATCCGCCAACTTGCCTACCTGTGGCGATGCTTTGGGGACGGAATTGCTGCGATTTACCAAAGCCAGCATGCCCTGAGACATCTGCTTTACGACGATAGATATCAGGTGAAGCAGACCGCAGGGGCCATATATGGCAAGGAAGGTTTCGGCCACGAGTACGCCAAGCTGAAGCAGGGCATCGAAATGGGCGTACCCGTGGTGATGTCCGACCTCACTAACATCATTCGTCATGGAGATTTGTGCGCGCTCGCCGGCCCAGATCCAGTTCCACTGGAATTGAAATCGTCCAAGGTCACAGGTGGGCGCGTAGCAAGACAAGCTGAACAGCTCGGTAAAATCACAACCTTTTTCGAACAGGATGAGGCCCGCAATTTTAGGGGATCTATCCGAATCATTCGCACAGAGATGGCGAGCGAAGAGGTCGATCATCGGGAGTTTTTAAACCACGGAATTCAGCAAGCGCTTCGGACTGGCCTCTGGAGTGGAGCTCCCGAGCCGGGACTGCGCTATGTCTGCTATCAAAACGCGATCCTAGAGAATCGCGATTTGGTGTACTTAGAGATTGATAAGTGGGCCACAACCTCTACGTGGGTTACACCGTTGGGCCCTGAGCTATCCTGGCTACCCGCGTACCCATTCACACTGTCAATGTCCCCTCAAAATGCCACCCTCTTCATGCAAGAAGCTTTCGGCATTTTCGTACTCATCGATCTCGAGCTAACCAAACAGCTTTTCAAAAATCTGGATGTTCATTGTGTTTGGCTAATGGATGGCACTCACTCCATGCAAATCTGTCGCGACTCCAACGACCTCATGAAAGGCGCCTACAGGGTAAGTGAGTGTCTGTTTGATCGCGTATCAAAAGAATTCCTGTCCCTATCATGGTTTGTCCAAGAGCGCTCAAGCATCTTTGATGACAGTTGCATACCAGTTTTCACAGAGATAAGCTCAGAGGAAATCATTGCTAAGCATATGGATGGTTGGGCAGACGCACAAGATTTCTACAAGTACCAAGAACCGAAGGTCTAAGCAGCACCGCTGCCGACAGCTGACGCTGAAGAAATACAAGGTTTAATAAGGATAAAAAATGCCGGCCATCACCAAACTAATGCTTCGCAACTTCAAGCAGTTTCCTGAACTGGAAATGGATTTCAACCCAACTAAAAATGTGCTCATTGGAGACAATGAAACAGGCAAAAGTACCGTCCTGCTCGCTATTGATCTCGTGAACAGCGCAAGCCGGAGCCGCGTGGAAACTCTCGGGCTAGAAGCACTTATAAACCGCCAAGCTGTAATGGATTTCCTCAGCGGCGAGAAAAAAGTTTCTGGCCTACCTGAAGTGCTGGCTGATCTGTTCCTTGAGGATGGTGATGAACCGTACTTCCACGGCAAACAAAATCAACTTGGTGATAACTACGACGGTATACGAATGAGGATAGCCGTTCCAGATGACTACCACTTGGCCATCAAGCAGATGCTGGAGCACGATCCACAAAATTTCCCCTTCGAATACTACGCCGTCACCTTCCACACTTTCGCAGGCGAGGGATTCAATAGCTATCGACGCCCTCTAAGGCACCTCCACTTGGACAGTTCTCGCATAGACAGCGAGTATGCTGCCAGGGAATATACCCGAACAGTCTTCGGACTTAATGCTGAGATTCCAGAGCGGCATCGACTTGAAAATTTATATCGAAGAGGTAAAGAAGGCTTCCGCGACAGCCAACTAGGAGAATTAAACAAAAAGTTTCCGCCGTATGAATTTGGAATTCGTACGAGCACTCGAGCCAATCTAGAAACAGATTTGGTAATTACCAAAGATGGTATTTCAATCGAAAATCGCGGCAAGGGCGAGCAATGCTTCATTAAAACCGAATTTGCGCTAGGTCGTCACGATGCCCGAGGGGGCCTTGATGTTCTCCTGCTTGAGGAACCTGAGAACCATCTCAGCCACACCAACACGAAGAGACTGGTTGAACGCCTCGCACGTACTGAATCGACCCAGCTCTTCGTAGCGACTCATAGCAGCCACATCTGCTCCAGGCTCGATCTCCGACATGCGCTGCTTCTAGGGACATCTCAAAGCACAGGCACGCTCAAAGCACTCTCCGAAAAAACTGCTGGCTTTTTTATGAAGGCTCCTGACAACAGCGTCTTGGAGTTCGCCCTATCCAAGAAGGTCATCCTGGTCGAAGGTGATGCAGAGTTCATTCTCATGGAGGAGCTTTATAAGCGAGTTTCCGGAGGTACAACCCCTCAGGCTGATCACGTACACATAATTTCGATTGGCGGCACTAGCTTCAAGCGCTACTTGGAGCTAGCTAGACTCTTGAGCATCAAGGTTGCCGCGATCAGGGACAATGACAAGAATCACCAACAAAATTGCATTGACAACTATTCAGAGCATATAACCGATAGCGCCAAGATCTTTGCAGATAAAGATCCAAATCGCTATACATTCGAAGTCGGGATGTACCTGGACAACCAGAAGGTTTGCAATGAACTGTTCGGCGAGGATAGGAAGACTCTGACGGTGCAGGAATACATGCTGAAGAACAAAGCTGAAGCGGCGTATGAGCTTCTAGAGGCCAACCATGAGAATCTCTCTGTACCTGGCTACATCCAGGAGGCCGTGACATGGATAAGAAAGTAATGTTCGCGGTAGCTGGCTCTGGAAAAACCAGCGAGATCATAAGAAGACTAGCGGAAAACAAACGCGCGATCATAATCACGTACACTGAGAACAACTTTAATCACCTCCGAAGCAAGGTGATTGGTAAGTTTGGGTACATGCCCAAGCACATTACCGTGATGACCTACTTTTCATTTCTACATAGTTTCTGCTACCGCCCGCTTCTTCAGCAGAAAATGAAAACCAAAGGTCTCTACCTCAAGCTACCCTCCGATAAAGTAACACGCGCTCGGGATAAGATGTCTCACTATCGTCATCCCAGCGGGCGCCTCTACTACAACAGACTGGCTAAATTTCTCGATGAGACAAAATCGCACCCTGAAGTCATACGGCGCCTAGAGCGATTTTATGATCAATTATTTGTCGATGAAGTCCAAGATTTTGCAGCAAACGATTTCAACTTGCTGATGGCGTTATCCCCGGTGAAGGCAGACATTCTCTTTGTGGGTGACTTCTACCAGCACACGTTTGACACAAGCAGGGATGGCAACATCAACTGCAACCTTCACAATAATATTGAAAAATACGAAAAGCGGTTCCGCGATTCCGGATACTTTGTTGACAAGAAAACACTCAAGAACAGCTGGAGATGCGGAACGACGGTTTGCGACTTTATCAGAGCCAACCTGAAGATAGAGATATTCCCGGTAAAGGAACGACACACCGCGATAATCAAAATTGAGGATCAGGTTCAAGCTGACGTGATCCATCGTGATAATAATATCGTGAAGCTATTCTACAACACGCACCACCGCTATGAATGCCATTCAAATAACTGGGGAGCATGCAAGGGTCTAGATCACTACAAGGACGTTTGTATCATCCTCAGCAAATCACAGTGGCAACAATACCAAAATGGGCAGTTACACAAGATGAAACCAAGAACAAAAAATAAGCTTTATGTAGCGTGCACTCGTGCTTACGGTAAAGTTTATTTCGCGCCCGAGCATCTATTTGCAGCACACAAAAAATCTTGAGTCACTCAACAGCTGAGTTTCGATGCATCTACCCACCAAGCACGCAATGCAACGCCCTCCTTGCTAGCGATCCCTACTGCAGCACACGCGGAGATAAATGGTGCTGCCCTTTCGAGACCCGCAAATAGTCACGCAGGGACGCTCGCCCATTACCCCTCTGAAACGTCGCTAGTACGTACCGCGAGTTCTCCGTCGTCATCACCCAAAACCTCCCCTCACGTTCGACCTTCAGCACGTCAGAAGTCCTAATCAGGTGACCGTTGCCGAACCGCCCATATTGGTCTTTTCGCTTGTGGCCAAACACCACACCGATACCTGCGCGCGCCCTGATGGATACTCCGCAAAGGTAAGCAGTGACCGGCATGTCGAAACCTTGCTCTTGGGCTTTAATGATTCGCTTGAGGTCGAAATCTGTGTGGCGTTTTCCGTGGAAGTTCATATCTAATGTGTCCAGCATCGTTGGGCTCCGATTGCGGTCTGGATGGAGTTATCAAGAACTGCACACGCAACCAGACGCGCTGGTATCCACACGATCAGGTCATGGCCGAGATGCGTGCGTTTCTAGAGTCGAAGCAGGCTCCGTCAGATGCTGGTTGAGTGACGGCCGGCAGCGCGAATTAACCTGCAGCAAATACTTTCCTATATTGCAGACAGAACCGTAAGAGCAGCCAGCGAGCTGGGAATGGCAATAGAAGTAGCCACTTCGGCCCTACCTCAACATCCTTACTTGTATCGCCATGGGCTAGCGCCTGGAACACGGGAAATCGTTGTGCACCCTAATTATCTCGTTGTTTACAAATTGACAGATCGGATCGAGGTTCTAGCGGTGCTTCACGCCAGACAGGTCTACCCTACCGACGCCGGGTAAATCTTCGATTGAGGTGTTGGTGCTTATGTCGAATCAGAAAAGGCCATCGGTCCAGCGGTAATATCTAACTTACCGGTCCAGAAATACCTAAGCACCACCTGACTTTGCAGAAAAACAGCCCATGCTGAAATTGGCAAGGCGTGCTCTCGGAACGCTCACGAATTTACGATAACCGAGCTAGCTGCGAGCTATGCTTGAAGCCCTTTAGTCTGTACAAATCATTGTCATCAGAGCATCAAAAGCCATCCATAAAAAAACGACAAATTGGGGGTAAAGATGAATCGCCTATTTCATGCTGCAGCGTTTGCAAGCGCCATGATGATCGTTGCAGCACCCGCCCAAGCCCGAATTACACAATTGGAGATCCTGCGGACCGAAACCGCGTTCGGAGGCGAAAGCTTCGGGAATACAGGGGCTTACGAACGCGTCTTTGCGCGCGCTCATGGTGAGTTAGACCCAGGAGCGTCTGGAAACAAGATTATTCAAGACATCGAACTTGCGCCCCGTAACGGTCGTGGGATGGTTGAATACACGACTGATGTTGCAATCCTGCGTCCCGCTGACGTGGCCAAATCGAATGATATTCTTCTATTCGACGTGCCAAATCGAGGCTCTAAGCGCGCGATGTTATTGTTCAACGCTGATATGCGGGGTAGTCCAGCAGCGTTCAACAACTTCGAAGTCGCTGGGGACGGTTTTCTACAGCGCCAGGGTACGACGCTGATCGCGTTTGCCTGGCAGGGGGACGTTGCCCCGGGTGACAACCGCATGATGGTGCAATTACCGACGGCCATAAATACTGATGGGTCGCCGGTAACAGGTGTGGTGCGCAGTGAGTTGACCACGCTCTCACCGACCGTCAGCCTTAACCTGTCTGCAGGTTGGTTCACCTCCACGCCGCCTCACACGAGCTACAAATCGGTTGAAACCGACAATAACAAAGTGCTCGCGGATGGCTTTCGTCCGACGTTGACGGTGCGTTCGCGGGCAAATGCGCCCCGACAGGAAATTCCAGTGAATGACTGGAAGTTTGGCGATTGCAATACGCCGAACGAAACCCAGATATGCCTACCCGCTGGTTTTCAGCCCGGTAAGCTTTACGAGCTGATTTACCAGGCCAAGGAGCCGGCGGTAATGGGTATCGGTTTTGCGATCGCACGGGATGTTGGTGCGTTTTTCCAGCAGGCCGAGCATGACGATGCCGGTGTGCCCAACCCTGTAGTGCATGGGCCTAAGGTCAAGTCGATTATCACTGGCTCATCACAAGCCGGGCGATTCATCCGCAGCATGATCGCGCTGGGTTTCAACCGCAGCGAGGAAGGTCATCGGGTCTATGATGGTGCGATGCCGCATATCGGTGGTGGCCTGATGCCACTCAACATTCGATTTGCTCAACCTGGTCGGGCGTGGGGCCAGCAGGTCGATCATGACTACCCTGCTTACGATTTTCCGTTTACCTATGGCCGGGAAACCGACACTGTTACCGGACGCTCGCAGGGTTTGCTGGATCGCTGCAACGATAACAATACTTGCCCTCTGATATTCCACATGGCAACGGCCCTTGAACTTTGGGAAGGACGCCAGTCGCTTGGCCTTACCGATCCACTCGGCTTGCGTGATGCACCTGAACCGGAAAACGTCCGCACTTTTATTATGGCAAGTACGCAGCATGCCCCGCCGTCTTTGCCACTCCCGGCTAACCCACCTTTCGGCCTTTGCCAGGTTCAATCAAATCCAAATCCACACACCTGGACCATGCGCGCAGCGTTCATCAACCTCGTTGGCTGGGTTCGTGATGACACAACACCGCCGGCTTCGATAAAGCCTTCTGTGGCGGACGGCACCCTCGTGCCGGCGGACAGGGTCAGTTTCCCGCTCATCCCCGCGACCAATTATGGTGGCGTTTCGCGCCCCGAGCTCCGCTACACTGGTGCCGTCAACAGCCTGCAAGTGCTTGACTTTGGACCTGGTTTTCGTCCCGAAGACAGCTCTGGCATTCTCACAAACGAGCCGCCGAAACCGGGGGTTGGCAGTTACGGCCTCCTGGTACCTCAAGTGGATGCAGACGGAATTGATGTGGGTGGCGTTCGGGATGTGTATCTGGGTGCTCCCATCGGGACTTACACGGGTTGGAATACCTTCCGGCCCGAATTTTTCGATGGTGGCTTTTGTAACTTCCAAGGCAGCTTCCTCCCGTTTGCCGCGACGAAGAAAGAGCGAATCGTGGCCGGAGACCCTCGCCTTTCCCTGGAGGAACGCTACCCCACGAAGGAGGCGTATGTGTCTGCAGTGAGTAAAGCTGCAGATTCGCTGGTTGAGGCGCGGATGCTGCTTCCTGAAGACCGTGAGCGGCTTGTAAAGGAAGCACAGGAGAAAGGTGTGCGTGCAGGGCCTTGAGCAGGGGTGATCATTCCTTCGAAAAAGAGTTGTCTTAAACCTTGCCGCCTTTGATTGATATCCATGGCAGGTATAGCAAGGAATGCCCTGGAGCTCGCGTAACTGCGGGCTCTGGGCTTTGGGCTTTTTGGGGCGATACCTGCTTAAGACATTGCTTTTCCATACTGAGCCTAAAACAGGGGCTACTAAGCCGATGATTAGACTGCCCTAGGAAAAACCCTTAACGAAAACTAGTAAGGCTCCCAGCAGGAACAATGCAGAGGCTCCGTATCCAACTGAACGGATCCGTCGATAGGTGCGCGAAACACCATTGGGAGCTAAAGTGGGAAAACGCTGGATGTCTTTGAATACAGTGGCGAAGCCAAGAGCAGGAGAGCGGAATCGCTGGTCGTCGCTCTCAATAGCAGCTGCTACGTTCAACGCAATAGCGGCGTAGCTATCAAAACGTTTATACGTTTGAATAGTAAAGTGAATGATGACCACGCCCAGTAAAAAAACAAGCTCAGCTCCCAAGATCTTTGATATCGCTCCATACAAGACCGGAGTACCCGCCATAGTGGCGACCATGAGAGACAGGGCCATGTTTGCCATAGTGTCGTAATGCCGATGTGAGTTGAGGGCTTCGCGGTAGGAGTCTGCGGGGAGCATAATTGTCGCCTGGCAAGAAAAAACCTAATTTACAGAAAAGAAATGCTAGGAGCCATCATTAACGCGAACGAGGCTCTTTGCGGCTGTGACCCAACCAATAGCGTAACAGCCTGAGGTCCCCAGTAATTTTTGAATCTAGGTTAGCTGTCTAAAATGAGTCGACGTCCCGCACATGCAATAGCCTGCTTTCAGCTGTTAGCCGATTTCGGCAATCGGCCGCTTTGGATCGACAGCCGCCGCTTGCTTGACCAGCGGCAGTCGATCGAACCAAAGCAGTAATTAACAGCAGGCCCGAACAAAAGAGAGTTCGAGGGACATACTTCCCTAGCCTAGTCGCTGCTACCCATCAGAACCGATTTTTTCCCATGGCCCTGAATATCGAAAGAGAAGTCCTAGAATACTGGGTACGCCGGATGGCCTCTGGTTAGCCAAAATGAAGTTATGGCGCTGGCTTGGTCGAAGCGCACATACATGAATGGTGCCTCAAGAATGATCAGAATTTCTGAGCGCTTCGACGTTAGATCTAATGGACCATAACCGCCATCCCGCCAGCCGAAGATTTCGGTTCCCATCTGCGGATACCGCAAAGGCATTATTGGTTCGTACGCCTGTGGGGAGTGGCTTTCACGAACCAAGCCTTGGTAAAGCCCCCCGGCTTGGCCTTTCGAGTCGTCATCCCGCGCGAAGCCCTTGCCATGCCTGTGTGGACAGGGCTTCAGGAGTAATCAGCCAACCCACCTTCCCCACACGAACCAACGCCATTTCCTACAAACAATTAAGGCTTGAAGGCGCAGACAATAGACAGACTAACACCTACGATAAACCCATCCACACTGGATACGATCAAGTTACTACTGAAGCACGCACCTCGCTTAATAATGAGATAACAAGCAACACATTTCTTGCTACACACTAGATAGCCATATGCAACCAACTAGCGGACTTGGGAAACAAGCTCGCTCGGCCTAACTTCGTAAAAGCTCTACACATACGCGCATATACACATCAAGAATTAAATTCTCAATTTAAGGAATATCATGAAAAAAGTATTAATCAGCGCTGCAATTGCTACCTCCCTGCTGGGTATATCCATGACCTCCCAAGCTGCAGAAAACTGCCCTGCTGTCTCGAAGATTGAGCAGGTCTCGCCCGGTGTTTACCGGGCGAGCGGCAATGACGGCGAGTGGACCGGCGTGCTGCAAGGCGTTGTGACAAAGAAAATGCCTGTGCAGTCGTTTGACCTGGCCATCGCTATTCAAGAGGGTGCAGACGCACCTCAGATGTTGCAACACTGCACCTACAACATCGGTGGACGCGAGGCGCTGGACATGCGTTTCATCGCTAAAAACAATAAGGATTTCACTATAAAAACCGCAGGCAGTGCCTGGGAAAAAGAAGATGGGCCTTTTGGTCTTGTCTATAACGTGTGTGAAAAAACATCAGCTGAAAACTGCAAGTTCACTGTCGTTCAGTAATACGAAATAACCTTGTCGCTCTTCAGCAAGCCTGCAATGGCTCGCTGAAGAGTCACTCACGTCAGATCATGCAAATCCTTGCCCAGTGCAGGCATGACCTCGAAATGAGAGAACACCACCTCCAGCCCTCCCCGTTCCGGACTGCAGCACATTGGGCCTACGGCATAAGACTCACTCACGGGAAATGGCGCCAGGCGCAGCAGCGGCCAGCGCAGGCCGTCGCTGGAGTGCTGAATGCGCAGCACGCCCTTGGCGACGGTGACTCGCAGCCAGAGGCCGGATGACGAATCATCAAATACACCCGTTGCCCAATCGGATTGTCCGCAGGTTAAAACGCTGCCCAGCATCAGGGCTCCGTCGCTGACTTCAACGCCGGTTTTGACCCAGTTGCGCTCGTCAATGCGGACCATCAAGCCCGCCTGATCGTAAAGCGTCTTGAAATCACCCTGCACATGCACTTGCGCAGTGAAATCACCGGTCACCGAAACACCCAGAAAATGACCGGTGTCGCGGCAGAAGCCGTAGTGCGTCTGCTGCCAGAAATCGGTTTGCGGGTCTGTGGTGACCGTCAGACGCTCGTCCGTCACGCTGCAGTGCTGAGGTTGGTTCAGCCAGATGCCTTTGTCGAACATGTCGCCTCCTGTGTGGGGTTGTTGAGGGTAGAGGTTACTGGCTGGGATCGCGAGGCAATGTTCAAAATTCGATCCGAAGGTGATGCCACTCGAATAGGCGACAGTAAGAAAGTTAGCTGATGTTGTGCTGGTTGATGCTTTGACGTCACCAGTAAACCGCCAGGACGACCCCGAGCAAGACGACGGTGGCCAGCGCCTCACGCCGAGAACCTGCTATGCAGATTAATAGTTGTACCATTAAAACAATAACGACTGCGGCACCGCGCACTACAGACCGACTGCTCCCCACGTCTTCGATGGAAGGCACGATGGAGGCAGGTTCCATCCAGTCATACTCTGATCCGTGCAAGAACGCATACGTAAGGAGGCACATAAAATAAACAGCGTACAGATGAGTCTTTATCACTATTTTTTTGAAGGCCATTTTTACCAACCATGCTGGCACGCTCGATAATGGTTGAGCACTTAAAAGACGACTGACTAAATTGTCAGTCGCTCTATTTCATTGCCTTAAATTTTATATTCACTCACTAACCCCTCCAGCAGGTCGACGCCTCTATAGAGCGAGCGTCTCAAGCTCAAAATATCAGCGACCAACCCAGATACGACTGCGATTTCCCCCATGGTGACCTTGACCTCATCGTAACCCTCATCGGCTTCGAAGTTTAATAGATCCAGATTTTGAAGCGCCATATTTATACAGCTTTGAAGTTTGGCCTCGTCAACCTCTAACAGAAACAACAAAAAGTAATCCAGCGCGATGACCAGATTTTGTGCATAAGCGCCCTCCTGTTCGGTGTACTCTTCGGTGTCAGGTATACGGCTGCTTACCACACGCTCAATAGCTTCAACTGATGCCCTGTGCCCCGACAGAGCAACGTCTAACGACCTCAAAAAAAGGCTACTAAGGTCGGTGGCATAGACGTTATCGAACCGTCTCAAAAGCCGGACCTGCCGATAGAGATAGCAGGCAATCAGCAGTGTTTTTTCCAGATCATTCAGCCTGCCGAGAAGAGGAGAAACAGATTCGTGCTCAAAAATCAAATTCCATTGCATATGATTCCACCCGAACGGATACGCCGTAACGCTATATAGGCTTTATCTTCTCGGCAATCAAGATAAACGTTGCCCATACTGAATTGGCGACTATGCATGGCCAGTCGCTTTATTGCGCTCAATGTAAAGGCGCACGTGCTCTTGAGCAACAACCATCCTATTGAGGACCGGATGTTCATAATCACTGTAAATCTCAAGGTACGCTCCGGGCGTATCACGGATAAAGTTGACACTTAGCGTACCCTGCAAAAAGCCAGCCAGCGTTTTCTCGTAATCGAGAATAATCGACCCGAGTCCGCGCCCGCCATGCGCCGATGCAATATCGCTCAAATCGGCCAAAATAATGCCAAGTAGTGCTTCCAGGTAAAATTCGCTCACTGCACACCTTGCCTTTTACAACGCATCTACCATTGAGGCCAACGCTGCATCAGTCAAACAAATCATAGGCCTTCTGCTGAAGAGCGATTCCAATATCCTCATATCTGCAACGCTCGCGCTCATCATACACATCGTCACTGACATTAAAGCCGACATAAACATCAACAAAAGCAAGCGCTAGTCTTTTGGGAATAACTGCCCGCCCTTTATAATACTCAATTAAAAAGTCAACTGCCAAAAAAAGCTCAGAAACTTCCTCGTCAGACACTTCGACCCTAAACCGGATTTTTTCCGGAATGGAGTGTTTTTCAACCAACCTGGCATACACAGTATCAACAGCCTGATCAACGTTCATAACCACATCCTTATCCGCCGGATACTCCATGCCTGCAGGCGCCCCTTCATGAGCTAAGCTTCTTCTATAAATTGCGGTGCCCCCTTCAGGACAGAGATTATCTTATCGTAAAACTGAAAAAAATCAGAGGCCATGAAAAAAAGATTCCCACACTCATTCATTTCGGCAATGCAAGGCGATTTGAGTTTGTCTGACGCATGTAAATGAGTGCGATCCCAATAGTAAACTCCTGCAACAACCTCTTCACTGCCTTGCAGTATCACGTAAGGATTGCCACCCCCATCCTCACCGATAATAATTGCCTGAGGCAGAAAATCAAGCTCACCAGAAAATTCTTGATTAAATGCGACTATATCATTGCATGCCTCATCAGGCAGCCGACCAAAGAAACGATCAACGCTAATGATAACGCCGTCAGCCGCAGGCAGAGGCAGCACAACGTAGTCAGGAGCCCCTATATAAAACCCATTCATGCTCATCAAGAATTCTTTGTAATCTGCTGGCAATACTCTATCAATCTCTGACGCTAGCAATTCCAGGTCAGCTTGTTGCAAACCTTTTCTATGGATAACGGGCATATTCACTCTTTCCCTGGCGAGTCGGCTGAATACTTAAAATTGTATCGCCTCGAATAAGGATCGGTTTTTATTTTCACCATGGCGATGTGCCAATTCCCCGTCATGAACCTGCAAGACAAGCAACATCTGACCACAACGCAAAACCTCACGCACCTCACCCACCCCAAAAAAACGACATTTCCTACGCCCCAACCCACCCCCACACCCTTGCCACCCCACCCCTGCCACGCTAACCTCCCCGCCGTTCGCTGCAAAATCAGCGGCTGGGTTTGGCGACCCAAAGAAAAGACAAAAATACGCTCCATCGCGAAACAGCAGATCCTGTCGGCCTGCATGTCGCGCTATGGCGGCTGTGCGCGGGAGATCTTCGGGTCTGCCGGGGTTTGTCTTTTTGCCCGGTTCGCCAACCTGCACACAGCTGCCACCCAATGTTTGGCGACAATCCGTGGCGGCTCTCGATAACCAAAAAGAGCGTCACCCATGCAAAATATCGTTCTCAGAAACACCCCTACACCCCATTTCGAAGCCACCCTCTTCCTCCGCCACAGCCGCACCCTGCGCGCCATTTTCACTGAATCTCAAGCCTGGTTCTGCCTGGCTGACCTTGCCCGTCTGATGGGCAGGCCGCTGGATGAGCGCGCCACGCTCAAGCTCGATGCGGATCAGCGTCGTGAGGTCTGGCTGGAAGCTCATGGCGAGTGCCAGCGGCAGTTGATGATCAGCGAGTCCGGCGTGCTGGCGCTGCTGGTTCATCATTACGTGCCCGAGAACCGCGCGCTGCGTCAGTGGCTGACGCATGAGGTGCTGACGACCTTGCATGATCAACAGAACGTCACGCTCGATAACCCGAGAATGAGCCAGCTGCAATGGCCCGGCACATCGCTGAGCGTGCTGCACTGGCGCAGCGAAACCTGGGTTCGCTTGCGCGACATGCCAAATGTGGTGGCCGAGGCAGCTCCTCGTCCGAAGCGGCCGTTATGGCGCAGGGTGTTGAAGCGCATCAACACAATGCGCACTGCCGCCTGACCGGTACTGCCTGAACCCCGTTGACACCCTTCCCAGCAAAAAACATGATGCATCCACCCTAAAAACCGGAATGCACCTCATGGGCGACAAGAAAAAGCTTTTGCTGACTGGCGCAAGCCGGGGTATCGGTCATGCCACGGTCAAGCATTTCAATGCCGCTGGCTGGGAGGTGTTTACCGCGTCGCGGCAGAACTGGGTCGATGATTGCCCGTGGGCTGAAGGTCTGCTCAACCACATTCACCTGGACCTGGAAAACATCGACAGCGTCAGCGAGAGCATGGCGGCGATCAAGGACAAGCTCGGCGGTCGGCTCGATGCGCTGGTCAACAATGCCGGCGTTTCCCCAAAGACCGAGGACGGCGGGCGCATGGGTGTGCTGGAGTCGGATTACAGCACCTGGATCAAGGTGTTCAACGTCAATCTGTTCTCCACCGCGCTGCTGGGTCGGGGTTTGTTTGACGAGTTGAAGGCGGCCAAGGGCAGCATCATCAATGTCACCTCGATCGCCGGCTCCAAGGTCCACCCGTTTGCGGGGGTCGCCTACGCCACGTCCAAGGCGGCATTATCTGCCCTGACCCGGGAAATGGCCTTCGATTTCGGTCCGCACGGGATACGGGTCAATGCCATTGCGCCGGGTGAAATCGATACGTCGATTCTGTCACCCGGCACCGCCGAGATTGTCGAGCGGCTGGTGCCGATGCACCGGCTGGGCAAGCCCGAGGAAGTCGCCTCGCTGATCTACTTCCTGTGTACGGCTGGCGCGTCCTACGTGAACGGTGCGGAGATTCACGTCAACGGCGGCCAGCACGTCTGACTCAATGTGTGCCGGAAACCCTCTCCGGCACGCGTCGCACGCCCAGGCGACTGATCCACACCGACGCCACGATCACCCCGCCGCCGATCAGCAGGCGGGTGAAGTCCTCATGCTGGTTCCAGATCAGCAGATTGATCAACAGCCCCAGCGGTACATGCAGGTTATTCATCACCGCCAGTGTGCCGCCGTTGACCATGCACGCGCCTTTATTCCACCAGTACATGCCCAGCGCCGTCGAACACAGGCCGAGAAATAGCAGCACGATCCATTGGGTCGGCGCTTCGGGCAGGTGTTGCGGGTTGCCGAACATCAGGAACGCGGGCAGGACCACCGCCAGTGCGCCGAGGTAGAAGTAGCCGAAGCGTCGGTAATGCGGCAGGTCGCTCGGGTAGCGCGCCACCAGATGCTTGTACAGCACCTGCCCGGCGGCGTAGGTGAAGTTGGCCAGTTGCAGCAGCAGAAAGCCGCCAAGGAAGTCGCCGTCCAGACCATCGTAACGAATCACGCCGGCGCCCAACACCGCGACCACTGCCGCCAGCAATGCCCAAGGGTTGAAGCGTCGGTTCAGCGCATCTTCGATCAACGTCACGTGCAGCGGCGTGAGGATGGTGAACAGCAGCACTTCCGGCACCGTCAGCACCCTGAAACTCAGGTACAGGCAGACATAGGTCACGCCGAATTGCAGCGCGCCGATCAGCAGCATGCTGCGCATGAAGCGGGGTTCGACCTGACGCCAGTGGGTCAGCGGAATGAACACCAGACCGGCCAGCACCACGCGGACCAGCACCGCGAAATAGCTGTCGACGTGCCCGGCCAGATAGACACCGATCAGGCTGAACGAAAACGCCTGAATCAGTGTGACGAAAAGTAGATAACCCATGCCCGCCCCCCATTTTTGAAGGGCGCGACCATAGCGGTTGCGTCACTCACTGTCCACTCGACGGCCGCCAATCTTTGACGCCAACCCGTCGCCGCGTTCCGCGTTACCCGTCACAAATATGACAGTCGCATTATTGACGTACATGTCGTCGGTTTCGACGAAAATATAGCCTATATCGGCAACTTTTCCACAGAAAAAGGTCTTATCATCCCGACGCTGCAATATTGACTCAATTCATCCACATTCGTCGTCGCCTGGAGTAACACCATGATATTCAACACAAAAGACTTCGGAGCACTGGGCGACGGCGTCACTGACGATACGGCAGCCATTCAGGCCGCAATCGACGCAGCGGCTGCGGCAGGCGGCGGTGAAGTGGTCATGGGCGCCGGAACGTACGTCGTGTCCGGTGGCGAGGAGCCTTCGGATGGCTGCCTGATGCTCAAGAGCAACGTCACTCTGTCGGGTGCAGGCATGGGCGAGACGATCATCAAGCTTGCGGATGGCTCGGACACCAAAGTGACCGGCATAGTGCGCTCGGCCTATGGCGAAGAAACCCACGACTTCGGCATGAAAAACCTGACGCTGGACGGTAACCGCGACGCCACCACCGGCAAGGTGGACGGCTGGTTCAACGGTTACATTCCAGGCTCTGACGGCAAGGATTCGAACGTCACCCTCGACAGCGTCGAGATCAAGGATTGCTCGGGCTACGGCTTCGACCCGCACGAGCAGACCGTCAACATGGTGATCAAGAACAGCGTGTCGCATGGCAACGGCCTGGATGGCTTCGTAGCCGATTACCTGAGCGACAGCGTGTTTGAAAACAATGTCGCCTATGACAACGATCGTCACGGCTTCAACGTGGTCACCAGCACCCACGACTTCACCCTGAGCAACAACGTTGCCTATGGCAATGGCAGCACCGGCATCGTGGTGCAGCGCGGCAGCGAGAACATCCCCTCGCCCGCCAACATCACCATCACCGGCGGCGCGGTGTATGGCAACGCAGCAGAAGGCGTACTGATCAAGCTGTCCAGCCAGGTTTCGGTCAGCGGCGTGGACATCCACGACAACGGCAACGCCGGCGTGCGCATTTACGGCAGTTCCGGGGTGGATATCTTCGATAACACCCTGAGCAACAACGCGCTGGGTTCAGCGGTTCCGGAAATCATCATTCAGTCCTACGACGACACCACAGGCGTGTCCGGCAAGTTCTTCAGCGGCAGCGACAACCTGATCCGTGGCAACACGATCACCGGCAGTGACAACTCCACCTACGGCGTCGCCGAGCGCAACGAAGACGGCACCGACCGCAACAGCATCGTCGGCAACACCATCAGCCACACCAGCAAGGGGCTGACCCTGGTGTATGGCGATGGCAGCTTTGCCGGTGATGCGTTCCCGCTGGTGACCGTCAATGGCACCGAGGGCAACGACGTCATCACCGGTGGCGCGGCCCACGAGCAGATCTTCGGCCTGGCGGGCAAGGACACCTTGAACGGCGGTTCGGGTGACGACATCCTGGTCGGCGGTGCCGGGGCCGACAAGCTCACCGGCGGCGCGGGAGCCGACACCTTTCGCTTCGATCAGTTGACCGACAGCTACCGGACGGCGACCACCAGTTCCACCGATCTGGTCACCGACTTCGACATCAGCCAGGACCGCATCGACCTGACCAATCTGGGCTTCACCGGGCTGGGCAGCGGCAAGGGCGGTACGCTGAACATCAGCTACAACGCCACACTGGACCGCACCTACGTCAAATCACTCGACGCCGATGCCAGCGGCAACCGCTTCGAGCTAGGCCTGAGCGGCAACCTGAAAGACACGCTCAATGCCAGCCACTTCATCTTCCAGCATGTCGTGGAAGGCACGGCGGGCGGCGATACCCTCACCGGCACCGACGGCAATGACGTGCTCAACGGCAATGCCGGTACGGACCGCATCGACGGCGGCGCGGGCGCCGACACGATCACTGGGGGAGCCGATGCCGACACCCTGACCGGCGGCGCAGGCGCGGACCTGTTCATCTACAACTCGCGCCTGGACAGCTATCGCAATTACACCGCCAGCGGCACCAAGCAAAGCGATACGATCACCGACTTCAACCCGGCCGAAGACCGCATCGATCTGTCCAGCATCGGCCTGCGCGGCCTGGGCGATGGCAGCGCCAACACCATTTACCTGTCGGTCAATGCCGACGGCAGCAAGACCTACATCAAGACCGATGCGGTCGACAGCACAGGCAATCGCTTCGAGATTGCCTTGCAAGGCAACCTGGCCGACAAACTCAGTGCGTCCAACTTCATCTTCTCTACCGCCTCAGCCGCCAATCAGGCACCAGTGCTCAATACGCCGCTGATGGACCAGAACGTTACCGAGCTGAAGGCGTTCTCCTACGCCGTGCAGCCCGGCAGCTTCAGCGACCCGGACAGCGACACGCTGACCTACAGCGCGACCCTGGCCGATAACAGCGCCCTGCCCGAGTGGCTGAAGTTCGACAGCAAGACCCTGACCTTCAGCGGCACACCGGGCGGCACGGCATCCGGGCTTTACTCGGTATTGCTGACTGCGAGCGACGCCACCGGCGCTTCGGTGGCCGACAGTTTTGCCATCAATGTGGGCAACGTGACGCCGGGGATCCTCACCGGCACCGAGAACGCCGAGGCGCTGTACGGCACCGAAGGCAACGATACGATTCTGGGCCTGGGCGGTGACGACACGCTGCGTGGCGATACCGGCGCCGACATCATCAACGGTGGCGCAGGACGCGACGCCCTGTACGGTGGCGCCGATGCCGACACGTTCGTCTACAGCGCACTGACCGACAGCTACCGCGATTACGACGCTGGCGGCCTGACTGCCACCGACACGATCTATGACTTCACCCCTGGTCAGGACAAGATAGACGTCTCCGCACTGGGCTTTCTGGGGCTGGGCAACGGCGAAGACCACACGCTGTACATGACCCTCAACGAAACCGGCGACAAGACCTACATCAAGTCCGCCACGGCGGATGCCGACGGCAATCGCTTCGAGATCGCCCTGAGCGGCAACCTGATCGACACCCTCACCGACGCGGACTTCGTATTCGGCCAGCGTGAGGCGCAGGAGATTCTCTACCTGCCGACCCTGGGCCAGTCCAACGCGCGCCTGCTGCGCATGACTGAAGACGATAACCAGTCCGGCACCTCGGAAATGGTCAAGGACCTGACCCGCTACACCGATTACGACGTGCGCAGCCAGTTCACCGACGCCAACGGTGATGGCATCGACCTCGCCGTGGGCGGCAGCACCGTGGTCGGCTACTCGACCGGCACTCAGGATGAACAGCGTGTTTCCTGGTGGCTGGTCGACACCGATGAGCCGGGCCCTGCGCTGTTGCGCGCCACCGAGTTGCTCAAGTCGCAACTGGCGTCGCTGACCGCCATCGACAAAGTGACCACCGGGATCATCTGGGGTCAGGGCGAAGAAGCCGCTCAGGAAATCGCCCGCGCCACCGACAAGCAGGCGGCGGCCGAGCTGTACAAGGCCTCGACCCTGAAAGTGTTCGACTACCTGCACGCGCAGATCGGTGATTTCACCGTGTACATCGCCGAAACCGGGCACTACCAGACCGACGCGGCCAAGGCGCGTGGTTACACCGACGAAAAGATCAACGCCATTGTCGAAGGCGCCGGGTACGTCAGAAGCGTCCAGGAAGCCATTGCCACTGAGCGCGCCGACGTCAAGCTGGCGGTTGACTACACCGACCTGCCCCTGCGTTACGAGGTCAACCCGTTGGTTTACCCCGATGACGTCTGGCACTTGCATGAAGAGTCCGCCGAAATCGTCGGCCAGCGCCTGGCCGATTTCATCGCCGATGACCTGGGTTTTCAGGGCAACGCCGCTGACAACAACGACCCGGCGGCCATTTTCGAGAGTGGCCAGAACGAAGGCGGCCATATCTTCGGCACCAGTGACGACGACACGCTGGTCGGCAGTTCCGGCAATGACGTACTGGACGGCGATCAGGGCGCGGATGACATGAGCGGCGGCGATGGCAACGATATCTACGTGGTCGACAACGCTTTCGATACCGTCACCGAAAGCAACGACTCGCCCTCGCAGGTGGACACCGTGGTGTCGTCTGTCAGCTGGACGCTGGGCGCCAACGTGGAAAACCTGGTGCTTACCGGCGTGTCTGCCATCAACGGCACCGGCAACGCCGTGAAAAACGTCATCATCGGTAATGCCAACAACAACATTCTCGACGGCGCTGCAGGTGCCGACATGCTGACCGGCGGCGATGGATCGGACAGTTATTACGTCGACGATGCCGCCGACCGGGTGGTCGAGACCAATACCGATGCACAAGTGGGCGGCGTCGATACGGTGTACAGCTCGCTGGCCAGCTACACGCTGGGGGCCAATCTGGAAAACATCGTCATCAACAGCAGCGGGGCCGCCAATGCCACCGGCAATGCCCTGGATAACCTGATTTACGCAGGCGCTGGCGACAACGTCATGGACGGCCGCGACGGCAATGACACCGTGTCGTATCTGTTCGCCACCGCCGGCGTCACCGTTGCGCTGAACACCAGCGCTCAGCAAGCCACCGGCGGCTCGGGTCTGGACACGCTGAAAGGCACTGAAAACCTGATCGGCAGCCAGTTTGCCGACACGCTGACCGGCAACAAGAACGCCAACACCCTGAGTGGCGGCGATGGCAATGACACCTTGTCCGGTGGCGCGGGCGACGACGTGCTGATCGGCGGATCAGGCGCGGATACGCTGATCGGTGGCACCGGCGCAGACCACTACGTGTTCAATGGCATCAGCGATACGGGCCTGGGCGGACTGCGCGACATCATCAATGGCTTCAAGACAGTCGAAGGCGACAAGCTGGACTTCTCCGGCTTCGATGCCCGGCCGCTGACCGATGGCCACGATGCCTTCGTGTTCATCGGCAACGCGGCGTTCAGCGCCAACAACAGCGGTGAGCTGCGTTTTGCCGACGGCGTGCTATACGGCAACATCGATGACAACGTCGGCGCGGACTTCGAAATCCAGCTCACGGGCGTGCAGACGCTGCAGACCGCCGACATCATTGTCTGATCGTCGCAAAGCACATCACTCATAAACAGCCCTGGAAACAGGGCTGCACTCTCAGAATATCTGCGAAAGCGACCGGGGTAAGTGACACCCACCACAACCCCGGTCAATCACCAACGCGTTGAGCAAAAACGCAAAGCCTTTGTGCACCCCCCATAAATTTGTCTTATCCATAAGAGCGCTCTACTCTCAGGCGGGCTGACAGCTGAGCCTGATTCGCAACTTTATGATGCTGCGATTGAATCGGGATGAGACGTCGAGACTCTTGCCTGCGCCAACCTGCACACGCCGGGTGCGCGGTGCCTCCGGCCCGTTGATGAACACCACCGAACATTTGGCGTCTACTTCACCGTAGTTGTTGACGGTGATTGACCCGGTATCGTGATAGACGTCGTGGGCAACATAATCGATCTTCACGTCCTGGTACTGTTTTTCCACCTCGATGGGGTACGCCAGGGCCGTCACCGGCAACATGACCAGCAGCGCACAACACAGTCGATTCATTCGGCAATCTCCGAGTCGGGATTGTCAGAGTAGAACAACAAGCCCGTATTTAAAGAGGAATTACAGCATGAAAGCGCCCCGCGTGACTCTCGACCAGTGGCGCACATTGCAGGCCGTGGTCGATCACGGTGGTTTTGCTCAGGCCGCCGAAGCGTTGCATCGCTCGCAATCATCGGTGAGTTACACCGTGGCGCGCATGCAGGAACAGCTCGGCGTGCCGTTATTGCGTATCGACGGGCGCAAGGCGGTGCTGACCGAAGCCGGTGGCGTACTGCTGCGCCGTTCGCGGCAGCTGGTCAAGCAGGCCAGCCAACTGGAAGACCTCGCGCACCATATGGAACAGGGCTGGGAAGCGGAAGTGCGCCTGGTGATCGACGCGGCGTACCCTTCGGCACGTCTGGTCAAGGCGCTGACCGCGTTCATGCCGCAGAGCCGCGGCTGCCGGGTGCGACTGCGTGAAGAAGTGCTCTCCGGCGTTGAGGAGGTCTTGCTCGAAGGCGTGGCGGACCTGGCCATCAGCGGCTACAGCATTGCCGGGCATCTGGGCACCGAGATGAGCTCGGTCGAGTTCGTCGCCGTCGCGCACCCGGACCACGCCCTGCATCAGGCCAATCGCGAACTGACCTTTCAGGACCTGGAAAGCCAGTTGCAGGTGGTCATCCGTGACTCCGGCAGGCAGCAACCCAGGGACTTCGGCTGGCTGGGCGCGGAACAGCGCTGGACCGTCGGCAGCCTCGGCACCGCCGCGACCTTCGTCAGCAACGGCCTGGGCTTCGCCTGGCTGCCGCGGCACATGATCGAGCGCGAACTGCGCGAAGGCTTGCTTAAGCCCCTGCGCCTGGACAAGGGCGGTAGCCGTAACCCGACCTTCTATCTTTACTCCAGCAAGGACCGGCCGCTGGGCCCGGCCACGCAGATCCTGATCGACCTGATCCGCAGCTTTGACACGACACCGCTCACCGCTGCACTCGGCACGCCGCAAAACGCCTGACCGGAGCAGGCACGTGGCGCTCTTCGCTCAGTCAGGGCTGCCTGCTGCACTTCAATCACACGCGGCTGGAATTCATCGCCAGCAACGCAGTCTGAAAATCCTGTGCGGTCCATGGACGTGCAGCCTGATCGCCTGAAGTGCTGCAAACCCGCCAATACGCTGGGCAAAAAAAGCCAAACGTGGTTACCTTGCCGGTCACAGTCGATATCTCTTAATGAAGGACGTGTTGCCACATGCTGAAAAAAATCGCTCTCGCCGCCTGCTCCGTGCTGTTCGCCGCCAACCTGATGGCTGCCCCGGATAAAGCCACGCACGTGGTACTCGACACCAGTTTCGGCCAGATTGAAATCGAACTCGCAGACACCAAGGCGCCGGTCAGCACCCAGAACTTTCTGGGTTATGTCGACAGCGGCTTCTACACCAACACCATCTTTCACCGGGTGATTCCGGGCTTCATGGTGCAAGGCGGTGGCTTCACCCCGCAGATGGTTCAGAAGCAGACCAAGGATCCGATCAAGAACGAAGCCCAGAACGGTTTGCATAACGTCCGCGGCACCATTGCCATGGCGCGTACCTCGGACGTGAACTCGGCCACCAGTCAATTCTTCATCAACACCAACGACAATGCCATGCTCGACAACGGCGCACGCGACTTCGGTTACGCAGTGTTCGGCAAAGTCGTCAAGGGCATGGACGTCGTCGACAACATCGTCAACGCCCGCACCACTACTCAGAAAGGCATGCAAAACGTGCCAGTCGACCCGATCCTGATCAAGTCCGCCAAACGCGTCAACTGATCGGGAAACCTGCACCGCATGAAGCCTTGGGCTTCGTGCGGTCCGGACGGGAGAGCCTCCACTTATCAAGGAGAACCCACGTCGCGTGGGTGTGATAGCCAATGCTTTATCGTCGTTTCGAAAAACTGATCGATATCTTCAAAGACGCTCCTACCGCTGCCCCGCCCAATACCGTCTTCGCGTTCTACCTCTACTACCTGCGTCAGGTATGGCCGACGTTCACCGCGCTGCTGGTGGTCGGGCTGATCGGTGCGCTGATCGAAGTGTCGCTGTTCAGCTACCTGAGCCGCATCATCGACCTGGCGCAAACCACGCCGCCGGAGAATTTCTTCAGTATTCACGGTTCCGAGCTGATCTGGATGGTGGTGGTGGCCCTGCTGCTGCGGCCGATTTTCGTCGGCCTGCATGACCTGCTGGTACACCAGACGATCAGCCCCGGCATGACCAACCTGATTCGCTGGCAGAACCACAGCCACGTGCTCAAACAGAGCGTCAATTTCTTCCAGAACGACTTCGCCGGGCGTATCGCCCAGCGCATCATGCAGACCGGCAACTCGTTGCGTGACTCGGCCGTGCAGACGGTGGATGCGCTGTGGCATGTGCTGATCTACGCGATCAGCGCGATGGTGCTGTTCGCCGAGGCCGACTGGCGCCTGATGATTCCGCTGGGCACCTGGATCGCGGCGTTCATCCTCTCGCTGATGTATTTCGTGCCGAGGGTCAAGCAGCGCTCGGTGGATTCGTCCGATGCGCGCTCCAGACTGATGGGCCGCATCGTCGACGGCTACACCAACATCACCACGCTCAAGCTGTTCGCCCACACCAACCACGAGCAGCAGTACGCGCGCGAAGCGATGCGCGACCACACCGAAAAGAGTCAGCTGGCTGGCCGCGTGGTCACCTCGATGGACACCACCATCACCACCATGAACGGCATACTGATCGTCACCACCACCGGTCTGGCCCTCTGGCTGTGGACCCAGTCCATTATCTCGGTGGGTGCGATCGCGCTGGCCACCGGTCTGGTCATCCGCATCGTCAACATGTCCGGCTGGATCATGTGGGTGGTCAACGGCATCTTCGAGAACATCGGCACCGTACAGGACGGCCTGGAAAGTATTTCGCAGCCCGTCACGGTCAATGACAAACCCGGCGCCCTGCCGCTGAAGATCGAAAACGGCGGTGTCAGGTTCGACGGCGTGGATTTCCATTACGGCAATGGCAACGGGATCATTCACAACCTCAACCTGGACATCAAACCGGGTGAGAAGATCGGCCTGATCGGGCCTTCCGGCGCGGGCAAGTCGACGCTGGTGAACCTGCTGCTGCGCATGTACGACGTGCAAGGCGGGAGAATCCTCATCGACGGCCAGGACATTTCCGAAATCACCCAGGAAAGCCTGCGCGCGCAGATCGGCATGATTACCCAGGACACCTCGCTGCTGCACCGCTCGATTCGCGAGAACCTGTTGTATGGCAATCCGCACGCAACTGATGAACAGCTCTGGGAATCGATCCACAAGGCCCGCGCCGACGAGTTCATCCCGCTGCTGTCGGACTCCGAAGGTCGCACCGGCTTCGACGCCCATGTCGGTGAGCGCGGCGTCAAGCTGTCCGGCGGTCAACGCCAGCGCATCGCGATCACCCGCGTGCTGCTCAAGGACGCGCCGATCCTGATCATGGACGAAGCCACCTCGGCACTCGACTCGGAAGTCGAAGCAGCGATTCAGGAGAGCCTGGAGACGTTGATGCAGGGCAAGACCGTGATCGCCATCGCGCACCGCCTGTCGACGATCGCGCGCATGGATCGCCTGGTGGTTCTGGAGAAAGGCCAGATCGCCGAAACCGGCACGCACAGCGAACTGCTGGCGCATGGCGGGCTGTATGCGCGGTTGTGGCAGCATCAGACGGGCGGGTTTGTAGGCGTGGATTGATAGGGCGAGGCTGCCGGCCTCTTCGCGAGCAAGCTCGCTCCCACAAGATCTGCACACGCCATAAGATCTTCAGGGGCAGTGATCTCCCCGCTGCCCCGCCTGTCGGTCAGGTGTACACCGCACTTGTGAGAGCGAGCTTGCTCGCGAAGAGGCCCGTGCAGTCGCTGAATATCTGGGTAGCTACTCACCTGTCGGTCAGGTGTACACAGAAGTTGTGTGAGCTTGC